>NZ_JACUUE010000047.1 GCF_014859475.1 Rhodoferax sp.
CTGTTCAAGGTCCGTGTGCGGTATCGGGCCAGGTACGGATGGCTCGCAGTGACGATGTCTCTGTTCAAGATCCGTGTGCGGTATCAGGCCGGGTACGGGGGGCTCGCGATGACGGGTCAAGGTCCGTGTGCGGTATCGGGCCAGAGACGGCGGGCTCGCAGTGACAAAGTCTTTTTCCATGAAGCACGCGCTGCGTGGCTTCACCTTGGTCGAGGTGCTGGTGGCGCTGGGCATTGTGGCCATCGCCCTGACGGCCGGTTTGCAGGCCGCGCAAGCGCTAACCCGGCATGCGCAGCGCCAGAGCGACATGGTGCTGGCGCAGTTATGCGCTGAAAACGAGCTGGTCAGAATCCGCCTGCTTCAGCAGATGCCCGATGTGGGCGACACCAGCGTGGCCTGCGAGCAGGCCGGGCGCAGCCTGAGCGTGGCGCTGGCGGTGCGCCCCACGCCCAACCCCAACTTCAGGCGCGTCGATGCGCGGGTGCTCGACGGCGACATCTCCGTCTGGCGTCTGACCACCGTGGTGGGGCGCTACTGATGCAATGCAAACCCGGCTGCCGTGGTTTCACCCTGATTGAGCTGTTGGTGGCGATCAGCCTGATGGCCTTGATGACGGTGCTGGCCTGGCGTGGTCTGGATGGCATCAGCCGCTCGCAAAGCCGTTTGCAGCAGCAGTCTGACGACGTGCTGGCGCTGCAGGCCACGCTGGCGCAATGGGGCACCGACCTCGACGCCATGGCCGAGCAGCCCGGCACGCCGAGCCTTGACTGGGACGGCCTGGTGCTGCGTATTCTGCGACGCAGCAGCGCCGAGCCGGGCGAAGGCTTGCGGGTGGTGGCCTGGACGCAGCGCCGTATCGGTGGCCAGGGCCAGTGGTTGCGCTGGCAGTCGCCGCCGCTGCTCACGCGCGGCGCGCTGGACCTGGCCTGGCAACGGGCGCAGGTCTGGGCGCAAACCCCGGGCGACGAAGACCGCGCGCGCGAGGTGCGCACCGTGGCGCTGGACCAGTGGCAAATTTTTTATTACCGCGGCAATGCCTGGAGCAACCCGCTCTCCAGCGCCGACAACCCGGCTGATGTGCCCCCTGCTGCCAGCGCGCCATCGGGAACAAGCGCGGGCGTGCCCGATGGCGTGCGCGTGGTGTTGACGCTCTCAAGCGGCCAGGCGATCAACGGCACACTGACGCGCGACTGGGTGCGTGGCTCGATCGGGGGCGGCAAATGAGGGTGTCGCCAAAAAGGGCGCAGCGCGGTGCCGCCATTCTGACCGCCATGCTTACCGTGGTGCTGGTGGCCACGCTGGCCTCAGCCATGCTGTGGCAGCAATGGCGCGGTGTCGAGGTGGAATCGGCCCAGCGCACGCGCGTGCAGTCGGCCTGGATTCTGACCGGCGCGCTCGACTGGGCGCGGCTGATCTTGCGCGAAGACGCGCGCCAGGGCGGCCCCGACCACTTGGCCGAGCCCTGGGCGGTGGCGCTGGCCCCGGCGCGCCTGACCACCTTTTTGGCGGCGCAGCAGGGTGAGGCGCTGGTGGGCGAAGGTGCCGACGGCGCGCAGGACGCCTTTCTGGCTGGCCACTTGCAAGACCTGCAGGCGCGCCTGAATGTGACCAATCTGCTCGACGGCGGCAAATTGCACGAACCCAGCGTGGCGGCCTGGGAACGCCTGTTCCAGCAACTGAACCTGCCCGAGCGCGAACTGCTGGCATTCACACAGCAGCTGTTGCTGGCCCATGCCTCGAGCCTTGACGCGCAGACCATGGCCATTGCGCCCCTGCGCCCGCAGTCGGTGTCTGATCTGGCCTGGCTTGGCCTGTCGGGCGCCACCCTGGCGGCGTTGCAGCCGTATGTGACGCTGCTGCCTGCGCGCACGCCGGTCAATCTCAATACCGCTGCGCCCGAGGTGCTGATGGCCAGCATTGCCAAGCTCGACATGGCGCAGGCGCGTGCGCTGGCCGACGCGCGCGACTTGAAGCATCTGAGTAGCCTGCCAGATGCCGGCAAGCGCATTGGCAACGCTGAAATCAAACTCAACGCCAGCCTGCACGCGGTGGCCACGCGCTTTTTCAGCGTGACCGGGCAACTTCGTGTGGGCCAGAGCATTTTGCAGGAGACCTCGGTGCTGCAGCGCGATGGCATGCAGGTCAAAATCCTGAGCCGCACGCGCGAGGTGGTGCAGTCCAGCCAGCCCCCCATACAATGATCTGCCCCTGCTCACCTGTATGAATTCTCTGATCATTTCATTGCCCACTGCCAGCGCAGACGCCTCTGCGCACTACGACTACGTGCTAACGGCAGACGGCAGCACGCCTGGCAACAGCGCCAGTGTGCCGCTGGCGCTGTTGCCCGTTGGGCGCCAGACCGAGGTGGTGGTGCTGCTGCCCATGTCGGCCTTGTCCTGGCATCAGGTGCAGTTGCCCAAGGGCAGTTTGGCGCGTGGCCTGATGGCCGAGCGTGGCGCCAGCCGGCTGCGTGCCATTCTGGACGGTTTGCTCGAAGAGCGCCTGCTTGACGATCCGGCGGCTTTGCACCTGGCGCTGCAGCCGCAGGCCGTAACAGAGGCCCCGGTGTGGGTTGTGGCCTGCGACAAGGCCTGGCTCGGCGCGCATCTGCAGGCGCTGGCCCAGGCCGGTCTGGCGGCGAGCCGCATCGTGCCCGAGTTCACCCCCGAAGCGCTGGCGCACACCGTGTATGCGTTAGGCGACGAGCACTATCCCGTGCTGCTGGGTGCCAATCTGGTGCCGTGCCCGCTGTCGGCCGCCACGGTGGCATGGGTGGATGGCGCATCGACGCAGGCCGCGCTGCCTGATGTGGTCGCCGAGCCCGCAGTTGCCGCGTTGGCCGAGGGCCTGTTCAAGCGCCCGGTCAGCTTGCTGCAACGGCCCGAGCGCTTGCTGTGGGCGGCGCAAACGCCCTGGGATTTGGCACAGTTCGAGCTGGTCAACGCCAGCCGCGATCGGGCCTGGGCGCGGCTGGCGCAGGGGGCAAAAAATTTACTGCGCGCCCCGCAATGGCGCGCGGCGCGGCTGGCTTTGCTGGTGCTGGTGGTGGTTAATCTACTGGCCTTGAATGCCTGGGCCTGGCGCGAACGGGCCGCGCTGCAAGCCAAGCGCCAAGCGGTGCGGGCGGTGCTCACGCAAACCTTCCCTGAAATTCCTGTGGTGGTCGATGCACCGCTGCAAATGGCGCGCGAAGTGGCCGCCCTGCAGCGCGCCAGCGGCGCGGCAAGCGAGGCCGACATGGAAGCCATGCTGGCCGCGCTGGCAGGTGCGCTGCCCGCCACGCAAACCCTCACGGCGCTTGACTATGCGGCGCAGGAACTGCGCGCCAAGGCGCCGGCTGTGGCCGAAGCCGAGCTGGCGCAGGTGCTGCTGGCGCTCAAACAACAGGGGCTGGCCGCCCGTTGGGACGGTGCACAGTGGCTGATCAAGGCGGGGGCGACACCATGACGCTGCTGGCAACTTTGCAAAAGCGCTGGCACAGCGTATCGCCACGCGAACAGCGCCTGCTGCTGTTGGCGGGTGTGCTGGTGGGCCTGGCGCTGCTGTGGTGGCTGGCGCTGGCCCCGGCGCTGGCCGTGCTCAAGGCGGCCCCGGCGCAGCACCGCGCGCTCGATGCCCAACTGCAGCACATGCAGCGCCTGCAAGCGCAGGCCAAAGCCTTGCAGGCGCAGCCCGTGCTCTCGAGCGAGCAGGCGCGCCAGGCGCTTGAAAGCGCGCTGAAAGTGCTGGGCAGTGGCGCGCAGATGTCCTGGCAAATCGACCGTGCCACGGTCACGCTCAAGGCGGTCAGTGCCAGTGCACTGGCGCAATGGCTGGCCACAGTCCGGCAAAACGCCCACGCCGCGCCGCTCGAGGCGCACCTGGTGCGCAATCCGGCGGGCAGCTGGGACGGCACGCTGGCGCTGAACCTGGGGGCACGGCCATGAAGCCGATGCCATTTGGCACACCGTGGCGCTGGGCGCTGGCGGGTACGCTGCTGGGCTTGCTGCTGAGCACGCTGTTCTTTGCGCCGGCGCGCTGGCTGGCCACGCTGGTGCAACGCGCCAGTGCCGGCCAGGTGCTGTTGCAACAGCCGCGCGGCACGGTGTGGACGGGCTCGGCCCGCGTCATGCTCACGGGCGGCGCTGGCAGCCAGGATGCGGCCACACTGCCCGGGCGCGTGGACTGGCAGCTGGCACCCGGTCTGACCGGGGTCGGGCTGAAGTTGAACGCCGACTGCTGCCTGCAGCAGGCTTGGGCGATGCACTTGCAGCCGCGCTGGAACGGCCTGCGGCTGACGATCGCGGATGCCCGATCGCAGTGGCCGGCCAACTTGCTGGCGGGCTTGGGCACACCCTGGAACACGGTGCAGCCGCAGGGCGAGTTGAACCTGAGTACGCAGGGCCTGACGCTGGCCTGGGCAGCCGGGCGGCTGCAGATGGGCGGCGCGGCGCAAGTCGATGTCATGAACCTGGCGTCACATTTGTCCACACTGCGCCCCATGGGCAACTACCGTTTCAGCTTGACGGGCGGCACACCGGTCACACTGGCGCTGACCACGCTGCAGGGCAGCCTGCAGGTTTCCGGCAGCGGCCAATGGGTGGGTGGTCAGTTGCGCTTTAATGGCGAGGCCAGCGCCGTGCCCGAGCACCAGGCGGCCTTGTCCAATCTTTTGAACATCATCGGGCGGCGCCAGGGCGCACGTTCCATCATCAAAGTGGGTTGAACCAGCATGAATCAGTTGAACTCTTTTAGAAGCCCGCGCACCGGGGTGTCAGTCGCGATTGGCATCTTGCTGGCCGCTGTCATGGCGTTGTTGCCCCTGAACGGCGTGGCGCAGAGCGCGGCCAGGTCGGCCGAGCCGGTCATGCTCAACTTCAACAACGCCGAGATCGACGCAGTGGCGCGCACCTTTGCCAGCATCACCGGGCGCAATGTGGTGGTTGATCCGCGCGTCAAGGGCACCATGACGCTGGTCACCGGCAAGCCGGTGAGCCGCGCCGCCGCCATGGGGCAATTTGTTGCGGCGCTGCGCCTGCAGGGCTACACCCTGGTGGAAACCGAAGGCTTGTACAAGGTGGTGCCTGAGGCCGATGCCAAGCTGCAAAGCGCCCGGGTCAACATCCAGCAAGGTGAAGACGGCAGCCTGCCTGCGGGCAACCAGATTGCAACGCAAATTTTCAAGCTCAATTTCGAGTCGGCCAACAACCTGGTGCCGGTGTTGCGGCCCTTGATCAGCCCCAATAACACCATCAACGCCAACCCTGGCAGCAATTCGCTGGTGATCACCGACTACGCCGATAACCTGCGCCGACTGGGGCGCATCATTGCCGCCATGGACGTGGCCAATGCCACCGATGCCGAGGTGATCGTGCTGCAGCACGCCATCGCCTCCGACCTGGCGCCGCTGGTGCTGCGCCTGCTCGGTTCGAGTAGCGCGCAGACAGCACCCGGCCAGGCCAACACCGCGTTCCATACCACGCTGATTGCCGAGCCGCGCTCCAACAGTCTGGTGTTGCGCGCCGCCAATGGCGCGCAACTGGCGCTGGCGCGCTCGCTGGTGGCACAGCTCGACCAGCCCGAAGCGGGCAGCAGCAATGGCGCGGCGGGCAACATTCATGTGGTTTACCTCAAGAATGCCGATGCCACCAAAATCGCCGCCACGCTGCGCGCCGCCATCAGTGGCAGTGCGGCCCCGGCAGCTGCGCCCACGGGTGCGCCCGGCGCGGCGGGCGCAGCTCCGCAAGCCACCACCGGCGGTCAGATTCAGGCCGATGTGGCCACCAATTCGCTCATCATCACCGCGCCCGAGCCGCAATACCGCCAGCTGCGCGCCGTCATCGACAAGCTCGACGGGCGCCGTGCCCAGGTGTTTGTCGAGAGCCTGATTGCCGAGGTCAGCGCCGACCGGGCGGCCGAATTCGGTATCCAGTGGCAGGGCGCCATCGGCCAGGCCGGCGACACCATCATCGGCCTGCTGGGCACCAATTTTGGCGCTGGTGGCAAAAACATCATCGACATCTCAACCGGTGTCGTCAGCGGCGCGGTGCTGCCCGCGCGCGGCCTGAACTATGGCGCTGTGCGCAAGACCAACGGCGTTTATGTGCTGGGTTTTCTGGCCCGTTTTCTGGAGGAAAGCGGCAGCGGCAATGTGCTTTCCACGCCCAATTTGCTGACGCTCGACAACGAAGAGGCCAAGATTGTGATCGGCCAGAATGTGCCTTTCCCCACTGGCCAGTTCACCAACACCGGCGGCAGCACCAACTCGGTCAACCCGTTTACCACCTTTGAGCGCCGGGACGTCGGCCTGACGCTCAAGGTCAGACCACAAATCAGTGAAAACGGCACCGTCAAGCTGGCCATTTACCAGGAGGTGTCGAGCGTGCTGGCCTCCACCCTGAACGCCACCAGCGGCCCCACCACCAACAAGCGCACCATCGAGTCGAATGTGCTGGTCGAAGATGGCGCCATCGTGGTGCTGGGCGGCCTGCTGCAAGATGAGTACTCGGGCAACCAGGAGAAAGTGCCCGGCCTGGGCGATGTGCCGCTGTTTGGCAACCTGTTCAAGAGCGAGGCCCGCACCCGCAAGAAAACCAACCTGATGGTGTTTTTGCGCCCGGTGGTGGTGCGCGACGCGCAGGCCACCGACCAGTTGTCAATGGATCGCTACGACCTGATGCGCGCCGGCCTGCAAAAAGCCCAGCCGGAGACGAGCCAGCTGGTGCCGATCAACGAGGCACCATTGTTGCCACCGGCGCCGGTCAAAGCGCCCGACGGCGCGCCAAGCCCGATGATCTCGCCCGAGCAATAAGCGCCATCGCGCCATCAAGACGACCCATGCGTTACCCCTTGCCTTATGCCTTTGCCCGCAGCCACCAGCTGTTGCTGGAAGAAAACGCGGGTGCCTGCACCCTGCTGGTGCATGCTGACTCTGTGCCCGGCGGCATCGGCGAGGTGCTGCGCAAATACCCGCACAGCCAGCTGCAGACGCTGGCGGCCAATGCGCTCATCCAGCGCATCAGCGCCGCCTACGCGCAGGGCGAATCGAGCGCGGCGGCGGTGGTCAGCGAGGTCGAGAGCGACACCGACCTGACGCGCATGATGCAGGACCTGCCCGCCATCGAAGACCTGCTGGAAACCAGTGACGACGCGCCCATCATCCGCATGCTCAACGCGCTGCTGACGCAGGCCGCGCGCGACGGTGCCAGCGACATCCACATCGAGCCCTACGAGCGCCATTCATCCGTGCGTTTTCGCGTCGATGGCACGCTGCGCGAGGTGGTGCAGCCCAACCGCGCGCTGCACGCAGCACTCATCAGCCGCCTGAAAATCATGGCCGAGCTCGACATTGCCGAGCGCCGCCTGCCGCAAGATGGCCGCATCAGCTTGCGCATTGGCACCCGCGCCGTGGATGTGCGCGTGAGCACCATCCCCAGCGCGCACGGCGAACGCGCCGTGCTGCGCCTGCTCGACAAATCAGAGGGCAGCTTGAGCCTGGAGGCGCTGGGCATGCAGGGCGAGGTGTTGCGCCGCTTTGAGCACCTGGTGACGCAGCCGCACGGCATTGTGCTGGTGACCGGCCCCACCGGCTCGGGCAAAACGACCACGCTCTACGCCGCGCTGCAGCGGCTCGATGCCGCGCACAACAACATCATGACGGTGGAAGACCCGATCGAGTACGAGCTGGCGGGCGTCGGCCAGACCCAGGTCAACCCGAAGATTGATTTAACCTTTGCCAAGGCGCTGCGTGCCATCCTGCGGCAAGACCCCGACATCATCATGATTGGCGAGATTCGCGACTTCGAAACTGCGCAGATCGCCATTCAGGCCAGCCTGACCGGCCACCTGGTGCTCGCCACGCTGCACACCAACGACGCCTCCAGTGCCGTCACACGCCTGACCGACATGGGCGTGGAGCCATTCCTGTTGTCAAGCTCGCTGTTGGGCGTGCTGGCGCAACGCCTGGTGCGCAAGCTGTGCCCGCATTGCAAGGCGACGTCCGTCATTGCGAGCGAAGCGTGGCAATCCATGAACCCTGGGCACATGGATTGCCACGTCGCTGACGCTCCTCGCAATGACAGCCAGGGCATGGACAACGCCACACGGCCAGCCACCCCATTGGTCGAATATCACCCGGTCGGCTGTCCCCAGTGCGGCCAGACCGGCTACAGCGGCCGCAGCGGCGTGTTCGAGTTGCTCGTTACTGATGATGCCATTCGCGCCCAAATTTACAGTCGCGCCTCTGACGCCGACATCCGCACGGCAGCCATAGCCTCTGGCATGGTGTTGATGCGCGAAGACGGCGAGCGCCTGGTGCACGCGGGTATCACCTCGCGCGAAGAGCTGCTGCGCGTCACGCGCGACTAGTCCATACAGCGCCATGCCGGTTTATTCCTTCGAAGCCCTCAGCGCCGCCGGTGACACCCGTAAAGGCGTCATCGAGGCCGACTCGGCCAAGGCGGCGCGCGGCTTGCTGCGCGCGCAGGCGCTGGTGCCGCTCAAGGTGGAGCCTGTCAGCGCCCAAACGACTGATGAGGCGCAGACAGGCAAGAGTTGGCAACAACGCCGCGTTTTCAGCGCCACCGCGCTGGCCATCTGGACGCGCCAGCTCGCCGGGCTGGTGTCGTCGGGGCTGCCGCTGGAGCGCGCGCTCTCGTCCTTGTCGGACGAGGCCGAAAAAACGCCCGAGCGCGAGCTGGTGGCCACGCTGCGCGCCGAGGTCAATGGCGGCACGCCGTTTGCCAAGGCGCTGGCCCGTTACCCGCGCGAGTTCTCTGATATCTTTGTCGCGGTGATCGGGGCCGGTGAGCAAAGCGGCAGCCTGGGGCTGGTGCTGGAGCGCCTGGCCGACGACCTTGAAGAGCAGCACGCGCTCAAGTCCAAGCTCATCGGCGCGGCGCTGTACCCGGCCATCGTGTCACTGGTGGCGGTGGTCATCGTGCTGTTTTTGGTGACCTACGTGGTGCCGCAGGTGGCTGGCGTATTTGCCGGCAGCAAGCGCGCGCTGCCCCTGCTCACCGTGATCATGATCGATGCCAGCGCCTTCCTGCGCAGCTATGGCTGGCTGTTGCTGGTCGCCTTGGCCGCTAGCGCTTTTGCGGCGCGTCTGGCGCTTAAAAATGATGCAGCGCGTGAAAAATTCGACGCCGCCTGGCTCAATCTGCCCATTTTGGGCAAGATGTCACGCAGCTACAACTCGGCGCGTTTTGCCAGCACCCTGGCCATGCTGGCCTCGGCCGGCGTGCCCATTCTGAAAGCCTTGCAGGCCGCCGCCCAAACCCTGTCCAACCGGGCCATGCGCAGCGACGCGCTCGATGCCCTGGTGCTGGTGCGCGAAGGCGCGCCGCTGGCCTCTGCGCTGGCGCAAAAAAAGCGCTTTCCGGGGCTGCTGGCCATGTTTGCGCGCCTGGGTGAGCAAACCGGCACGCTGCCGCTGATGCTGCAGCGCGCGGCCAAACAGCTCAGCACCGAGGTGCAGCGCCGCGCCATGCAGCTCGCGACCCTGCTGGAGCCGCTGCTGATCGTGGCCATGGGCGGGGTGGTGATGCTGATCGTGCTGGCGGTGCTGATGCCGATCATCCAGTTGAATCAGTTGGTGAAGTAGAGTGTGCAAGGCCCAATGCAGTTGGGTGTCACGAAGAATTTCGATTTCACCCTTCGGCCCAACAAAAACCAGCGGACAATGCCGCCGCTTGATCAGTTACCAGTCCACCAGACTCAGCCCCATACTCAGCACCGTGCGTCGGCGGTTGTAATCGATCAGCGAATCGCCGTAACCGCTGAACAGCTGCGTGTGCAAACGCAGGCCGCTGTTGTTGCCGACGAATCCGCTGTCACCCAGCTTGCGCAGCCACTCCAGGCGCACCGAGCCGTTGCTGTTGGCGCGCAAGGAATGGCGCAGCGTCACGCCGAGGGTGTGGTCTGGGTTGACATGCCAGTAGCCCGTCAATTCAGCGCGGCCGATCAGGTCGCTGATGTCCGGGTTGTCGTCGCTGGCCAGGTTTTCGGGCTGGCGATACCAGAGTTTGCCCATCATGTAGAACTCCCGATTCTTTTCCATGCCCGCCAATAGCATGGTGCGGTTCCAGCTGCGCGACAGCGGCAGCGGCTGACCGTTGGACTGGTGATTCAGGCTGAGCCCGGCGTAACGCAGTTGCCAGCCCCAGGGTAAGCTTGCCTCCAGCGGGTAGATGTAGATCAGCTCGGGCTCATGGTCGGTGGTGCGAAACGGGCGCGACAGCTCGCCGCTGAAGATTTGCCAATTGGACTTTTGCGAATAGCCAAACCAGAGCGAATCGCGCTTGAATGGCTCGTTTTGTGTCAGCAGTCCTTGGGCGATCTTGGTGCGGATCGACAGACCAATGCGCAGTTCTGAAGTTTTGAACGACAGGGCCGACGTCTCCGCGTGCCCGGGCGAGGGCGAGCTGGGCTGGGTGTTGACGCTGTCCGAGCCGATCCACGACAGGCTGATGGGTTGGTAGCCCCTAATGCCGAAGGTGCCGCAGTTGCTGCCAGCCTCCAGCTCCCAATAGCGCGACAGTTCGGAAAACTTGGGGTTTTTGCAGTTGTGGGGCTCGGGGGTCGTCATGGTGATGATGACCGGGGCGACCGCTGCAACGGGCAGGGTTGGCGCATTCGGACTGTCGGTGCGCGGGCTGGGCGCAGTGGCTGTTGCACTGGTGTGCGGCTGCTCGCCTTGCCGCTGCGCCCACTGGTCAAAGCATGCCAGGCGCGCCCCGGCGTCTTGTTTCAAGGCGCTGCACTGCTGCCAGCTTTGGAGGTGGTCACTTGTTGACGCAGTGACGGAATCCTGGGCGTTCGCCCACTGAGGTGATGCGCAAGCTGCTATTGACAACAGAGCTGGAAATGTGCTCCTGGAATGCCACGCCGTGCCTTTTATGAACAGTACTGCCATTGCGAACGCCAGCCTCGTCATTGCGAACGACGTGAAGCAATCCATGGCCCCGGACTGCATGGACTGCCGCGCTACGCTTTCCATGAACATCCCCGTCATTGCGAGCGAAGCGCGGCAATCCATGACTTCCGGACTGCATGGATCGCCACGGCCTGCGGCCTCGCGATGACGGAGTTTCTGTTCAAGGTCCGTGTGCGGTATCGGGCCTGATTCGGGGGGCTCGCAATGATGGTTTCCAATTTGATGTTTCCCCTTTTGTTGTTGGGTCCCTTGACCTGTTGGGCCCTATTTGACCAGCGCCCGCGCCGCCGCCCCATCGAGCGCCTTTTGGGCAAACTCGGCACGCAAGGCCTTGAGCTTTTCGCGCGGGTCTTCTTTTACCGTGGCTTGATCCAGCCCCATCTCGGCGATGAAGCGGCTGGGCTGGGCGGCGATCATCTCGCGGCCCTTTTTGCGCTTGCGCGTCCAGCTCACCGCCAGGCTGCGCTGGGCGCGGGTGATGCCCACGTACATCAGGCGGCGTTCTTCCTGCAGGTGCGTGGTCAGGGTGGCGCTGGCGGCCTCAAGTGCTGCCGCACGCAGCGCGCTCGACGCGTTGCCCGCAGGCAGGTCGTCGGGGTTGTCGCGCAGCTTGAACGGCAGCATGCCCTCGGTCACGCCGACCAGCATCACATGCGGCCACTCCAGCCCCTTGGCGGCGTGCAGGGTCGAGAGCGTGACCACGTTCTGGTCGGTTTCGCGTTCTTGAATAGTGGACAGCAGCGACACGGTTTGTGCCACTTCCAGCAGCGACTTGACTTCGCCCGCCGTGCTCACGCCCGCAGCGTCGTCAATTTGGCCGCCGCAGCGAGCGCTCATCCAATCGACAAAGTCGATCACGTTGCTCCAGCGCGCGGCCGCCACCTTGTCGCTGTCTTCGCCGTCGATCAGGTATTGCTCAAAGCCGATGTCCTTGAGCCAGTCGAGCAAGAAGGTTTTGGCGGCTTCGGCGCCCAGCGTGTGGCGGGCGCGGAATTCGAGGTCGTTCACCTCGCGGCCGAACTCGTGCAGGCTGCCCAGCGCCTTGCCCGAGATCACTGCCCCAAGGCTGCTGGAAAACAGCGCCTCGAACATGCTGACCCGGTATTTGCTGGCAAAGTCGCCCAAGCGCGCCAGGGTCTGGTGGCCAATGCCGCGCTTGGGCGTGGTCACGGCGCGCAAAAACGCCGGGTCGTCGTTGTTGTTGATCCAAAGCCTGAACCAGGCGCACAGGTCCTTGATCTCGGCGCGGTCAAAAAAGCTCGTTCCCCCTGAGACCTTGTACGGAATGGCGGCCTTGCGCAGCGCTTTCTCGAAGGTTTTGGCCTGGTGGTTGGCGCGGTAGAGCACGGCAAAGTCCCTGAATTCCTTGAACTGCGGACCAGCCTGGTTCAGGCCGCTGGCGCGCAGGCTCTGGATGCGCGCCACGGTGCGCTCGGCTTCGTGTTCTTCGGTGTCGGCATCAACCACACGAACCGGTTCGCCTTCGCCCAGGTCGCTCCACAGGTTTTTGGGATAAAGCTTGGGGTTGGGCCCGATCACGTTGTTGGCGGCCCGCAGAATGGCACTGGTGGAGCGGTAGTTCTGCTCCAGCTTGATGACCTTGAGCGCCGGGAAATCAAGTGGCAGCTTTTTCAGGTTGTCGAGCGTCGCGCCACGCCAGCCGTAAATGGACTGGTCGTCGTCGCCCACGGCGGTAAAGCGCGCCTGGGCCGGGTCTTTGCCGCCGACCAGCAGCCTCAAGAGGTCGTATTGGGTGGCATTGGTGTCCTGGTATTCGTCCACCAGAATGTGCCCGACCTTGGCTTGCCACTTGTGCCGCACAGATTCATGGTTTTGCAACAGTTTGAGCGGCAGGCTGATCAGGTCGTCAAAGTCAACGCTTTGGTAGGCGCTGAGCCGCTCTTCGTAATGCGCCATCACGCGCGCGATGATGCGCTCGCTGTCGTTGCCGGCTTGCGCTGCCGCCGCAGCGGCGTTGAGTCCCTGGTTTTTCCACAGGCTGATGGTCCATTGCCAGCTGCGCGCCGTGGCGGCATCGACTGAGCCGCCGGCATCTTTCAGGATGCTGTTGACATCGTCGCTGTCGAGAATCGAAAAGTTGGGCTTCAGACCCAGCGCCGCGCCGTCTTCGCGCAGCAGGCGCACGCCCAGCGCGTGAAAGGTGCAGATCACCGCGTCCTTGGCCGCCTTGCCGATCAGGCCGCGGGCGCGCTCGCGCATCTCGGCTGCGGCCTTGTTGGTGAAGGTGATGGCGAAGATGTTTTTGGCCACCACGCCCGCCTGGATCAGGCGACCGATCTTGTGGGTGATGACGCGTGTCTTGCCCGAGCCGGCGCCAGCCAGCACCAGGCAGGGGCCGTGCATGAAGTTCACAGCTTCTTGCTGGGCCAGGTTCAGGCCGGTCGAGGGGGAGGGGGAGGACATCGGGGCAACTTTCGCGAAGGGGCGCATCATAACCAGTGGCGGTATGCTGTCGCTTCATCAACCATCTGGCGCTACGTGCGCCAGGGCACCGAACTGCTTGTTTGCAGAAGATCAAATTGGGCTGCTAACGCGTGTTAACACACCCTCGGTCGAGGGCGGGCATTGCGATGGAGTCTGCTATGTATATCGGTGTCGGCACTATTTTGTTCCTCATAGTTCTTTACCTTCTGTTGCGCTGATGAATTCAGTCAATCGCCAGTCACAAAGTCGATAAAGCCGCGTTCCACGTCGGTGGCGACCAACTTGACGCGGACTTTGTCGCCGACCTTGAAGCTGGTCTGGCCACGCACCAGTTTGCCCTCGGCGGGCGGGGTGAAGAGCCGCACCCAGATGCCATCAGCGGTACTGCCGGTCACGACCGCGTCAAAGTGCTGGCCAATGCGCGCTTCCAGCAGGAGTGCCGCCTCCGACTTGCGCAGCCGCCGCTCGACCTTCTGGGCGGCGTCTTCTTGGCGCGTGCAATGCAGGGCCAGGTCGGCCAGTTCAGTGTTTGAATAGGGTGGGGGCTGGTCGGCCAGTGCCGCCTTGAGCAGCCGCGAGGTGATCAGGTCAGGGAAGCGCCTGTTTGGCGCGGTGGAGTGCGTGTAGTCGCGCACGGCAAGGCCAAAGTGGCCAACTGTTGGGCCACTGGGCGTCTCCACCACATACTCGCCCGAGCCCATGAGCCGCACGATCACCAGCGACAAATCGGGAAAGCGCAAGGGGTCGGCCTGGCGGCGCTTGGCCAGAAAAGCCTCCAGCGCCTTGGAGTCGGGCTCTGCTGGCAGGGTTTCGCCGTACTCCTGGGCCACAGCCACAATGCGCTGCCAGCGCTCGGGCGAGCGCACCACCCGCCGCAACGAGGCGCCGCCCCGCCCGGCCAGGTAACGCGCGGTGCAGCCGTTGGTGGCAATCATCACTTCCTCAATTAGCTGTCGCGCGCGGTTTTGCACCTGCTGAACAATATCGACCACCTGCTCACCTTTGAACACGGCGCGTGGCTGAAAGGTTTCCAGGTCCAGCGAGCCTTCGGTGCGCCGGCGCAGCCGCAGGCGCTGGGCCAGCGCGTCCTGGGTGCGCAGTTGCGCCTCCATGCCTGGCACGGCCGCCGCGGCGGCTGGCAGCGCGGCGTCGCCGTCGATCCAGGCGCTGACCGCGTCATAGTCCAGTTTGGCCTGGTTGCGTACTCGCGCGCGGTACACCGTGGCGCCCGCCAGCGATGCATCGGCGTTGAAGACCATCTCGGTCACCAGCGCGAGCCGGTCTTCGGCAAAGTTGAGCGAGGTCAGGTCGGTGGACAGGCGCTCGGGCAGCATCGGGAAAATGCAGGCCGAGGTGTACACCGAGGTGGTGTTGGTCAGCGCATGCTCGTCGATGGCGCTGCCTTTCTTCACCAGCGCGTCCACATCGGCAATGGCCACCCACAATCGGACCACGCCCTGGTCCAGCAGCTCGCAGACCGTGAGCTGATCCAGGTCGAGTGAGTCCTCGTTGTCGATGGAGCACCACAGCAGCGCCGTCAGGTCGCGGATATCCGGACTCGCCTCGCTGCCTGGGCCGGTGATGGCTGCGAGCTCGCGCTCGACACGCGCGGGAAATTCAGGCTCGAGCCCGCGCTCGGTCATGGCAAGGGCGGCAATGCGGACCAGGTCGGCGCGGTGATGCGGATGGCTTGGCTTCATGGCACCAGCGCCTTTTTTACCGCTTTTTCCAGCGCCTGCACAAACATCGCGGCCACATCAAAGCCGGTCTGGTCAAAAATTTCCTGAAAACAGGTCGGGCTGGTGACGTTGATCTCGGTCAGGCTGTCACCAATCACGTCCAGCCCCATCAGCAGCAAGCCGCGCCCGGCCAGCACCGGGCCGATGGCTTCGGCAATCTCACGGTCGCGCGCGCTCAGGGGCTGCGCCACACCCTTGCCGCCAGCGGCCAGGTTGCCGCGCACTTCGCCGCCTTGCGGGATGCGCGCCAGGCAGTAGGGCACGGGCTGGCCGCCGATCACCAGAATACGCTTGTCGCCCTCCGAGATGGCGGGCAAAAACTTTTGCACCATCACGGTCTGGGTACCTTCGCAGTTGAGCGTCTCAATAATGGCGCCCAGGTTCAGGCCGTCGGCCTTGACCCGGAAAATACCGGTGCCGCCCATGCCGTCGAGCGGCTTGAGGATGATGTCGTGGTGCTCGGCATGAAAACGTTTGATGTCTTGTGCGTCGCGTGTGACCAGGGTCGGGCCAATGAACTGGGGCCATTCCATGATGGCCAGCTTCTCGGGGTGGTCGCGCAGCCCCCGTGGCTTGTTGAACACTTTGGCGCCTTCACGCTCGGCTTGCTCGAGCAGGTGGGTGGCGTAGAAAAATTCGCTGTCAAAAGGTGGGTCCTTGCGCATCACCACGGCGTCGAAGGCTTTGAGCGCCTGGCCGCGTTCATCGGGCTTGTGCTGCGCCGCGTTGAACCAGTGCACCGGGTCGCCGGTGAGCGTGATGTCGCGCACAAAGGCGATGACGGGCTCGCCGCGCTGCCAGCGAATGTCCTTGGGCTCGCAGGTGCTTAAAACATGGCCACGGGCTTGCGCCTCGCGCATCATGGCAAAGGTGGTGTCTTTGTAGATTTTGAAGGATTCGAGCGGGTCGGCGATGAATAGCAGGTGCATTCGGGGGTTCCTGATTAACGTGAGGGAGCATTGTCATTGCGAACGCAGCCCCGTCATTGCGAACGAAGTGACGCAATCCATGCACCTGGAAGTCATGGATCGCCACGCTTCGCTCGCGATGACGAAGTCTCTGTTCAAGGT
>NZ_JACUUE010000275.1 GCF_014859475.1 Rhodoferax sp.
CTCAACGTCGCCGATGTCCTCAACCTCACCGTCAGCGAAGCCGCTGCGCTTTTCAAGGCCGACCGTGACGTGTTGCGGGCGCTGCAGCCCATCATTGACGTCGGGCTGGACTACGTCAAACTGGGCCAGCCGGTGCCCACGCTCAGCGGTGGCGAAGCGCAGCGCCTCAAGCTCGCCGGGTTTTTGGCTGAAGCCGCCAAAAGTGCCAGTGCCAGCCGCCAGCCCACGGCTAAGCGCGGCGTGTTGTTCATGTTCGACGAGCCCACCACCGGGCTGCACTTTGATGACATTGCCAAACTCATGCGGGCGCTGCGCAAGTTGCAGGACGCGGGCCATTCACTGCTGGTGATCGAGCACAACCTGGACGTGATCCGCGCCTCGGACTGGCTGATTGACCTGGGCCCCGAAGGCGGCGACGCCGGGGGTGAGGTTGTGGCCTTTGGCACGCCCGAAGAGGTGATGCTGCACGCCAGTTCGCACACCGCGCTGGCGTTGCGCGATTACGCCGCGCAAATGGGCGTGGTGCATGAGGTGCGCGATTTTGAAAACAATGGTGATCAGTTCGCAATTGATTCAGTGCCGTCATTGCGAGGAGCGCCAGCGACGCGGCAATCCATGCGCCCAGGAAGTCATGGATTGCCGCGCTTCGCTCGCAATGACGGCCAGCACGGCAATCGCAATGACGCACCAGCGGCTGGCCATAAGAATGCAGACAGCATCCAGATCATCAACGCCCGCGAGCACAACCTCAAGTCCTTGAGCGTCAACATTCCGCGCGGCAAGTTCACTGTGGTCACCGGGGTTTCGGGCTCGGGCAAATCGACGCTGGCGTTCGACATCTTGTTCAACGAAGGCCAGCGCCGTTATCTGGAGTCGCTCAACGCTTATGCGCGCTCCATCGTGCAGCCTGCCGGCCGACCCGAGGTTGATGCGGTGTACGGCATCCCGCCGACGGTGGCGATCGAGCAGCGCCTGAGCCGCGGCGGGCGCAAATCGACGGTGGGCACCATCACCGAGGTCTGGCACTTTTTGCGGCTGTTGTTCGTCAAGCTCGGCACCCAGCATTGCATCCATGACGGCACGCCGGTGGCACCGCAAACGCCTGAGAAGATTGCGGCGCAATTGATGAAGGATTTTCGCGGCCAGCACATCGGCCTGCTGGCGCCGCTGGTGATGAACCGCAAGGGCGTCTATACCGAACTGGCCGATTGGGCGCGCCCGCGCGGCTTCACCCATTTGCGGGTCGATGGCAACTTTTTGCCCACCACCAACTTCCCGCGCCTGGACCGCTTCAAGGAGCACACCATTGAGCTTCCGGTGTACAGCCTCGATGTGTTGCCGGAAAACGAATCAGAATTGCGCGAGGCCCTGGCCCGGGCCTTGCAGCACGGCAAGGGCGTGGTGCATGTGCTGAGCGATCTGGCGGGCTTGAGCAAAGCCATGCAGGCCGGCACGCCCACGGCGGGCATCGGCAAGTTGAGTGTGTTTTCCACCCTGCGCGCCTGCCCGCTGTGCAGCACCAGTTACGCCGAACTCGACCCGCGGCTGTTCAGCTACAACAGCAAACACGGCTGGTGCCCGGACTGCGTGGGCACCGGTGTCAAGCTCACGCGCGAGCAGCGCAAGGTGTTTGACGACTCGGTGCGCGATGACGATAACAAGGGTCGCGAGCAGACCTTTGCCGAGCCCGAGGTGGAGGACCTGGTCGATGCCGTGTGCCCCACTTGTCAGGGGGCCCGGCTCAACGCGACGGCAAGGGCGGTGCGGTTTGGCGCGGGTGACGTCTTGGCGAGTCCGCCGACTCAGCCCCGCTACCGCAAACAGACCATGGATCAACCCCGTCATCGCGAGGCCGCAGGCCGTGGCGATCCATGCAGTCCCGAAGCCATGGATTGCCGCGCTGCGCTCGCAATGACAAATAGTGCGCAACGATCCCATGACGGTGTGGCCATCACCGAGCTGGCGCGCCTGAGCGTGACCGACCTGCGCGGCTGGGTGGAAACCATGCAGACGCTGGGTCGCATGAGCGGGCGCGAGCATGACATCGCCCGCGACCTGATTCCCGAGATCAAGGGACGGCTGAAATTTCTGGAGCAGGTGGGCCTGGGCTACCTGACGCTGGACCGGGGTGCGCCCACCCTGAGCGGCGGCGAGGCCCAGCGCATCCGCCTCGCGGCGCAACTGGGCAGCAATTTGCAGGGTGTGTGTTACGTGCTCGACGAGCCCACCATTGGCCTGCACGCGCGAGACAACCAGATACTGCTGGGCGCCTTGCAGACCCTGAGCGACCAGGGCAACACGCTGGTGGTGGTGGAGCACGACGTGGACACCATTCGCCACGCCGACCACATCATCGACATTGGCCCCAGCGCCGGCAAACGCGGCGGGCGGCTGGTAGCCGAAGGCGCGGTGGCGGACATTCAGGACGCAGCCGATTCACAGACCGGCCGCTATTTGCTGCATGCGATGAAGCACCCGCTGAAACCGCGACGGCTGGTGCCGTCACACACCGAGCACGTCATTGCGAGCCTGCCGAATCCGGCACGATCCCGCACACGGACATCGAACAAAGACATCGTCACTGCGAGCCCCCCGTATCCGGCCCGATACCGCACACGGACCTTGAACAG
>NZ_JACUUE010000276.1 GCF_014859475.1 Rhodoferax sp.
GCACGGCTACCGCCCGCCGGCCTATTGGGAGCGTATTGCCGACATCCGCCAGGTGGTGCGTTTGTCGTTGGTGGCCAATGGCGAAATCTGGACCGTGGCCGATGCCCTGCGCTGCCAACAGGTGTCAGGCTGCCAGAGCCTGATGCTGGGGCGCGGCATGGTGGCGAACCCGGCGCTGGCACGCGGCATTCGCGCAGCGCTGGGGGACGATTCAGCGTCGGCCAGTCTGAGCTGGCCGCAGCTCATGATGCACATGGCTGAATTCTGGCGCCTGGTCTGTGCCCACCTGACGCGCGACCAGCAAACCGGTCGCCTCAAGCAGTGGCTCAACCTGTTGCGCCGGGTTTATCCCGAGGCGCAAACGGCTTTTGCCGAGGTGCGCACCTTCCATGACCCGTCCGATGTGGAGCGCTGGTTCAAAGCGCAAGCATTAACTTATGTCGGGGCTTGAAGCCGATCTGGCGCCGGTTCTGAAGCACATTGGATAACATCCCGGTTATTTGAATTTTGAGCCCGTCTTGCATGTCTGAAACCCTGTCCCTGGCCGTGAGCGACGCTTCCGAGCGAGCGCGCACCGGCACGTTTGTGCGTTACCCCGACTCGCCTTTTGAGCTGTACCAGCCTTATCCGCCCGCCGGCGACCAGCCCGAGGCCATCAATCAATTGGTGGACGGCGTCAATGACGGCGAGGTGTTCCAGACCCTGCTGGGTGTGACGGGCTCGGGCAAGACCTTCACCATGGCCAACGTGATTGCCCGCCTCGGGCGGCCGGCCATTGTGTTTGCGCCCAACAAGACGCTGGCGGCGCAGCTGTACAGCGAGTTCCGCGAGTTTTTCCCGAAAAACGCGGTCGAGTACTTCGTCAGCTACTACGACTACTACCAGCCCGAAGCCTACGTGCCGCAGCGCGACCTGTTCATCGAGAAAGACTCGGCCATCAACGAGCACATCGAGCAGATGCGCCTGTCGTGCACCAAGAGCGTGCTGGAGCGTCGCGACGTGGTGATTGTGGCCACAGTCTCGGCCATTTACGGCATTGGCCAGCCCGAGGCCTACCACAAGATGGTGATGACGCTGCGCGCGGGCGACAAGATGGGCCAGCGCGACATGATTGCGCAACTGGTGCGTATGCAGTACCAGCGCAACGATATCGATTTTTCGCGCGGCGCTTTTCGCGTGCGCGGCGACACCATCGACATCTTTCCGGCCGAGCACAGTGAGATGGCGATCCGCGTCGAGTTGTTTGACGACGAGATCGAGAGCCTGCAACTGTTCGACCCGCTGACCGGGCGCATCCGTCAGAAGATTCCGCGTTTTACCGTCTATCCCAGCAGCCATTACGTCACGCCGCGTGAGCAGGTGTTGAGCGCGGTGGAGGCGATCAAGCTCGAATTGGCCGAGCGCATCAAGGAATTTGTGGCGCAAGGCAAGCTGGTGGAGGCGCAGCGCATCGAACAACGCACCCGGTTTGATCTGGAAATGCTCAGCGAGGTTGGCCACTGCAAGGGCATCGAAAATTATTCAAGGCATTTAAGCGGCTCGCCCCCCGGTGCACCGCCGGCCACGCTGACCGACTATTTGCCCAAAGATGCGGTGATGTTCCTTGACGAGTCGCATGTGCTGATCGGCCAGTTTGGCGGCATGTACAACGGCGACCGCTCGCGCAAGACCACGCTCGTCGAATATGGCTTTCGGCTGCCCAGCGCCCTGGACAACCGGCCGCTCAAGTTCGAGGAGTTCGAAACCAAGATGCGCCAGGCCATTTTTGTCTCGGCCACGCCCGCCCAGTGGGAAAAAGACCATGCCGGCCAGGTGGTGGAGCAGTTGGTGCGTCCCACCGGCCTGGTGGACCCCGAAGTGGAAGTGCGTCCGGCCACCAGCCAGGTTGACGATGTGCTGCAGGAAATCCGCATCCGCGTGGACAAGCACGAGCGCGTGCTCATCACCACGTTGACCAAGCGCATGGCCGAGCAGCTGACCGACTATTTGAGCGACAACGGTGTCAAGGTGCGCTACCTGCACAGCGACATCGACACCGTGGAGCGCGTCGAGATTTTGCGCGACCTGCGCCTGGGCACCTTTGACGTGCTGGTGGGCATCAACCTGCTGCGCGAAGGGCTGGACATTCCCGAGGTGTCGCTGGTGGCGATTCTGGATGCCGACAAGGAGGGTTTTCTGCGCTCCGAGCGCTCACTGATCCAGACCATTGGCCGCGCCGCCCGCAATGTGGAGGGCAGGGCGATTCTGTACGCCGACAAGGTCACCGAGTCGATGCGCAAAGCCATCGACGAGACCCAGCGGCGCCGGGTCAAGCAGGTGGCGCACAATCTGGCGCACGGCATCACGCCGCGCTCAATCGTCAAGGAAGTGCGTGACCTGATTGACGGGGTTTACAGCGAAAAGGCTGGCAAAGAGGCCGAGAAACTGGAGCGCGATGCTTTGCAGCGCGCCCAAGTGGAAGACATGAGCGAGAAAGACATCTCGCGCGAGATCAAGCGCCTGGAAAAACTCATGATGGAACACGCCCGCAACCTGGAGTTCGAGAAAGCCGCGCGGGTGCGTGATCAGCTGGCCATTTTGAAGGAGCAGGCCTTTGGCGCTGCCGGCAGCGACAAGCTGCTGATTGC
>NZ_JACUUE010000048.1 GCF_014859475.1 Rhodoferax sp.
CAGGGGGTTTAGTCAAACTTGACACGCGGGTCCACCCAGACATAAGACAAATCTGAAATCAGCTTGGTCACCAGGCCAATCAGGGTAAAGAAATACAGCGTGCCCAACACCACCGGGTAGTCGCGCCGAATCACACTCTCGTAGCTCAGCAGGCCCAGACCGTCGAGTGAAAACAGCGTTTCAATCAGCAGCGAGCCGGTAAAAAACGCGCCGATGAACGCCGCCGGAAAACCGGTGATGATGGGAATCAGCGCGTTGCGAAACACATGACCCCACAGCACCTGGCGCTCGTCGAGGCCCTTGGCGCGCGCGGTGACCACATATTGTTTGCGGATTTCCTCCAGAAAGGCATTTTTGGTCAGCATGGTGGTCACGGCAAAACTGCCCAGCACCATCGCCGTCACAGGCATGGCGATGTGCCACAGGTAGTCCACCACGCGCGCGCCCCAGCTCAGCTCGTCCCAATTGCTGCTGGTCAGACCGCGCAGCGGGAACCACTGCAACTGGCCACCAAAAATCACCAGCAGCGCCACACCCAGCACAAAGCCCGGAATGGCGTAACCCAGCAACACCAGCAGCGTGGTGACAAAGTCAAACCGCGAGCCGGCGCGCACCGCCTTGGCCACGCCCAGCGGCACGGCAATCAGGTAGCTGATAAAAAACGTCCACAGCCCCAGGCTGATCGACACCGGCAACTTTTCCCAAATCAGTTCAGAAACACTTTTGTTCTGAAAAAAACTCCTGCCCAGATCAAAACGGGCAAACTGGCCCAGCATTTGAAAGAACCGCTCATGCGCGGGTTTGTCAAAACCATACAAGGCCTTGATCTGTTCGATGCGTTTGGGGTCCACCCCCTGCGCGCCCCGGTAACTCAAGCCACCGCTCTCGGCCGCCGCGCCTTTGCCGGTGCCCGCCTTGGCCTCGGCCAGATACTGCTCCACCGGGCCACCCGGCACAAACTGGATCACAACAAAGGTCAGCAGCAACACGCCGAACAGCGTGGGAACCATCAGCAACAGGCGTTTCAAGATATAGCTAAACATCGCGCAAACACCCCTTTAAAAAAGATGCGGGGGCTGCCATGCACCAGCTCAGAACACCGTGGAACCGGCTTTGCCACGCCACCGGTGTTGCCCCCTTGAGGGGGAAAGGTGCTACACGAAGCGAGCCTCCGACAGGGCTGTTCATTATTTGGCCCACCAGGTGTCGATGGCCCAGCCCTCACCCTGCGAATACGGCGGCATGGCAGCGGGCTGGTCGAGTCGCCAGTTGTTGTAAACGATGCGGTGCGTTGGCGCCGACCACTGCGGAATCAGCACGTGGCTGTGCGCGATCACGCGTTCCAGCGCGCGGCAGGCGGGTACCAGTTCGGCCTTGGACGTGGCACCGGTCATGGCGTTGATCAGGGCATCAACCGCAGCATTCTTGACACCCGCCATATTGCCGGAATCTTCCTGATCAGCCGCCTGGGAACCAAACAGATCGGCGTATTCCTGGCCCGGGTTATGGGTGCCGCCATAGGCCAGCGAGGTGATGTCAAACTCGAATTTTTGCAGGCGCTGCTGGTACAGGGCAAAGTCCACCGGGCGAAAGTTCAACGTGATGCCGAGTTTTTCGAGGTTGCGCGCCCAGGGCGTGACCACCCGCGCGCTGCCTTCGTTGCTGTCGAGGTACTCGATCTCGAACGCCTGGCCCGCCGCGTTGCGCAACTTGCCGTCGCGCACCTGCCAGCCTGCCGCGTTCAACAAGGCCTGCGCCTGGCGCAAGTTGGCTCGCAGTGAGGACGGTGCATCAGTGCGCGGCGGCTGCGTCATGGGGCCAAAAACCTCCGGCGGCACCGCGCTGCGCCACGGTGCCAGCAAAGCCAGCTCCTGGGGTGACGGCAAGCCGGTGGCCTGGCAATCAGTGTTGCCAAACAAGCCGTTGACGCGCTGGTAGGCGTTGTAAAACAGCTGCCGATTCAGCCACTCGTAGTCCAGCGCCAGACCCAGCGCCTGGCGCACGCGCACATCATTGAACCATTCGCGCCGCGTGTTGAGCACATAGCTTTGAAAACCGGTGGGCAGGCGGTGCTGGTATTCGCGCTTGACCAGCTCACCCGAATCAAAGCGCTTGCCGTTGACGCGGCGCGCCCAGTCGCCGGCTGAAAAGAAACGCATCAAGTCAAACTCGCCGGCCTTGAGGGCTTCCAGGCGCGCCGTGCCGTCTTTGTAAATTTTCACGGTAATGCGGTCGAAGTTGGCCGTCCCGCGACGCACGTTCAGGTCTTTGGCCCAGTACTCGGGGTCGCGCAGATAGGTGATGTCCTTGCCAAAGCGCACCGGGCCGATTTTGTAGGGGCCGCTGCCAATCGGCACATCGGTGACGATCTGGTCAAACGGTTTGGGCTTGCCGCCCTCGGCACCCCAGGCGCGACTGAACACCGGTAAACCGCCGACCGTCAGCGGCAGCTCGCGGTTGGGCTTCCTGAAGCGGTAGCGCACGGTGCGGTCGTCGAGCACGTCCAGGCCCGCCACGTCAAACAGCACGGTCTTGTAGGCTGGCGAGGTGAAGGGTCCCATCAGCATGTCAAAGCTGTATTTCACATCTTGCGCCAGTACCGCATCGCCGTTGTGAAACCGCGCCTCGGGTCGTAACATGAAGGTGGCGCTCAGGCCGTCCGCTGCCACCGTCACATGCTGCGCCAGCAAACCGTAACCTGATGCCGTTTCGTCCAGCGAACCGGTCAGCAAAGTGTCGAACATCAGGTCAGCCAGATAAGCCGGGGCCGAGCCCTTGATGGTGAACGGGTTGTATTTGTCGAAGGTCGAGACCCGCAGGTTGCTCACCAAGCGCAGTTCGCCGCCTTTAGGAGCGGCAGGGTTGACGTAGTCAAAGTGCGCAAAATGGGCCGGGTATTTGAGGTCGCCCCAGAGCGCGTAGCCGTGCGCAGCCCACAAAGGAGACGCCCAACTCAGGCAAATCAAAAAAAACAGGCGGCGCATGCGACAATTCTGCATTAAATTGAAAAGCAGAGGCTACTATGGGTTTCCTGACAGGCAAAAAATTTCTGATCACCGGTGTCTTGTCCAATCGCTCGATTGCCTACGGCATTGCCAAGGCCTGCCACGCGCAGGGCGCCGAACTGGCATTTAGCTATGTGGGCGAGCGTTTCAAGGAGCGCATCACCGAATTCGCCGCCGACTTCAACTCGACGCTGATTTTTGATTGCGACGTGGGTTCTGACGAGCAAATTGACAGTTTGTTCAAGGATTTGTCAAAAACCTGGCCCACTTTTGACGGCTTTGTGCACAGCATTGGTTTTGCCCCGCGTGAGGCCATTGCCGGCAATTTTCTGGATGGCCTGACGCGCGAAAACTTCCGCATTGCGCACGACATCAGCGCCTACAGCTTTCCCGCCATGGCCAAGGCGGCCTTGCCTTATTTGAACCCAACGGCATCGCTGCTGACGCTGACCTACCTGGGTGGCGTGCGCGTGGTGCCCAGCTACAACACCATGGGTCTGGCCAAGGCCTCGCTGGAGTCTTCCGTGCGTTACCTGGCCGACGCCGTGGGCGCCAAGGGCATTCGCGTCAACGGCATCAGCGCTGGTGCCATCAAGACGCTGGCGGCCAGCGGCATCAAGGATTTCGGCAAGCTGCTGGGCATTTCGGCGGCGGCATCGCCATTAAAACGCAATGTCACCATCGACGAAGTCGGCAACGTGGCAGCGTTCCTGCTCAGCGACCTGGCCTCGGGCATGACCGGCCAGATCACCTACGTCGATGCCGGTGTGAGCCAGACTGCCGTGGCCGTGCTGGAGGCATGAAAAAGCGGCAAAACTGCACGACCACCGTCATGCCAAGGATCAAAGGCAGGCGCATCAGCCTGCCTTTTTGATGGCCAGCCAGGAGGGACTCGAACCCCCTACCCCGAACTTAGAAGGTTCGTGCTCTATCCTGATGAGCTACTGGCTGATGGGAATGGAAACGGCTCAAGGGCTTGGTTACACCACGTGACGCAAGCAATCAACGCATTGCGAGTTGTCTGGCTGCCGCTTGAAGAACCGTCATGATAACGCGACTTGCGCGGCGCCACACTGCCACCCGCACTCAGGCACGGGCAGCGCGCAGCCTCCGGGAAAACTCTTCAAGGACAGCAATGCCGCTGGCCTCGGCGCGCAGGCACCAGGCCTGCAAATCTGCTGCCAACTGCTCGCGCGTGTGCGACCGGTTGAGCCACAGTTGGCGCAGCTCTTCGCGCATCAACACCATTTTGTCGAGCACGGGTGACGCAGCGCGCACCATGGCCAGTTGGGTAGCCACTGAGGCGGGCACCTTCTCGGTGTCGCGGTGCAGCCAGCTTTTGGCTGCCCTGAGCATGGAAGCATCCGGACGGCGGGCTTTCAGGGCGCTCAATTCATCGTTAAAAGCCTGGCGCATGCCGCGGGCGTAAGTGGCCATCAATTCGTAGCGGTTTTGAATCAGGGCTTCCAAGGTTTGCTCGTCGGCCACCGGGCGCACAGCACCCAGGGCCAGCCGTGGCGGTATTTTTTTGACTCGCGCCAAACCCACGCACTGCAGCACACTGATGTACATCCAGCCAATGTCAAATTCATAGGGCTTGACCGACAACTTGGCCGAGGTGGGATAAGTGTGGTGGTTGTTGTGCAGCTCTTCGCCCGCAATCAAAATGCCCCAGGGCGAGATGTTGGTGCTGGCATCGGGCGCCTCAAAGTTGCGGTAGCCCCAGTAATGCGCTGCACCGTTGACAATGCCGGCCGCCATCACCGGCGTCCAGGCCATTTGCACCGCCCACACGGCCAAACCGGCGGCACCAAACAGCGCCAGGTCAAGCGCCAGCATGAGCGCCACACCGGCAAAAGAAAACCGCGTGTAGAGATTGCGCTCGAGCCAGTCATTGGGCGTGCCGTGGCCAAAACGCACCATGGTCTCCTTGTTTTGCGCCTCTTTGCGGTACAACTCGTAGCCCTGCAGCAACACCGTCTTGATGCCGTACACATGCGGGCTGTGCGGGTCATCGGGCTGCTCGCATTTGGCGTGATGCTTGCGGTGGATGGAAGCCCACTCCTTGGTCACCTGGCCGGTGGTGAGCCACAGCCAGAAGCGAAAGAAATGCGATGCAATGGGGTGCAGGTCCAGCGCCCGATGCGCCTGGTGACGGTGCAGAAAAATAGTGACGCTGATCATGGTGATGTGGGTCATGACCAAGGTAAACAGCACGATTTGCCAAGTGCTCAAGTGCCAAAAGCCGTTGGCACCCCATTCCAGCAATGAAGTCATTGATTTGTCTCTCAAATAATTTTATTGACGCTGCCAGACGGCAGCAAAAAAGCCATCGGTTTGATGCCGATGCGGCCAAAGCCGTAAAAAACGCTGCTGATTGTCGCCGCCGCTGCACAAAGTAGCCGCGTTGTCCACTTTAAGCCCCACAAGAATCTGGCCAACATCCGTCGGCACAAAGTCGGGATTAGCTTCAGAAAAGGCGAGCGCAACGGCTTCGTTTTCCTGCGGCAGCACGCTGCAGGTGGCATACACCAGGCGCCCGCCCGGTTTCACCAGCCGCGCCGCACTCTGCAAAATGGCGGCTTGCAGCACAGCCATTTCATCCACGGCCTGCTGGTTTTGCCGCCATTTCAAATCCGGATTGCGGCGCAAAGTGCCCATGCCGGTGCAAGGCGCATCCACCAGCACGCGGTCAATCTTGCCGCGCAGGCGCTTGACGCGGTCATCGCGCTCATGGGCTATTGCCGCAGGGTGCACATTGGACAAGCCGCTGCGCGCCAGCCGCGACTTGAACGCATCGAGTCGGCCGGCCGAGGTGTCAAACGCATAGAGCCGCCCGGTGCTGCGCATGGCCGCACCGATGGCCAGCGTCTTGCCACCGGCCCCGGCGCAAAAATCGACCACCATCTCGCCGCGTTTGGCGTCGAGCAACATGGCCAGCAATTGCGAGCCTTCGTCCTGCACCTCGAAGTCGCCGCGCTTGAAAGCCTCCAGCTTGTTGAGCGCCGGTTTGCCGGCAATGCGCAAGCCCCAGGGCGAATACGGTGTCGGCACCGCCCTGATGCCCAAACCAGCGAGCTCTTTTTGCACGTCGGCGCGCTTGGCCTTGAAGGTGTTGACACGCAAATCCAGCCCGGCACCCTTGTTAAAGCTCTCCACCAGCGGCCAGAACTCGTCGCCCAGTTGGTCCTTGAGCGGCTGCACCAACCAATCGGGCAGGTTGTGCCGGTGGCGCTCCATCAGGTCATCAATCTTGATTTTTTCGCACTGGTCGAGCCAGTTGATTTCTTGCTCGTTGAGGGCACTGCGCAAGAAGTCGCCGGGGCCGTAAAACCCCAAAATTGCCAGGCGGCGCTCCTTGGGGCCGCTGCCCGATGGTGCAAAATGCTCGAAAAGCTGCTTTTTGCGCAGCACGGTATAGACCGTCTCGGCCAGGGTGGCACGCTCACGCGGCCCAAAGCCACGGTGATCGCGAAAAAACCGCGACACAATGGCATCTGCCGGGTGGTCAAATTTGAGGGTCAGGCGAACCAGTTCGGAACAGGCTTCAAGGAGGGCTTTTGGATGCATAGGGTGGCGATTGTCCCACGGGAACTTCAAGCAGCTTTACTGCTCGGATACCGGGCTGGCAAAATGAAATTGCCCAATTTTGTTGCCTTGCCCCTGCCCCTGCGCCATCATCCATAACGAACCGCAGTCAAGCATCCACAATCAAGATGATCTCGTCCCCCAAACACCCCCAGTCCGGGCCAGTCCCGGCGTGCAGGCGTGCGCGCCTGGCATGCACCGTGGCGCTGTCGCTGACCCTGCTGCTGGGCGGCTGCGCCAGCTGGTTCGAGTACGAAGAAACCCCCGACCCCAATACCAATCAGGCGCTTAACCACGCCATCTGGTGGAACGACTTTCACGACCCCTTGCTGGCCGACCTGATTGACCGGGCCATGCGCGCCAACCCCACCATTATTTCAGCGCAAGCCGCCCTGCAACAGGCGCGCGCGCTGCGCGATGTCAGTCTGGCCGCCAACCGGCCCAATCTGACCGTATCGGGCTCGGTGCAGCGCAACACCTCGGAGGGCGGCCCGTCCAGCGTCAACTTCAGAGGGAGGCTGGACGCCAGCTGGGAGCTCGACGTGTTTGGTGCCAACCGCAGCGCGGTCGCCAACAGTGAAGCCGAGATGCAGGCCGCCATCGCCAATTTGCGCGATGTGCAGCTGAGCATGACCGCTGAAGTGGCGCTGGCCTACATCCAGTTATGCAGCTTGCAAGCCCAACTCGACATTGCTCAAGACAACCTGAGCAGCCAGCAGGAGACCCTGCAAATCACCCGTTGGCGCGCCCAGGCGGGGCTGGTCACCTCACTCGAAGTGGCGCAGGCCGAAACCGCCGAGGCCCAGGCGGCGGCACAAATTCCGACGCTGCAAAGCAACCTGAACCAGACCCGGCACAGCCTGGCCGTGCTCACCGGTCAAACCCCCAATGAACTCGAAACTGTATTGCACGCGGTTGGGCCGATTCCGCAGATCGACGCGCAAGTGGCCAACGTCATTCCGGCAGACAGTCTGCGCCAGCGCGCCGACGTGCGCGCGGCCGAGGCGCGCATCACCGCGTCAATAGCCTCCGTCGATGAGGCCCGCAAATCACGCCTGCCCAGGTTCAGACTAGGCGGCTTGCTGGGCCTGACCGCACTCACCCTGACCGGTTTCAGCAACGGTTCGGCGCTGGCCACGCAGATTCTTGGCAGCGCGGCCATGCCGATTCTGGATGGTGGTGCATCCAAGGCCCGGGTGCGGGTCCAGCAAGCAGCGCTGGAGCAGACGCGCGCCGCCTATCAAAAGACCCTGCTGAATGCCCTCAAGGAAGTGGAAGATGCCCTGATTGCCCTGCACTATGACCGCGAACGACTGGGCCACCTGCAGCAGGCCGCCAGTTCGGCCGACAACGCCGCGCTGCTGGCGCAAAACCGGTACCACAGCGGTCTGACTGATTACCAGACCGTGCTGCATACCCAGCGCACACTGCTTGGCACCCAGGTCAGCGTGGCCAACCTGCAAGCCGACCTCAGCAGCGGCCATGTGCGTCTGATCAAAGCCATGGGCGGCGGCTGGTAACGAACACATCGATGAGCACCGTATGACCGAACCTTCTCAAAAAATCCCTCAAGCCGCCAGCCCGCAAACCAAAGACCTGCAGGCGCTGCTGCGCGAGCCAGCCAAGGCGCCCTGGTGGCGCCGCCGCGCCCTGTGGGTGGGCTTGCTGCTGGTGCTTGCTGGCACTGCTGGCACCTATTACTGGCAACAAAGCCAGCAAAGCAAGGCCGCGCCCAGCTATGTCACAGAGTCCGCCAGCAAGGGCGACCTGACGCTCACCGTCACCGCCAACGGCACGCTGCAACCCACGCGCTCGGTCAACATCGGCAGCGAGCTCTCGGGCACCGTGCTGCGCGTGCTGGTCGATGTGAACGACCGGGTCAAACGCGGCCAGGTGCTGGTGGAACTCGATACAGCCAAGCTCAATGACCAGGTGCTGCGCGCCAAGGCGGCGCTGGCCAGCGCCCAGGCGCAGTTGGCGCAGGCGACAGCCACCGTCAAGGAAAGCAGCGCCAGCCTGGCCCGGCTCGAAGAAGTGGCCCGCTTGTCGGATGGGAAAGTCCCCTCCAAGACCGAACTCGACAGCGCCCGCGCCGCCCATGAGCGCGCCCTCGCCGCCGAGGCCAGCGCCCGCGCCAATGTGGATGCAGCGCGTGCGGCGCTCGCCACCGACGAAACCAACCGTTCCAAAGCGTCGATCCGCTCGCCCACCGATGGCGTGGTGCTGACGCGCTCGGTCGATCCGGGCAACGCGGTGGCGGCTTCGCTGCAGGCGGTCACACTCTTCACCGTGGCCGAAGACCTGCGCCAGATGCGCCTGCAGGTCAACGTGGACGAAGCAGATGTGGGCCGCGTCAAGGTCGGCCAGCCCGCCAGCTTTACCGTCAGCGCCTTTCCCGGCCGGCGCTTTCCGGCAAAAATCACCCGGGTCGCCTATGGCTCGACCATCACCGACAACGTGGTCACCTACCAGACCCTGCTCGATGTCAAGAATGACGACCTGAGCCTGCGCCCCGGCATGACCGCCACCGCCACCATCACCGCCGTCGAGCTCAAAGACGTGCTGCTGGTGCCCAACACCGCGCTGCGCTTCACGCCACAAAACGGTGCCACCCAGGCCAAACAGGGCAGCAACATCATGTCCACCGTGCTGCCGCGCCTGCCGCGCACCGGTGCCCGCAAAGCGGCCACGGGCGGTACCGCCAGGCAGGTCTGGGTGCTGCGTGACGGCGCACCAGTGGCCGTCAACGTCACGCCCGGCATCAGCGACGGCCGCATGACCGAGATCACCGGCGGTGACTTGACCGAGGGCATGGCCGTCATCACCGACCAGCGCGCAAGCGCTGCCGGCAAGCCATGAACGACCTGCCCCTGATCGAGCTCAGAGCCGTCACCAAAACCTACGGCCAGGGCACCACCGCTTTGCAGGCGCTCAAGGGTGTCGATCTGGCCATCGAGGCGGGTGATTTTGTCGCCATCATGGGCCCCAGCGGCTCGGGCAAATCCACCGCCATGAACGTGCTGGGTTGCCTGGACACGCCCACCAGCGGCGAATACCTTTTTAACGGCGTGCATGTGGAAGCCCTGAGCCGCGACCAGCGCGCCCTGCTGCGCCGGCGCTATCTGGGTTTTGTCTTTCAGGGTTTCAACCTGCTGGCGCGCACCAGCGCGCAGGAAAACGTCGAACTGCCGCTGCTGTACCGTGGCGAGCCCGCCAAAATGCGCCATGCCGCGGCCAAAAAAGCCCTCGCCTCGGTCGGGCTGGCGGGCTGGGAACACCACACCCCGGCCGAACTCTCGGGCGGTCAGCAGCAGCGCGTGGCGATTGCCCGCGCGCTGGTCACCGAGCCCGCCGTGCTGCTCGCCGACGAGCCAACAGGCAACCTCGACACCCAGCGCAGCCGCGAGATCATGCACCTGCTGTGGCAACTCAACGTGGATCATGGCATCACCGTGCTGATGGTCACGCACGAGGCCGACATGGCGGCCTACGCCAAACGTATCGTGCATTTTGTCGATGGTGTGGTGAGCAGCGACACGCGCAACCCGCATCCGTCTGAGCTCACGCCAGCCGCCCCCACGGCGACAGAGGCCATCTGACATGTGGCTCAGTACCCTGCTGCTCGCCATGCGCTCGATCCGGCGCAACCTGCTGCGCTCGTTTTTGACCATTCTGGGCATCGTGATTGGTGTCAGCGCCGTCATCACCATGGTCACCGTGGGCAACGGCGCCACGCTGGCCATTCAAAACCAGATTTCCGGCTTGGGCACCAACCTGCTGCAAGTACGCCCGGGGCAGCGCATGATGGGTGGCGGTGGCGGCGCCCCCGCTTTCAAGGAAGCCGATGCCGAGGCCATTGCCAGCCAGGTCGGCAGCATTGCGGCGGTGGCTCCCGAGGCACGCAGCGGCGCGGTGCTGGTGCTCGACGGCCGCAACTGGAACAGCAGCATCATTGGCAGCACCAACCAATGGCTGTTCACCGGCAACTGGAAACTGGCCGATGGCCGCCGCTTTAGCGACGACGAGCAGTTGGCCGGCGCGGGCGTCTGCCTGATCGGGGAAACCGTGCGCCGCGAGCTGTTTGGCAACCGGGCGGCGGTGGGCAGCACCATGCGCGTCAAACAGATCAGCTGCGAAGTCATTGGCGTGCTCGCTGCCAAGGGCCAGGGCGCTTTTGGCAACGACCAGGACGACGTGGTGCTGATGCCGCTGCACACGCTGCAGCGCCGCATCACCGGCAACACGCGCGTCAACACGCTGATGGTGTCGATGCAGGACGGCGCCGACCCCGAGCGCGTCAAGGCCGGCATTACCGAACTGCTGCGCGAACGGCGCAAGCTGGCCCAGAACGACGAAAACAACTTCAACGTGCTCGACACCAAGCAGCTCGGCGAAACGCTGTCGGGCACCACCAAGGTCATGACCACGCTGCTCGGTGCGGTGGCGGCGGTGAGTCTGCTGGTGGGCGGCATCGGCATCATGAACATCATGCTGGTGAGCGTGACCGAGCGCACCCGCGAAATCGGCCTGCGCCTGGCCATTGGCGCGCTCGAAGGCGAGGTGCTGCTGCAGTTCTTGATAGAAGCCGTGGTGCTGGCCGCTTTGGGCGGCGTGCTGGGCATCGTACTGGCCAGCGCAGCCTCGATTGGCCTGGCCCGCTTCATGGACGTGCCGTTTGTCTTCAACCCCGGCGTGAACGTGATCGCCTTTGTGTTTTCAGCCGCCATTGGCGTGCTGTTTGGCTACTTCCCGGCGCGCCGTGCCGCCCGGCTTGACCCGATCGAAGCACTGCGCCACGAGTAGCACCCTTTCCTGTCGAGCGATCCTACATTTTTTCAAGCAAGCCGGCCACCGCCTGCGGGTAAATCAAATGCTCCTGCGTCAGTACCCGCGCACTCAGCATGTCTGCCGTGTCGCCAGGCAACACCGGCACCACGGCTTGCGCCAGGATCGGGCCGCAGTCGAGCTCGGCGGTCACCAGGTGCACGGTGGCGCCTGCCACCTGGCAGCCGGTGTCGATGGCGCGCTGGTGCGTATGCAAACCGCTGAACGCGGGCAGCAAGCTGGGGTGGATGTTGACCAAACGCCCGGCGTAGCGCTGCACAAAACCGGGGGTCAGGATGCGCATAAAGCCCGCCAGCAGCACCAGCGCCGGCTGGTCGGGGCTGTCAAACCGGTCAATCAGCTGCGCCAGCGCGGCATCGAAGGCCTCGCGGTTGGGGTAAGCCTTGTGGTCGAGCGCCTCGGTGACAATACCCTGCGCGCTGGCCCAGCGCAGTCCGGCTGCATCGGCCCTGTTGCTGATGACGGCAGCCACCCGGGCGCCATACTTTTGCTGCCAGCCCTCGCGCTGTGCGGTTTTCACAATGGCGGCCATGTTGGTGCCGCTGCCTGAAATCAAAATGACGATATTTTTCATACTTGGCTGAATTATGACTTTGACCCAACCCGATTCCCTGACCCCGTGCCTGACCCTCATCGAGGCCCGTGTACTCGCCACGCTGATGGAAAAAGCCCGCACCGTGCCCGACAGCTACCCGCTGTCGCTCAATTCGCTGATGCTGGGCTGCAACCAGAAAAGCAGCCGCGACCCGGTGATGGACCTGAGCGAGGCCGATGTGGCCAGCGCGCTGGAAAACCTCATGGCGCTGTCGCTGGTGCGCGCCAATGCGTCAGGGCGCGTGACGCGCTACGAACACAACTTCCAGCGCGGCGTGGGGGTGCCCGAGCAGTCGGCTGTGCTGTTGGGCCTGCTGATGCTGCGCGGCCCGCAAACCGCCGCCGAACTGCGCCTGAACACCGAACGCTGGTACAAGTTTGCCGACATTTCCTCGGTCGAAGGTTTTCTGGAAGAGTTGCAGGACCGCTCGCTCGATAAAGGCGGCCCGCTGGTGATCAAGCTGGCGCGTGCCCCCGGTGCCCGCGAGCAGCGCTGGGCGCATTTGCTGTGCGGCCCGGTGGATGAAGCGCAGTTCGCCCAATCAGGCAGCACCCGTGGCGCCGACGGCGCGGCTGGCACGGTGGCACGCATCGAGCAGCTTGAAGCGGAAGTGGCCCGGCTCAAAGCCACAGTGCTGATGCTCTGCACCGAGCTGGGTGTGTCGGCTTAATTCTCGGCGTAAAGCAAGCGAATCACGGCACGCACCTCTGCGGCAGTCACCGCATCAAGCTTGCCCAGGGTCTTGCCCAGGCGTGACTTGCTGAGGGTGCGAATCTGGTCCACCGCCACCTCGGATGGCCGCCCGTCGCAATCGCAAGCTACCCGGCTCGCCCATTGCGGATGCAACTGGCTGGTCAGCGGGCAAACTACCACCGTATCAACGCGTTGGTTCATGGCATCCGGGCTGACCACCAGCACTGGGCGGGTTTTGGCGATCTCGCTGCCGCGTGCTGGGTCCAGATTGGCCCAGTAAAGGCCATAGCGCCGAATGCCGACAGGGCGAGCGCTCACCATTTCAGGGTGGCCAGGCCATCGTCAGCCACGCCATCCCAATCACTCCAGTTTTCTTGCGCCGCCGCCATGTCGGCAAAAGTTTGATCCAGCGACAGCTTGGCGCCGGGTGTGCCGCGCAGCAAAATGCCTTGGGGCAATTCTTCCAGCACCAAAGCGTCTGAAATGCCGTATTTGCGCAGCAGTTCACGCGGCAACCGCACGCCGCGCGAATTACCCACAGCGACCAGCTTGATATCACGGGTGTTTGCAGTGACCAACATACCTCAACCCCAAAATGTAATTACAGTGCTTACGCATTTTAAAGCGTGATTGCAGCATGTCAAACAGCCATACCCCAAAAGGCGCTGCGCGCCCCAAGCACTGACGGGCACGCGCCGCGCAACCACCACCCACTAACGCACCAAGCGAACCCGGTTGAGGTCGCCGCGGTTGCCGTAGCTGATGCCGCCATAGTAGAAAAGGACGAGCCAGGCGTCGGCCGCATCGCCCGCATATGGCGACGCAGACCAGTACCAGCTTGGGGGCGTTGCCGGGAAAGCCGTGACATCAATGGCCGGGTTGCTACGGGTCTTGTCGGTGATGCTGAACAGCTCTTTGACATTGGGCAAACGCCAGCCAGCTTGGGCTTGGGTTTTGGCGTAGCTAAGCGCTGCTTCATGCGTATAAGTGGCCGCCGTGCCGTTGCAGGTGCTGCCATCCCAACTTTGCCCGGCGCTACAGCGTTGCCAGATCAGGCCGGTTTTGCTGTCGGTCACCTCTGCACCATCAGTGGAATAGCTATAGCGCGCTTGTGCCTGCGCGGTGCTGATGCATGCCCCCGCCAGCACCAGGCCAAGCAGATAGCGCCCCAGGGTGGGCATGGATAGATGGCCGTTCAGGCGCTGGGTATTGAGCAGGTTCACAGGTTTTCTCCTTCAGGTTTTAAAAATTGACGCACAGCACGGTGTCGGGCCAGTTGCCAACGCTGCGGGCTCTTCAGGTACAAACTGCCATCCACACCCAGATTGAACAGGTGCTTTAGCCAGGGCATGTGTTCAAACAATTGGCGGCGCAGCCGCACACTTTTGGCATGGGTAAAGTGACCCCAGTAACTGCCCAACAGAGCTTGGAGTTGCGCCACATCGCTAGGGCGCAAACAACGGTGTTGATGTTGTGCGTACCAGTGCTGAAGTTTGTCGCGGCAATGGGTCACCACCCGTGTGCGAATACGGCGGTGCTGGGCAAACACGACGTAGCCCAAAAAGTCGATGCCTTGGGCACAAGCTTGTAAACGCGTATCGTCACGCAGCTTCAGGCGCAAGGTGTTTTGCAAGAAATCGGCTATTTGTGCCTGCCAGGCACGCAGTTGCGCTGGGCTGTCACCCAGCAAAACAAAGTCGTCCACATCGCGCACATAGTGGCGCACTTTCAGGGTGTGTTTGACAAACTGATCCAGTGCATTCAGATACACATTGGCAAAAAACTGGCTGGTCAGGTTGCCCACTGGCAGGCCGCAAGCCGGGGCAGCGTGACACAGCCGTTTATGCGGGGGCAGTTGCTTGGCCGCTGGCGGGTCACGCTCAATCGCAGCGGTGCGCCTGGCCAGAAGCTTGTGGCACAAGCTGCGCAGCGCCAGTGCGTGGTGGGCCGGTAGCTCGCCCCGGCGCTCAAGTTGTGCCAGGCGGGCGCACAACATGGCATACAAGGTGGGGCGCCTTGAAGCCACCGCCACAGCGAGCGACGCTTATTGCACTTCAGAAAGTGCCCGGATAGGCGCCCCCATCGGCCAGCACATTTTGACCTGTCAGGTAGCCGGCCTGCTGGCTGCACAGAAACGCGCAGATAGCACCGAACTCATCGGGCGAGCCAAAGCGTTTCGCCGGAATGGTGTTGCGCCGGGTGGCCGCCACCACATCAACCGCTTGGGCAGTTTTGGCGGCAGCCCCCTGAAAGATCGACTGCAGGCGCTCGGTGTCGAAAGCACCGGGCAACAAGTTGTTGATGGTGACCCCCTTGGCGGCCACACCGCTGCGCGCCAGGCCAGCGACAAAGCCTGTCAAGCCGCTGCGCGCGCCATTGGACAGGCCTAGCGCGTCGATCGGGGCCTTGACCGCGCCGGAAGTGATGTTGACGATGCGGCCAAAGCCGCGCGCCGCCATGCCATCAATCGTGGCCTTGATCAGCGCAATGGGGGTGAGCATGTTGGCATCAAGCGCACGAATCCAGTCGTCGCGCTCAAAATTGCGGAAGTCGCCAGTGGGCGGTCCGCCGGCATTGGTCACCAAAATGTCGAACTCGGCGCGCTGCGCCAGCACCGCCGTGCGGCCTGCCTCGGTGGTGATGTCGGCTGCGACCCATTGCACCGTGGCCCCGGTCTTGCCAGTAGCCAGCGCGCTCAACTGCGCCGCGGCAGCTTGCAGCGCCTCGGCCCCGCGCGCCACCATCAGCACGTTCACGCCCTCCTGCACCAGCGCTTTGGCGCAACCCAGCCCCAAGCCCTTGCTGGCCCCGCACACCAGAGCCCACTTGCCCGCAATACCCAAATCCATGTGTTTCTCCTTGTAAAAATCTTGCCACGACAACTTTCAATCTTCGACGAACGCTACCCTGTGCGTTCGCGTGATGGCAGGCGCTCAAGACAATGGCGGTGTCGATGACAGCACTTCTTCCAGTACCGTCATGCCCTCGGCCACGCGCAGCGCGCCCGCCAGCCTGAGCGGATGCATGCCATCCAGCACGGCCTGGCGCTTGAGCGCATCGCTATTTGGTTCACGGTTGATTTTTTCCTTGAAGGCCTCGCTCACCACCAGCAACTCGTAAAGCCCCATGCGGCCCATGAAGCCGGTCATGCGGCAATCCACGCAGCCCACGGCCTTGTAGGGCTGGTAACTACCGCTGAGCTGCCAGGGCTTGACCACCTCGGCCAAGGTCTCCAGCGTGGCGGCCGGATCGGGCTGCTTGCACTGCGGGCACAGCGTACGCACCAGGCGCTGCGCCAGCACCCCCAGCAGCGTGGCGTTGACCAGATAGGCTGGCACGCCCAGCTCCATCAGCCTGGTGACTGCGCTCGGTGCGTCGTTGGTGTGCAGCGTACTAA
>NZ_JACUUE010000277.1 GCF_014859475.1 Rhodoferax sp.
AGCGTAGCGTGGCAGTCCATGCTCGGGAGCGGTTGGTTTTGAGGTTTAATCGATCACTCAATTTGTGCCAACGTAGCAGCGAAAAAATGATCGACAAAACATTCTTCTGGTTGGGTCACCCGGTCGTTTTTCGGCCTGGGGAAACCTTTGCCGCCGCCTTGCGCCGCGCGGGGCTGGACGACCTGGGGCCCGCCATGGGGCACTTGCATGGCCGCTATTTTTGCGGCATCGGCGCCTGCCAGGCCTGCCTGGTGTCGATCAGCGGGGCGGCACCGGTAGAAGCCTGTCTGACACCGGCGCGCGCTGGCGTGCAAGTGACGCTGGCCGCGCCCCCAGTTTGCGAGGTGCACCGTGTCAGCGCCTGATTTGCAGCCTGATGTCTTGGTGGTGGGGGGTGGCCCGGCCGGTGTGGCCGCTGCGGTGGCGCTGGCCGCCATGGGTTTGCGTGTGCTGCTGGCTGAGCAGCGTGACTGTTTGGGCGGTGCCATCCACCGTGCCTACGCCGGGCTCGGTCGCAGCCCGGTCAAGCGCAATGCGCACCATGAACGCCGTTGGCAGGCTTTGCTGGCGCAGCTGCAGCAGGCACAGCAAGAAGGTGGGCGGCTCAGCTTGCAATTGCAATCTGTTTTTTTGGGTGTTGAGGGTGCTGGCCGCTACCTGCTTGATGACCGGATTGCCGCTCGGGTGCGCGCTGTTCGCCCGCGCGCCGTGGTGCTGGCCGTCGGTGGGGTCGAGCGCGTGCTGCCAGTGCCGGGGTGGGAGTTGCCGGGCGTGAGCACGGTGGGTGGCATGCAGGTGCAGCTCAAGGAAACCGGTGAAGCACCACAGGGCCCGATTCTGGTGGCCGGCAGCGGGCCGCTGCCGCTGGCTTATGCCGCCCAATTGGCCGCCGCCGGTCACCCGCCCTTGGCGCTGCTGGAGCGCGGCACGCCTTTTGGCACGGCGCTGGCGCAGCCTGGCGCGGCCTTCAACGGCTTGCGCCGGTGGCAGCCGGTGGCCGAGGCACTGGGCTATGCCCGCCAGTTGTGGCGCGCGCGTGTGCCCTATCACACCGGCTGTCGGGTCACGGCCATTGAGGCGCTGGCACAGGGGCTGCGCGTGACTGCGCTCAATCAGTGCGGCCAGACTCTGGTGTACGAGGTGGCGCACCTGGCCTTGCACGACGGCCTTGAAGTCAATCAGACGGGTTTGCCACAGCAAACAGCGGCGGGTCTGCCCGTGGTTTGGGCGGGCGATTGCCGCGAGGTGCTGGGTGCCGAGGCTGCCGTGCAAGACGGCCGTCGGGCTGCGCAGCAAGTGGCAGCGGCTCTGGGCCAGGCAGGTACCAAGGCCAGTCTGGATGCACCCTTGCAGGCGGCCCGGCGTTTGCAGGCGGCGCTGCGCACGCTGTACCAGGCTCCGGCTGACGGCACCGGCATCAGCCCCGAGCTTGCGCCAGAGACTGTGGTCTGCCGCTGCGAAGGTTTGCGTGCCTCGGGCTTTGCCGCATTGCAGGGCGCTGGCTCTGCGCACGAAATTCGGGTGGTCGGGCGCTTTGCCATGGGGGCTTGTCAGGGCCGTTTTTGCGCGCGCAACGCCCAGGCGCTGGCCGCCCAGGCGGGGGTGGCGTTTGAGCCTCAAGACCTGCACGGCAGTGTGCCGCGCTGGCCGCTTCGGCCGGTGTCGGTGGCAGCGCTGGCCGCCTATGCCGATAACTAGCCGATGACGCGCCAAAGCGGGATCGATCCATGATTTTTGCAACCGGCAATTTTGCCTTTACCAGGAGAAGACGATGACCTTGAAACAACGACGCCATTTCACCATGGCTGTGGCTGCCTTGGCGGCAAGCTGCTTTGCCGGCGCTGCGCTGGCGCAGGCGCCTGATCAAACCACCTGGGAGCGCATCAACAGCACCAAGACCCTGCGCGTGGGTGCGGTTGCCGGTGCGCCGCCCAATTACCAGAAAAATCTGGTCACTGGCGAGTGGAGCGGCATCATGGTGGACCTGGCCAAAGACCTGGCAGCCAGGCTGGGCGTCAAGCTGGTGGTGACCGAAACCACCTGGGGCAACTCGGTGCTCGATTTGCAGACCAACAAGCTCGACATCTTCTTTGGCCTCAACCCGACACCGCAACGCCGCGAGGTGATCGACTTCACCGTGCCGCTGTACCAGAACGCTTTCACGCTGATTGCCAAAAAAGGTTTCGAGGCCAAAACCTGGGACGAGCTGAACAAACCCGAGGTGACGATTGCGGTCGATGTGGGTTCCTCCTACGACAACCTGGTGACCGCCATGTATGACAAGGCCAAAATTTTGCGCTTTGAGAAATCCAACGATGCCACCATGGCAGTGCAAACCGGCCGTGCCGACGTGCAGCCGCTGGTGGTTACGGTGTCGGCCGGCATCCTCAAGAAAAACCCCAACATTGGTCACCTCATCGTGCCCGAGCCCGTCAAGGGCACCACCACCAACGCCGGCCTGCGCAAAGAGGCCGACAAGACCTGGCAGGCTTATGTGGACAAATGGATCACCGAGCTGCGCGCAGCCGACAAGGTGAACCCGATCGTGCTGTCGAATCTGGACAAACTCATGGGCATCAAGCCCGCAGAGATTCCGGTCATCGTCAAGTTCTGATACCG
>NZ_JACUUE010000278.1 GCF_014859475.1 Rhodoferax sp.
TCCGCTGGCCCGGGTTACCACTGCCATCAGGGTCATGTACTGCGGTCGCAAGGCCGACTGAACGAGGCCATACAGTGCTACCGGCAGGCGCTGCTGATGCAGCCTGATTTTGGCGAAGCCCATTATTGTCTGGGCGATACCTTTCAGGCGCTGGGGCGCTTCGACGAAGCCTTGGCGAGCTACCAACAGGTGCTTTTACGCCAGCCCAATCTGGTCGAGGCGCATTGCAACATGGGCATCACGCTCCAGTCGCAAGGCAAACTCGACGAAGCAGTGGCGAGCTATCGCAAGGCCCTGTTGCTCAGGCCTTCTTTGGCCGAGGTCCACGCCAATCTGGGCAACGCGCTACAAGCGCAAGGCCTGCTGGACGAGGCCATTGCCAGCTACCGCCAGGCCCTGTTGCTCAAGCCATCCATTGCCGAGGCCTGGTACAACCTGGCCAATGTGCTGGGTCTGCGAGCCCAGCTGGATGAGGCCGTCCATTGCTACCAGCAAGCGCTTTTGCTCAGGCCAGATTACGTTGATGCCCATTGCAATCTTGCAACCACACTGGTGGCTCTAGGCCGCTTTGACGAGGCTATTGCCAGCTACCGCCAGACACTCTTGCACAAGCCGGATTTTGCCGAAGCGCACAGTACGCTCTTGTTCAACATGCAATATTCAAGCACCTGTTCGCCAGCAGAGATGTTTCGCGAACATCAGCGCTATGCGCAAACTTTCGAGGCACCGCTCAAGCCTTTCTGGCAGGCTCACGCCAACAGCCGTGAGCCACTGAAACGGCTCAGGGTGGGTTATGTCTCGGCGGATTTTTGCACCCATGTGGTGGCATCTTTCTTTGAGCCAATTCTGGCCAGCCACGACCCAGCTCAGTTCGAAATATTCGGCTATTACAACAGCGCACAGCGCGACAGCCATACCGACTGGATTGCCGCCCACATGACCCACTTCATGGTCTGCAACACCCTGTCTGACGATGCGCTGGCAGAACGCATCCGTGCCGACCGCATTGACATCCTGGTGGACCTGTCGGGGCACACAGCCAACAACCGGTTGCGCGTATTTGCCCGCAAGCCCGCACCGGTGCAAGTCACCTGGATCGGCTACCCTGGCAGCAGCGGCTTGACCGCCATGGATTACCGCATTACCGATGCCTGGCAAGACCCGCCGGGCCAGACCGAGTGTTACCACAGCGAAACCCTGGTGCGCCTGCCAGGTGGCGCGCTGACCTTTCAGCCCGAGTCAAACTTGCCCGAGGTCAATGCGCTACCCGCCTTAAGCACCGGCGAGCTGGTTTTTGCCTCGCTCAACAACCTGAGCAAAGTCAACCCGGCCGTGGTCAATTTGTGGGTGCGTATCCTGCACGCACTGCCCCTGTCCCGGCTGATGCTTGGCAACGTGAACGACAGCCGCATCCAGCAGCATCTTCTCGGCATGTTCGAGCAAGCAGGCATTGGGCCGGAGCGCCTGATGCTGCAGCCAAAGCTACCCATGGCCGACTACCTGGCCTTGCACCATCAGATTGACATCGCACTCGACCCGTTTCCGTACAACGGTGGCGCCACCACCATGCATTCACTGGCGATGGGCGTGCCGGTGATCACCCTGCCAGGTCAGCACGCAGTCTCGCGCTTTACTGCTGCCGCATTGGCACGCGTGGGGTTGCCCGAGTTCATAACTCACACTGATGACGAGTACTTGCAATGCACCCTTAAATTTGCGCAAGACCTGCCTGCCCTGAACCACATCAGGCAATCGCTGCGCGAACGCATCATTGGCGCGGCCTGGGAGCCAGCCAACATCACCCGCCACCTGGAAGCCGCTTACCGCGAGATGTGGCGCACATGGTGCAGCCGCACATAGTCGGCATCAGGGTGAATCACAATTGCTGCATTGATTTATTGGATGTACACTAAATACTATGAAAATCACCTTCGATCCGGTCAAAAACGAGCGGAACATCGTTCAGCGTGGCCTGAGTTTTGATAGGGTGATTGAATTTGATTTTGAAACGGCAAAAGTATGGCAAGACACTCGCCAAAGGTACTCAGAATCGCGCGTCGTCGCGCTGGGTTACCTCGGTACACGGCTACACGTGCTGGTATTTTGCGAAACAGATGAAGGTATTCGTGTTATCAGCTTTCGCAAGGCAAATCCAAGAGAAGGAGTTAAACATGGTTTCGCGCTTACCCGTGATTGATGATGATGGTGAAGTAGGAGACCTCTCAAAGGTTGATCCATCCGCATTCAAACCTTTTTCGGCGCTACCTGCGTCTTTACAAGCCAAGCTACGTGGCAGGCCGAAGGCGGCCACCACCAAGGAGCCCATCAAAATCCGGCTCGATGCTGATGTGGTGCAGGCCTTGCGTGCCACTGGCGACGGTTGGCAAACCCGGATCAACGACACCCTGCGAGCCTCGTTGCAATTGGCTGGACGCTTGAGTTGACCAAAAACCGCACGTCAATGACAAAACCCGACCGCAACGCCCCGTGCCCCTGCGGCAGCGGCAAAAAATACAAGCACTGCTGCCAGGCCAAAGACGCGGCGCAGGCGGCCAGTGCACGGGCCAGCAGGGCTTTCATTCCCGGCACGCTGCAAATGGCCATCGGTCAGCATCAAG
>NZ_JACUUE010000279.1 GCF_014859475.1 Rhodoferax sp.
TTCAAGGTCCGTGTGCGGTATCGGGCCGGATACGGGGGGCTCGCAGTGACGATGTAGCTGTTCAAAGTCCGTGCGCGGTATCGGGCCCGATTCAGGGGGCTCGCAGTGACGGTACTTTTTCATAATTTGGGGCATCGCTACGAATTCATGCAAGTTCCGACATCCGACATTATGTAGGCCAGGTCGAGCCCTGCTCGGGCACCACGGCGCGCCAGCCGAGTTCGTGCTTGATGCGGCCGCGCAGGATGTCGGCGGGGCCAGCCTCGCCGTGTACCACATAAACCTGGTCAGGCGCCTGCGGCATGGTGCGTAGCCAGGCCATCAACTGGTTGCCGTCGGCGTGGGCCGAGGCCGACTCGAGCTGCACGATTTCGGCGTTGACCTCGACATCGCGGCCGTGGATGCGCACCGTCTTGGCGTCACTGGCCAGCGTGGCGCCGCGCGTGCCGGGTGCCTGATAGCCGGTCAGGATGATCATGTTGCGGTGGTTGCCCGCATAGTGTTCCAGGTGGTGCAGCACGCGCCCGCCGGTGGCCATGCCGCTGGCCGACAAAATGACCATGGGGCCGTGTCGGCTGGCCAGCGCCTTGGATTCGTCTGTGCTGTTGACCATGGTGGCGCTGCGCGTCAGGGCACGCGTGTCCTGGTGGCTCAGCCGGTGTTCACCGGGATGGTCTTCAAACAAATGGGTGGTGTGCACGGCCATCGGGCTGTCGAGGAAAACCGGCAGCGATGTGGGTAACTCGCCTTTCATTTTGAGCAGGTGAATGGCGTGCAGCAAGGCCTGGGCACGGCCCACGGCAAACACCGGCACCACGGCCACGCCACCGCGCTTGGCCGCGCGCTGCAAGGCCGGAGCCAATTCGGCCAGCACGTCTTCTTTGGGGTGGATGCGGTCGCCGTAGGTGGACTCGATCAGTACCGTGTCGGCTTGCGGTGCGTCGTCGGGTGGGCTCATGATGAGGTCGTCGGGGCGGCCCAGATCGCCCGAGAACAGGATGCGTCGGCCCGCCACTTGCAGCAGAATGCTCGACGCGCCCAATATGTGTCCGGCCGAACGGAAGGTCGCCTTCCAGCCCGGTATTGGTGTAATGACCTTGTCGAATTCCACCGCCTTGAGCAGCGGCAGGGCATCGAGTGCGTCCTGCCGTGTGTACAAAGGTAGCGCAGGGGCGTGCTTTGAAAAACCATGGCGATTGGCAAAAGCGGCATCTTCTTCCTGGATATGGCCGCTGTCGGGCCACAAGATGCGGCACAGGTCGCGCGTGCCGCGGCTGGCGTAGACGCGGCCGTTAAAGCCTTCCTTGGCCAGCAGCGGAGAGTAGCCGCTGTGATCCAGATGGGCGTGGGTCAGCAGCACGGCATGAATCTGGTCGGGTGGCACGGGCAGCGGGGCCCAGTTGCGCAGGCGCAATTGCTTGTAGCCCTGGAACAGGCCGCAGTCCACCAGCAGGCGTTTGCCCTCGTGCTGGACCAGGTATTTGGAGCCGGTGACGGTGCTGGCACCGCCCAGAAAGGTGATGGTCACGCTCATTTGAAAGTCTCCTCAGGTTTAACCATCCGAAGTCATTCGCGGCGAGGGCGCCGCTCCCACAAAGACAAAGCTTTAACGTGAAAGAACGTCGTCATTGCAAACGAAGTGACGCAATCCATGACTTCCGAAGACATGGATCGCCACGCAGCGCTTTCCATGAACAGCCCCGTCATTGCGAACGCAGTGACGCAATCCATGACCCCGGAAGTCATGGATCGCCACGCTTCGCTCGCGATGACGAAGTCTCTGTTCAAGGTCCGTGTGCGGTATCGGGCCGGATACGGGGGGCTCGCGATGACGGTACGCTTTCATCATTTGGGGCGTCGCTCTGGATTCATGCAAGTTAGTCCAACGAAAAAGCCACGCCGTTGTAACGCAACAGCGTGGCTCGATTCTGGACTCTTTAAAGGTCGCTTGGACGACAAATATCAACTGAAAAAGCTTTTCAACCGATCGGTCCAGCTGTCGCCGCTGGGCGAGTGCTTGCTGCCATCTTTTTTGAACGACTCATCGAGTTCGCGCATCAGCTTGCGCTGGTGTTCGGTCAATTTCACCGGGGTTTCTACCAGGATGTGGCAGTACAAGTCGCCAGGGTAATTGGAGCGTACGCCCTTGATGCCCTTGCCGCGCAGGCGGAACTGCTTGGCGGTTTGCGTGCCTTCGGGGATGTCGATGGCGGCTTTGCCGTCGAGCGTGGGCACATCGATTTCTCCGCCCAGCGTGGCAGTGATGATGCTGATCGGCACCGAGCAATGCAGGTCGTCGCCGTCACGTTCAAAAATGTCGTGCTTTTTCAGGCGGATTTCAATATACAGGTCACCCGGTGGCCCGCCGTTGGTGCCAGGCTCGCCGTTGCCCGCGCTGCGGATGCGCATGCCGCCGTCGATACCCACCGGAATCCTGACCTCAAGGGTTTTTTGCTTTTTGATTTTGCCTTGGCCGTGGCAGGTGGTGCAGGGCTCGGGAATGACCCTGCCTGTGCCGCGGCAGGTGGGGCAGGTCTGTTGCACGCTGAAAAAGCCCTGGCGCATTTGCACCGCGCCCGAGCCGCCACAGGTGCCGCAGGATTTAACCTG
>NZ_JACUUE010000049.1 GCF_014859475.1 Rhodoferax sp.
CCTGGCGCGGCGTGAAGGCGCTGGGCAGCTTGACCAGCCAGTCGCCCTTGAGCCGGGCTTTTTCAGCCAGGCAGCCCCAGTGCGTTTCGCCCACGCCCCAGCCGTTGTGCACAAAGGTATCGCCCGCCTGCCAGTCGGGGTGGCTCGACTCGAGCACTGTGCCGGCACCGTCAATGCCGGCCACCATCGGCCACTGCCGCACCACCGGACTTTTGTTGGTAATGGCCAGGCCGTCCTTGAAGTTGAGGGTGGACCAGGCCAGCGCCACGGTCACGTCGCCGGTCGGCAAGCGCGCCTCATCAACTTGCGTCACACTGGCCTTGAAGCCGTCGGTGTTTTCCAATAACAATGCCTTGAACATGATTTTCCTTTAATGCCTTTTTAAATCAATGTGTTGAATGATGTTTCTCGAAACCTTGTCAAGATGATACAAATATGAGTAAACTTAAATCATGCGCCGTTTCGCCCTTTTTTCATCCCTGCTGCTGGCCACCAGCGTGCACGCCACACTGGTAGATGCGCCTGATGACCTGAGCCTTTTTCTCTATGATAAAGGCTTGTTGACGCAAATGAACCAAGTGCGCCAAAACCTGACCGACAAGACTTCAGAGTTGGTGGTAACGGCCATGGGCTTTCTGGGTGTGCCTTACCGACTGGGCGGCAACAGCCTGGAAACCGGCTTCGACTGCAGCGGTTTTGTCAAGGCCATGTACGAGCAGACCGTTGGATTGATTTTGCCGCGCAAAGCCGAACAGCAAGCTGCCGCCACCCAAGTCATCTCTCAGACAGAACTGCAACCCGGCGACCTGGTGTTCTTTAACACCCTACAGCGCACCTTCAGCCATGTGGGCATTTACATTGGCGAGGGTAAATTCATCCACTCGCCCAAGCCTGGCGCACAGGTTCGGGTGGAAAACATGGGCGTGTCGTACTGGAGTCGTCGCTTCGATGGCGCCCGCCGGGTCATGCTCACGCAAGCCAGCAGCGTCAACGCAAGCACCGAATTGAACCGGCGCTGATCCCGGATGCCGGGGCAGCAAAGGGTTTCAGGGGCGTTTTTCCTGCACGTCGGTCACATCGGTGATGTCTTTCACCTCGGCATCAATCACGTCCATCGGTGCTTTGTCACGGCCACCCGGCGCGGTAGCGCGATACGCCCTTTGCCACATGTCAGCGCGGTGCATCTTGAAGACCCAAGGTTGCACCGGTCGGCCACTCAGCTTGGCCCACAAGGCGCGCAACAGCCAAAGCGCCAGCAGCAAACCGGCGGCAAACAACAGGCTGGCCATGAAAATCAACGCGGCCAACAGCAAGCCGAGGCGCAAAACCCAGCTCATAAGCTGCTTGAAGAAATCATTCACCCTTTACTTCCTTGAATGCAATACACAGTCCGGCATCTTCGCATCAAAGCGCCGAAGCCGCCGCGCCGGCGCGCCTTGAAACCGCATAAGGCGGCAGGCCTTGCAACATGCGACGGCCGTAGGCCATGCTCAGCAAGCGCTTGTCGTAGCAGATTACCCGCGCCTGATCGGTCTCGCAGCGGATCGCCCGGCCGGTCCACTGCAGCAGCTTGATGCCGGTGGCCGGCACCACCAGCTCAGAAAACGGGTCGCGCCCGTCGCGCTTGAGCCACTCGGCGCGCGCCTCGTCGACCGGGTCGCTGGGCGAGCCGAACGGCAGTTTGGCAATGAACACCGTCTCGCACAATTGGCCCGGCAGATCAAGCCCTTCGCCAAACGACTGCAGACCAAAAATCACCGAGGCCAGGCCCGCCTCCACCCGCGCCTGGTGGATGCCCAGCAAGCGCGAACGCGCCATTTGCCCTTGCACCAGCACCATGTCTTGTAAACCAGCGTCGAGCGCGCTCACGGCCGCCTGCATTTGCACGCGCGAGGTAAACAGCACCAGCGCGCCGTGCGGCACGTCGCGCAAATCCAGCAGCAAGGCAGCCACCATCTGGGTGGTGTAGATGTCAACCTGCTTGGGGTCGGCGGCGGTGTCGGCCACGATGAGCTGGCCCTGGGTGCGGTAATCAAACGGGCTGTCAACCGCCAACGTGCTCAGCTGCGGCAAACCGGCCAGGCCGGTTTCGCCCAGAAAAAAGTCAAAGCTGCCGCAACTGGTGAGCGACGCCGAAGTGACCACGGCGCCACGCACGTGGTTCCACAGATGGCTGCGCAACAGCTCACCGGGCACGATCGGGCAAGCGTGTGCGCTCAAAAACACCAGGCCCGAGCTGGTGTCGGACTTGAACCATTTGGCCAGCGGCGGCTCGCTGTTGCCAAGCCACTGCGCGCTGGTGGTCACCACACTGTTGAGCTTGGGTGCCATCGGGCCCAGCCTGGCGTACTGCACGGCGCAATCGGTCGCCTGCGCCGGGTCTTCCTTGACGCGTGATTTAAGCTCGGCGCCCAGGGCCTCCAGCGCGTCAGACAGCGCCGCCGCCTGGTCGTGAATCTGCTTGAACGGCTCCAGCAGCGCGGCGGGCACCACACCGTCCTTGAAGCGGTAAACCAGGTCATACCCACTGGATGCGCCACGCAGCAAGTCGATGGCCATGCGGTTGACTTCGAGCAGCGCGGTTTTGAGCTGTTGTGCCAGCGTGGCAACGTCCTGCGCCAGCGCCAAACCGATTTTGTCGGCCACCTCGATCAGGATTTTTGGCAGTTTGTCTAACCAGCGCAGACCGCTCAGGTCCATGGCGCTGGAGAACTGCTCAAGCGCCACTGCCGGCAGATGGTGCCCTTCGTCGAACACCACCAGGCAGTTGTTGAGCTCGGGCAGCGCCTTCATGCCCAACGAGGCCAGCACCAGGTCGTGGTTGGCCACAATCACCTGCGCCTGCGCCAATTGCATGCGCGCCTGGTAGTAGCTGCAGCTGCCAAAGCGCGGGCAATTGCGCGCCGTGCAGGTGTGGCGCTCGGCGGCCACGGTGGACCAGTCGCGCGGGTCGGGTTGCTCGGCCAGGCTGTCGCGGTCGCCGTTCCACTTGCCCGCGGCCAGCGCCGAGGCCAGTGTTTCGTAGAGGCTGATGCGCCGCTCCATGGGGTCTTGCCACGCGGTGCCGCGCTTGGGCTGCACGGTGGCGGCTTGGACAACGCCAGGCGCGGCATCGGCGGCATCGTCAGCGTCAAACAACTCTGCCGCATCAAACCCGCCGGTGCCCACCAGGCGCTCCAGCTTGAGCTTGCACACATAGCGGCCACGGCCCTTGGCCAGCGCATAGACAAACGGGGTGTCGAGCACGGCGGCCAGTGCCGGCAGGTCTTTGTGCATGAGCTGCTCTTGCAGCGCCACGGTGGCGGTGGACACCACCACCCGCGTGTTGCGCGCCAGCGCCAGTGCCACGGTGGTTGACAAATATGCGGCCGACTTGCCCACCCCGGTGCCCGCCTGGATCACGGAGACGGCACTGAGCGGCTCGGGCTGGTCGCCCAAGCTCACGTTATGAAGGTGGGTGGCAATGCTTTGCGCCATCTCGCGCTGCCCGGTGCGCACGCGAAACCCCGGCGTGGCAGCCACCACTTGGTCGAATGCCGCCATGGCGACAGTCGCCAGATCAGGCGCCGAAGTGGGTACCGACACAGCGTGGCAACCGGAAATTTTTCATGCCGCAATTATCGCCCGGCAGTTCGTCGCCGACGGGCGCCGGGTGCGATTCAACGTGAAAGAACGTCGTGATTGCGAACGAAGTGGCGCAGTCCATAACTTCCGAAGACATGGCTCGCCACGCTGCGCGATAACGGTACCCCTTTATCGCTTGTGGCATCGAGGCACGGCACAAAGGATCAACGTCGCGCCATGTAGGCCGCATACAGTTCGCCATTGAGCCCGCGCAAGGTCTTGCGGTGCGCGAGCACCTCACGCTGTCGGCCCTGGCGCTCCAGGCCCAGCAGCTCGATCATGACGCGCATGGCCTGCTCGGGCGGGGTGTGCCGAGATGCCTGCGCCTGCTTGAGCGCATGGGCCAGCGCGGGCTGCTCGATGAGCGCCCAGGCCGGAAACCAGGCCAGGTCATCGGCATCGCCCGCACCCGTAAAGCTCGTTTCAAATTGGCGCACCAAAGCCGCCAGGATCGGCTCGGCCGTTTGCTGCAGCACGCGCTCGAGCCGCTGCGCGGCCAACCAGGCCAGTTCGGCCAGCAAACCCCAGTTGGCCTGCAAACCCTGCAATTGCAGGCGCGCATGCAGCATCCAGGACAAGGGGGCCGGAATACGACGCCACGATTCAATTTGCGCCACTGCATCTGCCGCCAGTTGCCATTGCTGCGCCTGCAGCCAAAGCGGGGCGGCGTGCTCGTCTGGATGAGTGCCCAGGTAAGACAGCGCTGCCGCGCGCCCGGCAAGGGCCTGCCAACGCGCGTTCAGCCAGGGCGCAGCCGCCGCTTTGCCCATGCCCGCCAGCGCAGCAGGCACGATTTTGTTGTGCATCTCGGAGCAGGCGGCACGTAGCTCAGTGTGCTTTTGAAATGGCGTGGTGGTGCTCTCGCACAGGCTGACGATGAGCAGCAACAAAGGCTCGGCCGCCGCATCGTGCGGGTGGTGGCGTACCAAGACGTTCCAGGCCATTTGCGCCTTGGGCGCGTCGAACTTCGCCAGCGCAAATATCACGTCGTTGCGCAGCACAACGCTTTGCGTGTCGTCGAAAAAATCAAATTGCATGCGGCCTGCGTGGCGGTACCAAAGCTGTTCAGGAATAAGTCGAAGCACACGACTGCCCGGCGTCCTGCTTGACATCAAAAAAACAAAAGCGGTTCTTGCCAGACAGTTTGGCCCGGTACATGGCCTGGTCGGCTTGGCGCAGCAACTGGTCGGCTTCCAGCTCTTGCGGCTGCGGGTAGCTGCTTGCACCGATGCTGGCCGACACCTGCAGTTGCACGCCGTTGAGCATCAGCGGCTCGGACGCTGCGGCGAGCAGCCGGGTCAAGATCAGCACGCTGGCCTGGGGCTCTGCCAGGTCGCCCAACACCGCCACAAATTCGTCGCCGCCAATGCGGGCCAGCGTGTCGCCCTCACGCAGGGCCTGTTTCATTTGGTTTGACAAGGCGACAAGCAGCTGGTCGCCCACGTCATGGCCATGGCTGTCATTGACCGCATTGAAACCGTCGAGGTCAAGAAAAACCACCACCAGATGTTTGCCATGCCGCTGCGCCGCCGCCAAGCTTTGGCGCATGCGGTCGGCCAGCAAGGTGCGGTTGGGCAACTGGGTCAGGGGATCGTAATAAGCCAGCTGATCGAGCTGGTTTTGGTGCGCCTTGAATGCAGTGATGTCCGAGAACATGGCAACGTAGTGAGCTGGCTGGCCAGCGTCATCATGCACAGCGGTGATGGTCAGCGTTTCAGGAAATATCTCGCCATTTTTGCGCCGGTTCCACAGCTCGCCATGCCAGTAGCCGTGCGCCGTGAGCTGCTGCCACATGCTGGCATAAAAATCTGCGTCATGACGGCCAGACTTGAGCAGGCGCGGATTTTGGCCCAGCGCCTCGCTACGCGCATAGCCGGTGATGCTGGTAAAGGCCTCGTTGACGTCAATAATGGTGCCATCTGGCGCGGTGATGATGATGCCCTCGCGCACATGGCTGAACACACTGGCGGCGAGCTGGATTTGCCGTTGGGCCAGGCGTTGTGCGGCCAGCAGCCTGATTTTACTCAGGCCCAGGTTAACCTGGCGCACCAGCGACTCAACAAAATCAAGCTCAGCAGGGGACCACACCCGGCTGCCAAACACCTGATAGAGCCCCAGCATCACGCAAGTGCCCTCTGACCAGTCAAAGGGGTACCAAAGCAAGCTCTGGATTCCCATGCGCTGGTGCAGCAGCTCGGCTGAGCCATCGGCCAAAAACAGCGGGTGGACCGCATCACGGTGGCTGGCGAGGTAATGCTGGGTATGCAACATTTCGGTGGCGCTAGCGTGGAACAGGCTCAGCGGATACGACTTGGTATTGGGTTGCAAGTCGGCTTGCAGCGGATTGAGCCATTCATGCAACGCCATCACCTGATCTTGCTCAAAAGACACCTGGTACATCAGCGCCCGGTCAAGTCCCAGTGTCTGGCCGGCAATGCGGGTGACTTGCTGCAATAGCGCGCTGGTTTGCGGCCCGTCGATGATGGCCTGGGCGATTTGATGCAGGCCATCGGTAAAGCGCAGTTGCTGCTTCAATGCGTCTTCGGCCTCTACGCGGTTGGTGATGTCAAGAAGCATCCAAAGGCATTCACCCGTGTCATGGTCAAGCATGGCACCATTCAGGTCCACCCAGATGCGTTCACCATTTTTTTTGGCGTATTGGATTTGCGCTCTAAAAATGCCGCCTGCCTGCAACACCGGGTAAGCAGCTGCCACCGCAGCGTAGCTGGCATCATCGGCGTTGATTCGCTGCGTTCCCAGGCCCACCATCTCGCCCGGCTCGTAGCCCAGCATTTTTTCAAAGGCCCGGTTGGTCCACACAATGGTGCGGTTGGCGGTTTTGACCATGCCCACCAATTCATTGTCAGTGATGGCTTTTTGCTCGTGCAGCAGTCGCTCCAGGCGCTGCTGCTCAAGCTTGCGCTGGGTCACATCGCGGGTCACGGCCAAATTCACGGTCTGGCCATTTTCCTGCAGCGGCGCAGCGTGGGTTTCGAGCCAGCGCCGAGTACCCTTGAGGCCTTGTATTTCAAATTCCAGCTTGGTTGACTCGCCGCCAAGCACCCGCTGGTGCATCGCTAAAAAAGCCTCCCTGTGTTCGGGCGCGATCAGCGCCAGCAGCGGCTGCCCGATCACCTGCCCGGGCGAGTCGGCCTCAATCATGGCCAGGCCAGCCGGGTTCATTTGCACCAGACGCCCCTGCCCATCGACAATCTTGATGCATTCGGGCTCGTTCAGAATGATGGCGTTCAGATGCGCCTCGCTGGCGGCCAGCGTGACCCGGGTTTGCTCCAGTACCCGCTGAGCCGCATGCAACTGGGCCACCTGGGCCTGCAGCTGGTCTCTTTGTGCCGTCACATTTTTGCGTAAGGTTTCGCGCTCAAGCAAATTGCGAATCCGCTGGCGTGCGATTTCTACATTGACTGGTTTGGCAATGTAGTCTGCCGCGCCCAGGGCAAAGCCCGCAGATTCGCGCTCGGCCAGGGCACTAACAAAGACCACCGGAATGTTCATCAACACAGGGTCGGCCTTGAGCCGGCGGCAGGTCTCAAACCCGTCGATGCCGGGCATCATGATGTCGAGCAGGATCAGGTCGGGGTGCAATTGCGCGGCCAAAGCCAGCCCGGCTTCGCCGGAGGTGGCAATTTGCAGCTCAAAGTCGGGCTGTAGCGCCATGCCCAGCAACAGCAGATTGGACGGCGTGTCGTCAATGGCGAGAATCAGGGGTTTTGGCTCGGTCATGCTGCTGTGAGGGGTCCGTTTCATCAAAAGGATTTCGAAATGAGATCGATAAAGTTTTCAGCCAGGCTGGGCATGAAGCGGCGCAATAGCCGACGCTGTTACCACGACGAACAACGACGTGTGGCCAAAAAAAGACGAGATTTCATACAAGCGTTTTGGTGAGGCCGCCTGCCAGTGTAGTGGTGTATGACTGACTGGTGAACTTTAACGCAAAACGGACGCGCATCGACGAGGGGCAACCCCATGGTGCTATGGAAAACATTCAACACCCGCCACATTGCCAAACGGCCGATGGGCTCGGTCACTACCCAGCACGTTGCATGGCCCAATAAATCCGAAAACCCTATTCCTGAAGCCGTAACTTCATAGCAAAAAAAGCTGATTTATTCATATAAATCAATGGCTTAGGTTTAAACTTTTGTTCACCCTAAAGGTGAACACGATCATGACCGACTTCATTATCAAAAAGCTCCCCTACGACCTTAGTTCTCACGCCGGTTTGGCCCTGATTGGCCAATATCTCAAGTCCACCCATCTCAAATCCCTGCTCGATTCTGCCTTCCCCATCCGGGCTGGTATCGCCAACAGCGATGTCCTCAAATCCTACATTGGCCTGCTGAGTCTGGGCAAGAACGACTTCGATGCCATCGAGAACTTTCGGGACAACGACTTCTTCAAGCGTGCGCTGGACTTGCGGCACGTGCCGTCGAGCCCCACGTTGCGCCAGCGCTTCGACTCTTTCGCTTCGCAGTGGTTTGACCTGATGCCTCAAATCAACCATAAGCTGCTCAGTCAGCGCGTTGCCGGCAAGCCCATCGACTTCGGTGCCCTGGACTGCAGCTACACCCCGGTTGATCTTGACACCTTTGCCATGAACAACAGCTTTACCAAGAAAGAATTGGTTGGGCGCACCTACGCAGGACTGGACGGCTACTGCCCGTTTGCGGTGTACTTGGGCAGTCTGGGCTACTGCTTGGAGCGTCTGCCCTCTGGCAAGTTTGACACCAACTACCTGGTGTGCCAGCTTGCGGCGGTGGCGATGAACTTGTTGCGCATGATTGGGCAAAACACGCTCAACGGCACTGATTCGCCGGTGCGCCATACCGCCAAACACCGTCGCATCCGCACGGTCATGCAGGAGATAATGTTCAAGGCCGCGCGCATGATCAAGCACGCCGGGCGATGGATTTTTGGCTTGGGCGAGAGTGACAGCGGTTTTGCCGTGTTTGAGCGCCATTACGGGCAGCTTAAAGCGGCGTAGCGGTTCAGCAGAAGTCAAAACATCCCACGATACGAAATTCATGCTGCCCAAGCAAACTGGGCAGGAAAAGTCTTGCGCGCAAGTCGGCATGATCGGTGCAATATCACCGAAAAACCCACGAGCACGGGCTTTCGAGATACGCTGGACGGCTGATGGAACTGATTTCACGTAGTTTCTGGAAAATATTGGAGAGATTCAGGAGAAAACCGGTGGCTGGCTTTTTGAGGTCACGGATTCAGGTTTATGTCAAAATTTCCGGATGAAAATCAATGCAGATTTGTACCAACGCGCCGTGGTGGCGACTGACAACTTGCCCTGGCAAGACTCTCCGGTGTCGGGCATCATGCGGCGCATGATCGAGCGCGACGGCGGCGAGGCGGCGCGCGCCACGTCCATCGTGCGTTACGCCGCTGGCTCACAATTCACCCGCCACGTGCATGAGCTGGGCGAAGAAATTCTGGTGCTGTCAGGTGATTTTGGTGATGAATCCGGCCACTACGGCCCAGGCACCTATCTCAAAAACCCTGCTGGTTCAGCCCACACACCTTACTCGGAGCATGGTTGCACGCTGTTTGTGAAATTACGTCACCTCGATCCGGTTGACCAGGAGCCAGTGGTGGTGGCGACGCAAAGCGCAACCTGGTACCAAGGCTTGGTCGAGGGTCTGCGGGTGTTGCCGCTGTCGGAATTTCAGACCCAGCACACCGCGCTGGTGCGCTGGGCGCCTGGCACTTATTTCAACCCGCACCGTCACTACGGCGGTGAAGAGATTTTTGTCATCGATGGGGTGTTTGAAGATGAGCTGGGCCGCTACCCGGCTGGCAGCTGGATTCGCAGCCCACACTTGAGCGCGCACCAGCCGTTCAGCGTCGAGGGGTGCACCATTCTGGTTAAAACCGGTCACCTGCCGGTACCGCAAGCCAGCGCCGTGTCAATTGAAAGCTTTTTTTGACCTCTACGAATCCCGTTCAAGACGCACCACCTGCTCTGCCCGGCACTTTTGAAGGTTTGCTTTTACTGCGTGCCGTGCAGTTGGCAGAGCAGGCGCAGCCGTTGGATGATGTGCTGGCCATGCGCGAGGCGCATGCCCAGTTCAGTCGCCCGCAAGACCGCCTGTTCAGGCGTGCCGTGCTGCTGGCGCCCCAGCTTGGCCTGGACCAGGAACTCGCGCACTGGCGTGGCTGGTTGATGTGGGTGAGCTTGGTCTGCGCTGTGTTGGTCGCCCTTCTATCTTATGGTTTGATCGGTGCGGTCATTGGCGGCGACCGCAGCATCAACGCCTTGGGGGCATTGGCTGCGGTGTTGGGGCCGCACTTTGTGAGCCTCACCCTCTGGCTCATTGCGTTGGCTGTTGGCGCTGACAGTGGTGGCTTGCCCAGGTGGATTTTGAGTACCAGCACACAACTCCCCGGATTCAAGCGTCGATCGAGCCGATTGTTGCTCGATGCCGGCCTTTCCGTGCTTGGCCAGCAGCGCAGATTATTGAGCTGGGCTTTCGGGACCATGATGCACGCCATATGGGCGCTGGCGTTCATATTGACATTGATGGGTTTGGTCTCGGCCTTCTCATTTTTTGCCTTTCGATTGACTTGGGAGACCACCATTCTCAGTCCCGAGGTGCTGGCCAGATTCGCCCAGATTTCGGGTAGTCTGCCCAGGCTGATTGGCTTTGCCACGCCGGATGTTGCCCATGTGCTCAGTGGCGCGGGCGACCACAGAGGATGGGCGCTTTGGCTGATCGCTTGCACCTTGGTCTATGGCTTGGGGCTGCGCGCGCTGGTTGGCGCGATCAGTGCCACGATGCTCTGGCGCACCTTGGGGCAGTTGCGGGTTGACACCCAGGACCCCTACATCCGCAAGCTCATGCAACGCTTTGAATCGCTCAACGCTTGGCAACTCGTTGACGCCGAGCATGCCACACCCAAAGGGTCTGCCTCAGTGATGCCGGGTTCGCCATCCCGTTCGGGGTGGGCTGTCATCGGCTTCGAGTTACCTCCAGATTTAGCCTGGCCGCCCGCATGGGCTGCCGGCAATCGACTGGTGGAAAAAACAGATGGCTCCGCAGCCAGCAAACGTGCCACGCTGGCGCAGTTGCGACGCGTTAGCCCCGAACGCCTGATTGTCATCTGCAACAGCGCTGCCAGCCCGGACCGCGCCACAGAACGCTTCATTCGCGAGGCCACCAGCTTCGCCGGCGCCACGGCGCTGTTGCTCTTGGGGAACCGCGCCGAAGAGGCTTCGGTGTCGGCCAAGCGCTGGCTGGACTGGCTGCCGCCCTTGGCTTTGGACCAGGTTTTTAACGACAGCCCTGACGCAGCCGTCAAATGGGCAAAGGAGGATCATGGCCAAGGCCATTGAATTGGCCGTTGTCGGCCATACCAATGCGGGCAAAACGTCATTACTGCGCACGCTGACGCGACGCAATGACTTTGGCGAAGTGTCGGACAGGCCCGGCACGACGCGCGAGGTCCAGGCGATCCCGTTGACCGTCGATGGTCTTGCGGCCATCCGTTTTCTGGACACACCCGGTCTTGAGGACGCGCCAGCCTTGTTGGAACACCTGCAAGCCATGGATGCAAGCTGCACTGCAGCGCAAAAAATAGCAGCTTTTTTATCGGGTCCGCTGGCAATGGGTGATTTCGAGCAGGAGGCCAAAGTGCTGCGCTGCATGAAAGACGTGGACGCTGCCCTGCTCGTGATCGACACACGGGAAACGCCACTGCCCAAGTTTGCCGATGAGATCGAAATTTTGCGGTGGTGTGCCAAACCGATCTTGCCCGTGCTGAACTACGTGGGCAATCCAGACAGCCAGGAGCCCGCGTGGCTTGCGATGTTTGCCACCCACGGGCTGCACGCGCGTGTCCGGTTTCAAACGGTGGCACCCATGCATGATGCCGAGAAAAACCTGTACACCGACCTCGGTGGCTTGCTGCCTGAGCGGCGCGGACAACTGCAAGACCTGGTGGCGTACCTGGATTCAGAGCGCCAGGAAAGGCACGCGGCGGGCTTGCGGCTGGTGGGCGACTTGATCTTGAGTTTGGCCTCCTATCGTGAAATTCTGGACTCGGAAGTCGTCTCTGATGAGGCTTCCAGGGCGCAGGCCATCCGATTGTTTCAAGCCCAGGTTGCAAAACTCAGTCGGCAGGGCTTTGAATCGATGCTTGAACTGCATGGCTTTGCGGTCGATAGCGCGGAGACAGCGATGTTGCCCGAACTCACGGCGCGTTGGAACTCGGACCTCTTCAACCCTGAAGCGCTGAAGCAAGCCGGAAAACGTCTTGGCATTGGCTCCATGGTGGGCATGGCAGTGGGATTGGCGGCAGATGTTGCCGTGGCAGGCGTGTCGCTGGGTGCTGGCGTCACTGCGGGCGGGGCCATCGGAGGTTTTCTAAGCCAGGGACGCGTCGGAAACAAGTTATTCAACAAACTACGCGGCAAGCTTGAATTGAGCTTGAACGACAGTGCCTTGCTGCTGCTTGCGGGGCAGCATCTGAGCATGCTCATAGCGCTTGAAAAACGTGGGCATGCAGATCAATTCTTGCTGCGAGCCCCGAGTCCGATCACATTTTCGACGACGCAAACCCAGCAATTTCTTAAAGTCGTCAGGTCAGCGCGCGCGCATGCCGAGTGGGCCAAGCCAAGAGAATTGAACGCTCAACAGCAAAAGAAACGCGATAACCACAACGATGTGTTGTACAAGTTTTTCGGCAATCTGCCGCAAACTCAAGTGCATCCATAACACGAGGCAACGCAACCAAAAAAAAAGACTCGGCTCATTTCTAAGCAAGTCCTTGATTCATATGGTCGGTGTGAAAGGATTCGAACCTTCGACCCCTTGCACCCCATGCAAGTGCGCTACCAGGCTGCGCCACACACCGAAGCGGTGAATTATAACCACGGACAAGATCGATTTCGGCTGCGGCGCGTTAGAAATCGAGTTCCAGAAGGCCCCTGATTTCGTTGAGTTCGTGTCGCAGCAAGCGCCAGGAATCAAGCTGTACAAGCTTGTCTTGCGCTGCCACGCCATCAGGATCGGCCTTTGGTCGCGCATTGCCGTCCGCCAAACCGGCGGTCGGGTCCAGATGCACATCATCGAGGTCCTGGGCGCTCGAGCTGGTTTGCAGCAATTCCTGCATTTTGTTGCGCGCGCCACTGATGGTAAAGCCCTGGTCGTAGAGCAACTCACGAATACGCCGGATCATCAGCACTTCGTGATGCTGGTAATAACGGCGATTGCCGCGCCGTTTCATGGGCCTGAGTTGGGTAAATTCCTGCTCCCAATAGCGCAGCACATGCGGCTTGACACCACACAGTTCGCCAACTTCACCAATGGTGAAGTAGCGTTTGGCTGGAATCAGGGGGAGCGAATTCTCCATTTGAATCAACAATATAAGCTGAAAATGTGCAAGCGTACTCTAACTGAGCCCACACTGTAAAGACAGCTTACCCACAAAAGAGTTGCTGTTGGTCAAACTTCTGTGGAGTTTGACGAGGCACCAGCCTGAATTTGCTCCTTGAGCTTCTGGCTGGCGTGAAAAGTGACGACCCGACGCGCGGCAATGGGTATGGCCTCGCCAGTGCGCGGGTTGCGCCCGGGGCGCGGTGACTTGGTACGAATCTGGAAGTTGCCAAAGCTGGTGATCTTGACATCATCGCCTTCGACCAAGCTGCGTGACACCAGATCAAAAAAAGCATCCACCATGTCTTTGGACTCACGCTTGTTCAGGCCGATCTGTTCAAACAGCAACTCTGAGAGTTGCGCCTTGGTCAGGGCCGGGGTTTCCAGGGATTCAACCGTAATGTCCATCGATGACTCGCTCTGTGGCTAGGGGGTGGCGGGTGATTCAAGCGCGCTGTCGCGCACCCAATTTTTCACTCAAGGTGGCAATCACGGCGGCAACTGCCGTTTCAATTTGCTGTTCGGAAAGCGTAGCATCTTGCGCATTCAGCGTCAAACGGATCGCCATGCTTTTCTCGGTCGGCACACTTTGTTGTGATGCAGTAACGGGGGTTTTGGGCCGGTAAATGTCAAACAGCACGGCGTCGCGCAGTACACCGCCACATGACGCGGACCAGATGGCCTGCATCAGGGCGTCGTGCGTGACCGATTCAGCAACCAAGACGGCAATATCACGTTCAACCGCCTGGAAGCGGGGCACCGTTCCAAAGCGCGGCACCTGGCGGCTCAGCACCGCATCCAGATCCACCTCGAACATGACAGGGGCTTGCACCAGGTCATACGACTGGCGCCACTTGGGGTGCAGTTCGCCGACAAAGCCAACCGCCTGACCGCCGCACAGCACGCGCGCGCAGCGCCCGGGGTGCATGGCTGGGTGCTCGGCCGGCTCGAACGTCAGCCGGGTCGGCACAAACAGGGTTTCAAGGTCGCCCTTGACATCGTAAAAATCAACAGCGCGCTCTTTACAGCCCCACTCGGGCGCATCCACCGCGCCCATGGCCACGCCAGCCACACGCATGGGCTGGTTGAAGCCCTGCACCGTGGTGTCTGAGCTCGGCACCGAGGCATCGCGCAAAAAAACACGCCCCAGCTCGAAGACACGCACGCGTTGCGCCTTGCGGTCCTGGTTGAACTTGAGCACTTGCAGCAGCGAGCCGAGCAGGCTTGAGCGCATCACGCTCATCTGGCTGGCAATCGGGTTGAGCAATTTGATCGGGTTCGGGTTGCCCGCCAGTTCGTGCTCCCAGCGCGCTTCGACAAAACTGAAGTTGATAGTCTCCTGGTAGCCCAGGGCGGCCAGCGCGCGGCGCACGGCAAACGGACTGCGTTGGTTCTCGGGGCGAATCTTGGCGGTGATCGGTGCCTGCGGCGGCGTTTGCGGCAGCTTGTGGAGACCGATCATGCGGACCACTTCTTCGATCAGGTCTTCTTCGATTTGCAGGTCGAAGCGGTAAGAAGGCGCCGTGACTTCAATCACGCCGTCACCCTCGGTCACCGGCAGGCCCAGGCCGGTGAGCGCTTTCACGCACTGCGCCTGCGTCAGCGGCATGCCCAGCACCTTGGCCGCACGCGCCACGCGCAAGGCCACTTTGGCGCTCTGGGGCATGGCCACCTGCTGGTCGTCCACAGGGCCGCACACCGTGTCGGGCGTGCCACAAATCTCAACGATCAACTGGGTGATGCGCTCGATGTGTTCCACGGTTAGCTCAGGATCTACACCGCGCTCAAAGCGGTGGCCGGCATCGGTGGAAAAATTGAAGCGGCGTGAGCGCCCGGCAATGGCTTTGGGCCACCAGAAGGCGGCTTCGACAAAGATGTTGCGGGTGTCATCCGACACCGCGGTGGCATGGCCGCCCATGATGCCAGCCAGGGACTCAACCTGTTGCGCATCGGCGATCACGCCCACTTGCGCATCGACCGTGACGGTGTTGCCGTTGAGCAGCTTGAGCTGTTCGCCCGGTTTTCCCCAGCGCACGTCGAGCCCACCATGGATTTTGTCGAGGTCAAAAATGTGCGACGGCCGACCCAATTCGAACATCACGTAGTTGGAGATGTCCACCAGCGCGGTCACGCTGCGCTGGCCGCAACGCGCCAGGCGCTCCACCATCCAGGCGGGCGTGGCGGCCTTGGGGTTGACACCGCGAATGATGCGCCCGGAAAAACGGCCGCACAGATCCGGCGCGCTGACCTTGACCGGCAGCAGCTCGTTGATGGCACAGCTGGTCGTGGGAAAGTCCGGTGTTGTCAGCGCTGCGCCCGTGAGGGCAGACACCTCGCGCGCCACGCCATAGACGCTCAGGCAATGCGCCAGGTTGGGCGTGAGCTTGAGCGTGAACAAGGTGTCGTCAAGCGACAGATGTGCACGAATGTCCTGCCCCACTTCTGCCTCGGTGGCCAGCTCCAGCAGGCCGCCATGGTCCTCGGAGAGCTTGAGTTCGCGGGCAGAACACAGCATGCCAAAGCTCTCGACGCCGCGTAACTTGCCGATCTTGATCAGGAACGGTTGGCCGTCTTCACCGGGCGGCAACTCGGCCCCCACCAGCGCGCAAGGCACCTTGACGCCGGCGCGGGCGTTGGGCGCACCGCAAACGATGGTGAGCAGTTCGGCCTGACCCACATCCACCTGACACACGCGCAGGCGGTCGGCATTGGGGTGCTGCACCGCCTCCTTGATTTCGCCGACCACGATGTGGCTGAACGGCGGTGCCACCGGCTTGAGCTCTTCTACCTCCAGACCCGCCATGGTCAGGGTCTCGGCGAGTTCAGCGGTGCTTAACGGTGGGTTGCAGAATTCACGCAACCAGGATTCAGGAAATTGCATAGT
>NZ_JACUUE010000280.1 GCF_014859475.1 Rhodoferax sp.
GTCACTGCGTTCGCAATGACGGGGCTGTTCATGGAAAGCGTAGCGCGGCGATCCAGTACTTTCAACTGCATGGGTCGCCGCGCGTCTCGCGATGACAAAAAAAGTCATCATTCAGTGCGCCGCCCACTGAATGGTGCTGATGTCGATACCTTCCTTGTACATGTCCCACAGCGGGCTGAGTTCGCGCAGGCGTGCCACGTTTTCCTTGATGGTGGCCACCGCGTAGTCAATCTCTTCTTCAGTGGTCCAGCGGCCAATGGTCATGCGCAGGCTGCTGTGCGCCAGCTCGTCGCTGCGGCCCAAGGCGCGCAGCACGTAGCTGGGCTCCAGGCTGGCCGAGGTGCAGGCCGAGCCGCTGGACACCGCCAGGCCCTTGATGCCCATGATCAAGGACTCGCCTTCAACGTAGTTGAAGCTGATGTTGAGGTTGTGCGGCACGCGCTGCGTCAGGTGGCCGTTGATGAACACTTGCTCGATGTCTTGCAAACCGGCAATCATGCGATCATGCATGGCCTGAATGCGCGGCAATTCCTGGGCCATTTCCTCCTTGGCAATGCGGTAGGCCTCGCCCATGCCGACAATCTGATGCGTGGGCAGCGTGCCCGAGCGCATGCCGCGCTCATGGCCACCGCCGTGCATTTGCGCCTCAAGGCGGATGCGCGGTTTGCGCCGCACAAAGAGCGCGCCAATGCCCTTGGGACCGTAGGTTTTATGGCCAGTGAGGCTCATCAGGTCAATCGGCATTTTGCTGATGTCAAAGGCCACACGGCCAGTGGCCTGAGCGGCATCGACATGGAACACCACACCCTTTTCGCGGCAAATGGCGCCAATGGCGGCCACGTCCTGGATCACACCAATTTCATTGTTGACGTACATCACGCTGGCCAGGATGGTGTCGGGGCGAATGGCGGCCTTGAAGGCATCGAGGTTGACCAGACCGTCTGGCTGGACATCGAGGTAAGTCACCTCAAAACCCTGGCGCTCCAGCTCGCGGCAGGTGTCGAGCACGGCCTTGTGCTCGGTCTTGACCGTGATGATGTGTTTGCCCTTGGACTGATAAAAGTGCGCCGCGCCCTTGAGCGCCAGATTGTTGGACTCGGTGGCACCGGAGGTCCAGACGATCTCGCGCGGGTCGGCACCGATCAGGGCCGCCACTTGTTCGCGGGCAGTTTCTACGGCGGCTTCTGCCTCCCAGCCCCAAGCGTGGCTGCGCGACGCTGGGTTGCCAAAATGGCTTCTGAGCCAGGGAATCATGGCATCCACCACCCGCTGATCGCAGGGGTTGGTGGCGCTGTAGTCCATGTAAATGGGAAAATGTGGGGTGCTGTCCATGTTGAATGCTCTTGTCTGGTTTACGAATTACATCTTGGCGTAGCTGGCACCCAGCGCAAACACCGAATTGGGGGCATTGATACGAATCGGTTTCATCACCGGCATACTGGAAATGGCGCGCTTGAGGGTGGGTTTTTCTTCCATCTGGAAACCCTTGGCCAATTGCTCGTCAACCAGCTTTTGCAGGCTCACCGAGTCCAGAAACTCAACCATCTTGACGTTCAGCGAAGCCCACAACTCATGGGTCATGCAGCGCGCACCCTCGCCCATACAATTTTCCTTGCCACCGCACTGGGTGGCATCCATGGGCTCATCGACCGAGGTAATGATTTCTGCCACGGTGATGTCGGCGGGTGAGCGCGCCAGCGTGTAGCCGCCACCGGGGCCGCGGGTGGATTCCACCAGCGCGTTGCGGCGCAGCTTGCCAAACAGCTGCTCCAGGTAGGACAGGGAAATTTGTTGACGCTGGCTGATGGCGGCGAGCGTGACAGGGCCCGCCGATTGGCGCAAGCCCAGATCAATCATGGCAGTGACCGCAAAACGGCCTTTGGTAGTTAAACGCATGGCAACACTCCTGAAGTTTGGTTATTGCCTGAATTGATGTTCAAGCGGTACAACGGGGCTCAGTATAACCAGAAACCTAGCGTTTTAGTCGGGTAAATAGACTGATCAGTAATTTTTAAAGGTTATTTGCCCGCCACCAGCGTTAGGTGGCATACAAGCTCGCGAAACACGAAAGAGCGTCGTCATGGTCATGGATTACATCTTGATCGTTCTTTGTTGCCATCCGTCCCTGAAACGCCTCTGCCGAGGTCAATTTGCATATGAGCCAGGAACTGTTTCATTTTTCCACTATTGATCCGGCCCGGTGATGTTTTAAGTTCCGTTCAGGCCATGGCAATCGTGTAGTGATGCATGCTTGACGGCACATTTAAAACCGATGGATTTTTTTGGTCATGGCCCGGCGCAAAGTGCGCCCGAATCTGGCGCGCGAAATGGATGGCTTATTTGTGAACAAACCCCAAGGGGCCAAGCAAGAATAACTTGCTTTCAATGCTGCTTGCTTTTTTTCGGATATTTTGCCCTTCCCTGCATCGAGAGCGAAGCCAAAAACATATCGACGTTTTTAAAATAAGAGCAGTAAAAAAGCCCCGGTGTTTAATCGGGGCTTTTTCTAAGTCATTGATTAAAATGACTAATCTGGCGGAGCGGACGGGACTCGAACCCGCGACCCCCGGCGTGACAGGCCGGTATTC
>NZ_JACUUE010000281.1 GCF_014859475.1 Rhodoferax sp.
CGCTACGCTCGCAGTGACGAAGTCTCTGTTCAAGGTCCGTGTGCGGTATCGGGCCTGATTCGGCGGGCTCGCAGTGACGAAATTTCTGTTCATGGTCTGTGTGCAGTATCGGTGGGCTCGCGACGCTATGCGGGGCGGCGCGCTTCAATGTAGATTTCGCTGGCCAGCTCGGGGCGCTCCTTGCCCATGGCGTAGAGCCCGTCGAGCACCGCAGCGCCGAGTTGTTCTGCCACCAGAGCCATCTGGGCATGGGTGAAGGGCTTGATGAAATAGCCGCCTTGCGCAACTGGCAGCAAGCCGGCCGCTTCAACATCGCTGCGAATGCTTTGGCGATCGTAAACGCGGTGTTGCAGCAGATGAAGGTTGCGCTCGCTCAATTGCTTTACGTCGTCGATCAGGCCCATCGACCTGGCCAGCAGGCGGTGAAATGAGGCGGCATTGGGCACATTGACGTGCAACACGCTGCGCTCGTCCATCAGACTTTTGGCGGCCTCGAGCAATTTGAGCGGCTGCGCGACTTCGTGCAACACGCTGGAGATGATGATCAGGTCGGGGGGCGTGCCCAGCTGGTCTTTGATTTGCGACGTGACATCTTCAAAAAAACCCTGAATGGCCAGCAGATTGGGCAGGCCACTGCTTGCAGCCACTTGATGAAATTCCTGCCCCGGCTCGACCACGATCCAGCGCTCAACAGGCCCCGCCGCCTGCACGTGGTGCTGGTACAGAAGCTCGGCACCGCAACCCACTTCAAGCACGGTTTTGGGGCGGATGGCGGCGAGTCGTTCCATGACCAACTTGCGGCGGTATTTCACCATCGCCGCTTCAAAGCCGTACTGGCTGAAGTAGTTTTGCTGGTATTGAGTGATGCGGTTTTCTTTGTTCATGGTGCCTGGGCTACGCATTGGGACGGTGGCGCGCAAAAAATTTATTGCGCCCGCTCGCTGTAGCTGAGTTGATCGAAGCGGCGGCGCGACTGCCGGGCCTGCGCAAAGTCGCCCAGCGCCTCGAGCGCCAGCGCGCGCGCCAGCCAGGGCTGCGGGTGGTTGGGGAAGTCGTCAATGATTCTTTGTGCCGCGACCAGCATGTGGCGCCAGATTTCGCGCTTGTCGATGGCGCGGGCCGGGGCCAGGCTGCTGCGTACAAAGAGCAGGCCGGCGTCTTCGACGCTGACCAGTTGCCAGTTGTCGTCTTTGGCCAGCGGCAGCATCAGGTCGATCAGGCGGCCTGAATAGGACATCAGGGTGGGCGCAAAGATGGCGTCGATGCGGTAGCTGGCCAGCGCATTTTGCCAACCGGGTTCGGCCTGAAAAATGCGGTCGTGCAAGTCGGCGGCCCGGTTCATGGCGGTGTCGTGGCTGTCGGCAAAGACGCTGGCCTCGCGCCCGAGCGCCCAGGCGAGGTAGCCGCCGTAGTCGATGAAGTTGAACACGCGCGCGCCCGGCACATGGCTGCGCAGGTAGCTCGCGGCCTGCTCAGGGAAGACCTTGGGTACCAGGCCGCTGCCCCAATCGCCGCGCCAGAGCGGAAAGGCGATCAGGCACACCAGCGGTGCGGCCATGGCGACGCGCGTCAGCCAGGCGGGCAGTGTTTGGGGCCAGGCGTGCAAGGCCAGGCGCACCAGCGGAATCACGAGCATCAGGGCAAACAGGCCGATGTTGCGCGCATACAGATACGTCAGGCCACCGAACAGCGTCAGCAGCAGGCCAGCCGCGATGCGGTGCCTGGGCGCAAACAGCACCGCCGGAATGGACAGCAGCACCAGCACGATAAAGGTGCTGCCAAAGGCGGTGGCCATGATGGGTTGGTATTCAGTGACAGCATACAACAGGTCGGGATTGTTGAGGTCGGCCAGGTGGGTGATGACCGGCAAGGCCACCTGGCTCCAGCCATAGGGGTTTAGGCAGGCAAGTAGCAGTGCGGCGGTGGCGCTGCCAGCCAGGGCCACGCTGGCCTGCAGGCGGCTCAGGCCGGTGGGCGGTGCGCGCAAGGCCTCAATGCCGTAGGCGCCTATGAGCGGCACCAGCATCAGGCTGGACGGGTGCGCTTGGCTTAGCACCAGGGCACTTAGCGGGATGGGAATGAGCTGGCGCCATCGTCCGGATGCCATGAAGCGCTCCAGCGCCCAGAAGGTGATGCCCAGCGCCAGAAAGAGCAGCATCTCGGCGCGGTATTCGGTGCGCACCCTGAAGGCCCAGGCGACGATGGCGAGCGCCAGCAACGCAGCCGGGTGCAGCCACGCCCTGCGCCCGAGCGCCGCCGCGTAGGCAAACAAAAGCGCGCTGGTAGCGAGTGCCGCATTGAGCAAGGCCATGCCGGGAAAACCGGCCACTGTGTAGGCCAGGTGCTGAATGAGGCCAAAGCCCCATTCAATATAGTTGGTGGGTTCGCCCTGCAGTGGCAGCAGGTAAAACATGGTTTTCGGCAGCGCGCCGGTGGCTAGCATCTCGCGCCCCACGACCATGTGAAACCAAACATCGTAGTCGTGGATCTGCCGGTAAAAGAAGAACAGCAATATAGCGCCCAGCAGCACCGTCTGGGTCTTGAAAGCAGCGCGGCAACGTGGCTCTGATGTGATTGGCATGGTCAAA
>NZ_JACUUE010000282.1 GCF_014859475.1 Rhodoferax sp.
CAATCCGCCTCGCGCAGGGCCAGCGCCAGACCGCCAAGGTTGGTGTCGCTCATCAGGACTGCGTGGGCGGCGACGACGGCGAGATCGGCTTGCTCGAAGGCATCGTCCCCACGAGCCACCGCTACCAAACGCACCATCAGCAGCCGGTCGACGAGGTTGTTGGCATGCGCGGTGATGCTGTCGCCTTCGGCAAATAGCAGCAGCGCGGGGCTGGCCTCGCGCGTCACCGGCACGGTCGGAAAGCGCAGTACCGGCGTGGGCGCCACCCCGGCAGCGAGACGAGCGACGACCTCCCGCAAGATGCGCTCGCGGATGGAGTTCATGAGCCGGAGTCCTTAGAGTCGAGAGAGTGAAGCGCGGCGCTCGCTGCCGTCGCCGATGCTGCGGATATCGCGGACGCGATACGTGTTGCCTGCGATGGACACGATGTCTCCTGCCGCCAGGCTCGGCAGTGTCGAGGCTGGAAAGCGGATCGTGTAATCGGCAGACAGGGCAAGCCCGTCGAGGACGCTCTCGTCTGGCGAGCGGAAATCGACGGCGATGGTGTGGCCATCGATTTCCGCGTCCACCAGCAAGCCAGACCGCCCAGCGGCCTCATAGAAGTCCTCGATGCGCACCATCACACCGTCAGCTTCACGAGAACGCCCGGGCGGTGGCACATCGGCAGCGGGTTGCTTTGCGTGTGCAGGTCAGTGCCGCGCTCAAACTTGCGCGGCTCCTGCTTGGCGTAGAGCGCCTGGCCCAGCGTGTTGGCGGTCTCGTTGAAGTCAGCCGGTGCGTAGTAGGTGCTGAAGGTGTCGACCGTGCCCAAGGGAAACGCATGGGCCTCACCTGCGCCAATAAAACGGCGGGTGACGCCATTCATGTCGGTGGCCTGGCCCCGGTATTCCTCAAAGGTGACTCCACCAAAGGTGAAGCCCGCGCGCATGTCATCGATCAGCACGGCCCGCTGCTGGCTGTAGGCAAACGCGTCCTTGACCTTGACGTGATCGGTCAGCGCGTCATAAAACTCGGGTGAGCACAGGCAGTGCACCGAGGTCATGAATTCACCCTTGAGGTTGTCCTCAAAGTGGCGCAGCACATCGGCACACTTCTTTTTAACGTTGGAGGCTGCATTGGCCAGATCGAAGTTGATGGTCGTGGGAGTGATGCCAAACTCATCAAACAGGTTGTAAATCACCGAGCCATCGGCATCCAGGATCACGCCCTTCAATGCACCCATGCGCAGGTTCTCCAGTGTGATGGCGTGCTTGTTGCGCATGGTCTGCAGATGTCGGGCCATGACCGAGGCGATGGTTTCCATCTCGGTCTCGCTGCCAAAGGCGCGAATGCCCTGGACTTCCTCTGGCAAAACCACATCGTCATGCGGAATATGCGGCACCACAAAGGAGCGCATGGCGCGCTTGCCACGGGTGCCCACCGTGCCAGGGGCGCCCACGGGCATGGTCGGTAGCAGGTTGAGCACGCCGTTTTGTTCTTCGACCATCACCTGGCGCGTGCGCACAGGCTTGTCGGGGAAGATTTTGAGGGCCTCGATGCGACCGAAGCGGTTGGGGATGATGTTGATCGCAGCGGTCAGCGATGACATCGAGAAGGCGGGGTTGTTGAAGGGGTTGTTCATGGGGAAATGTCCAAAGGTTGAAGTGATAAGTCAGCACCAGCGCCCAGGCTTGGGTGCGATCAGGCTGACTGGCGAATCAGGATGCCAAGGTCGGCCAACGCGCCGATGGCAGCGGTCTTGGCCGCAGCGGTGATGCCTGCGGGCCAAATCACGCACTCCGATGCGAGCACCGCATGACGGTTGAGCAAGAGTGCGTCTTGCACATCGATCAAGGAGGCATCGACATCGTTCAGAAGCACGCCGATGGGGTTTTCTGAACCATCGGTGGCCAAGGGGTCGAGTTGCATGAGTTTTGCACTCGCCGTTTCGCGTGCGACGACGGTGCCCAAGGTGAGTTTCTGTCCGGCAGCGACGGTGGCAACTTCTCGTGAATAGCGAAGATGGTCTTCTTCGTACTTGAGCAAGTCGCCCAGGTTCTGGGTTTCATTGATAGCGGTCATGGCAGTGTCCTATGTAAAGAGTTGAGATTGAGAAACAAGCAAACAAAGTCGCAATATTCAGATTCATGGCGTACCGGCGAGCTTTTTGACGGCGGCCATCAGCGCTGAGACGCCGTCATTGCTGGCCTTTGCCAGTGGCTTGGCCGCATCTGGGTGAATCAGTGAGGAGATTTCTTCACTTTGGGCACGCGAGAGCAGCAAGGCCTGGCGCACCTCAGGGGCCGAGCTGCCTTGGGCCAAGAAGCTGGTAATGCGACTGCTTTGCCCGGCAAGCTGACAAAGTTCGGCGATTTCCAGGGCTTGCGAGCGGCCAGCAGCCACAGCAGCCACAGCGTCCAACGTGCTCACAGCGTCGCTGGCTGGATTGGGATTGGGATTGGGATTGGGATTGGGATTGGGATTGGGATTGGGATCAGTCAGTGCTTCCTCAATTTCAGCCGCTGGTGCCTCAGCGACAGGTACTTCGACTGCATCTGGAAGTGCTTCGGCAGCGGGTGCAGTTTGGCTCTGCAGGGTTTGCGTCATG
>NZ_JACUUE010000283.1 GCF_014859475.1 Rhodoferax sp.
GGTCATGGATTGCGTCACTGCGTTCGCAATGACGGGGCTGTTCATGGAAAGCGAAACGCGGCAGTCCATGCAGCCGCCGGACTGATTGGCGTTTGCCTGATTCAGCGCCGCATCTGCTTCGGAGCGGCCATCAGCTTTAATTTTCAGGAGAAATCAACTGCACGCTTGGAAAATAGGAAGCGTAGCGCCTCGTATCGCGGGTCAAGATGGGCAGGCCAGACACCGCTGCATGCGCGCCAATAAAGAAATCCCCTAAAACGTTGAGTTTGATGCCACCCAGACGCCGGTACCGCACAAATGCTTTACCCGCCAAAAACAAGGCAACATGCGGGATGCTTGTCATCACCAAGCCCATATCAGCAATCGTTTGATCCAGCGCCTCGACGCTTGAAAAGGTCGTTGACATTTCGGCGTAAATGATGGGGTTGATCAGAAGCTTATGAACGCGGGCCTGCATGCGCAACTGATGAATCGACCAATCTGACCATTGTGGATCGTCCTCCAGCACGTCAACCAAAATGTTGGTATCGACCAGCAGCATCAACGCTCACCACGTAGCAGTGTCATCAATTCATCGGTTCGCCATTTAATGTCTGCTCTGCCGCGGACCGCTGCAAAACGATCAGGCTGGCCGCTAGCCCGGGTTTCAATTTTGTGCAAAACCACATCGCCTTCGCGGTTGAGTGCAAAGTCAACCAGGCAGCCTGGGCCCATATTCAAAGCATCTCGAATGCGCTTTGGGATGGTGACTTGGCCTTTGCTGGTGAGGGTAGTTGGCATGGAAACTTTCGGTGGTAATACTTTGGAATTCTAGTGTAATGCCTGTTGAACTCGGACAAGCCTGATTGCCACGCTTCGCTCGCAATGACAGCCACTCACACCCAAAACGGTGTTCTTTCACGTTTGCGGGCTGGCGGCATTTTTGGAAACTGGCAAAATGACCCTTTTGGATTTTTATGGAAGCCAACACATGACCACCCTGTCTCAAACCCTGGCCATTGATACTTTACCGGCGCGCTACCAGCCTTTCGCCGGGCAAGCCCGGCAGCCGCTTGGCGCGCGCCGCCTGGCCCGTGCCGTTGCTGGCGCTGCCGCTGCCACGCTGGTGGCGCTGCTGGTGGGTTGCGCCAGCGAAGTCGTCAAGGAACCACCCCGCATGGTCTGGCCCGAGCCGCCCGAGACGGCGCGCATCGAGTTCATCCGCAATCTGGTGGACGACAAGGACCTGGTCAAGGACAGCACCACCAGCCAGATCATTTTCAAGTTCCTGGCCGGCGACGTGGCCTCGCCCAACCGCATCGTCGAGCCGATGGGGCTGACCACCTCGGCAGACGCGCACCGGCTCTACATCTCGGACTTTGCCCAAGGCAAGGTGTTTGTGTTCGACTTCGAGAAAAAAACCGCCAAGGCGATCGGTCAGGGCAAGCTGGCCGCGCCGATGGGTGTGGGGCTCGATGCCGCTGAAAACATTTACGTCGCCGACTCAGGCAGAGGCGGCGTGCAGGTGTTCGACGCCGCTGGCGAGCCGCTGCGCTTCATTACCGACGCTTCGCTGGAGCGTCCGGTGGGCCTGGCCGTGGATGTGCCGCGCGGCAAGGTCTATGTGGCCGACAGCGGGCGCACCGGGTCGGCCGAGCACAGCGTCAAGATCTTCGACCTGCAGGGCAAGCTGCTCGGCAAGATCGGCAAGCAGACCGGCGACATCCCGGGCTCCTTCCTGTTCCCCACTTACCTCACGGTGGATGCCCAGGGCAACCTCTTCGTGGCCGACACGCTCAACTCGCGGGTGCAAAAGTTCGACGCCGACGGCAAGTTCCTGAAGGCCTTCGGCAAGCGCGGCACCGCCTTTGGCATGTTCGACAAACCCAAGGGCGTGGGTGTTGACAGCTTTGGCAACCTGTACGTGGTTGACTCCGGCTGGAGCAATGTGCAGATCTTCAATGCCAAGGGCGATGTGCTGATGTTCTTTGGCGGCCGCGGCACCATACCGGGCTTTTTGCAAAACCCGTCGGTGCTGACCATCGACAAGAACAACCGTATTTACGTGGGTGATATTCTCAATCACCGGGTCGCCGTCTATCAATTGGTCAATACCACGGCCGAAGACGCGGCCATCAAGGGCGCCGCGGCGGCCGCGGCGGCGGCAGAAGCCGCGGATGCCGTAAAAGCCGCAGAAGCCGCAGCGGCCCTGGCCGCCAAGGCGGCTGAGGCTGCCGCCAAGGCAGAGCCGGCCAAGCAATAAGCGGGTTTCCCGTCCATGGGGGCGCTGGCCGTGGCGGTCAGCGCCCTTTTTTGTGAGGTTACCAAAACGTGACATTTCAGGGTTTGGCGATGAAAACAGGTTACCAAAACGAAACCTCGCCAAGCCCAATCCGGCCGAAGTCCAGCCAAAACGGGTCAAAAACGGGGCCAAAACGGGGCCAAAACGGGTTTTTTCGATGCTGGCGGCAAGTTGGCCCGCCTTTTGCTAATAGAGTTCAGTCCAGTCCAGTAATGGTCAGTGACCTTCATTTCAAACCAAGGAGCATTTAGTCATGAAAGTTTCAAAAAGTGTCTTAGCAGTCGGCCTGGCGCTGGCAACCTG
>NZ_JACUUE010000284.1 GCF_014859475.1 Rhodoferax sp.
TCACCCTCAGAGAAAAATTTCAGGGTTCGCCTAAAATTCTTCAACTGTCGCGCGAGCGCAAACCGCTAAACTTCGACGGCAACAAAATTGCGATCAACCATTACCCTGGTTGACTTGCACAAAATCCAAGCAATAGAGACACCATGACCCCACTTCTCGCCTTGTCCCGGCTGATCGACAAGATCACCACCGGCATCGGCAAACTCACCATGTGGCTGATTTTGGCCACCACCCTGATCAGCGCCGGCAACGCCGTCGTGCGGAAAATTTTCAACGTCAGCTCCAACAGCTTGCTGGAAATCCAGTGGTACCTGTTTGCCGCTGTATTCCTGATGGGGGCCGGTTATGGCCTCCTGAAAAATTCGCATGTCCGGATCGACTTTATTGCCACGCGCCTGAGCGCACGCACGCGCAACTGGATCGATGTGGTCGGCATCCTGGCCGTGTTGTTTCCCTTTTGCATTTTGTCTGTCGCGTTGGCATGGCCGCTGTTCACCAATGCGCTCGTCACGGGAGAAATGTCGCAGAACGCAGGTGGTTTGATCCGCTGGCCCGCCTACGGCCTGATTCCGCTGGGCTTTGCGCTGCTGGCGCTGCAGGGCGTGTCCGAACTCATCAAGCGTTTTGCGTTCCTGTTCGGGCACGGCCCTGATGTCTTAAGCCACGACGAAGGCGGCACGGCAGAAGAAAGAAAACTCAAAGAACTCGAAGCCCTGGCTGCAAGCAAACTGGCAGGGGAACACTGAATGCAGACCACTTTTTTGGCACAGCAGTTTGTGCCCCTCATGTTCGCCGGCTTGTTCGTGTTTTTGCTCAGTGGCTTTCCTGTGGCGTTTGCCCTGGCCGCTACCGGCCTGGGTTTTGGGCTTGTTGGCATGGAGGCAGGTATCTTCCCGGCTTCGCTGTTCCAGGCCTTGCCGCTGCGCGTTTTCGGCATCATGCAAAACGACACCCTGTTGGCGATCCCGTTCTTCACCTTCATGGGGATCATTCTGGAGCGCTCGGGCATGGCCGAAGACCTGCTGGAAACCGTCGGCCAGGTGTTCGGGCCATTGCGCGGCGGCCTGGCCATTGCCGTGATCCTGGTCGGCGCGCTGCTGGCCGCCACCACCGGCGTGGTGGCCGCTGCGGTGATTTCCATGGGCCTGATTTCGCTGCCCATCATGCTGCGCTATGGCTACAGCCGGGTCATTGCCACCGGCGCCATCACCGCCTCGGGCACGCTGGCGCAGGCCATTCCGCCGTCGCTGGTGCTGATCGTGCTGGCCGACCAGTTGGGCCGCTCGGTGGGCGACATGTATGCCGGCGCCTTGGTGCCGGGCTTGATGCTGGTAGGCGTCTATGTGCTGTTCGTGGTGCTGGTGGCCATTTTCAAACCCGCCCTGGTACCGGCCCTACCCGAGGAGGCACGCATTTACCGCGAGGCAAGTGGCAGCTCTGGTCATCGCTCGCTGCTGGTGCTGATCATCATTTGCGCCGTAGTGGGTTACAGCTGGTCGCAAGTGCATGACGGACTGATGACGCAGTGGCTGGAGCGCCCGCTGCCCTCGGCCAAGGATGAAATCGTCATCATGTCGATGACGCTGGCCTCGATCACGGGCTTGCTGCTGGCCATCTTCAACCGCGTGACCAAAATGGCGCTGTTGTCGCGCCTGGCCGAGCAGGTCACCTTCGTGCTGATGCCGCCGCTGATCCTGATTTTTCTGGTGCTCGGCACCATTTTCCTGGGTGTTGCCACCCCCACCGAAGGCGGTGCCATGGGCGCCATGGGGGCACTGATTTTGGCCAAAGGCAAGGGCCGTTTGGGCATGAGCATCCTGACGCAGGCGCTGGAAAATACCGCCAAGCTGGCCACCTTTGTGATGTTCATCCTGATCGGCTCCACCGTGTTCAGTTTTACCTTCAATGCGGCCGACGGCCACATCTGGGTCGAGCACCTGTTCGCCAACATGCCGGGTGGCGGTTGGGGCTTTTTGATTGTGGTGAACCTGCTGGTGTTCTTTTTGGGCATGTTCATCGACTTCTTCGAGATTGCCTTCATCGTGGTGCCGCTGCTGGCCCCCGTGGCCGAAAAAATTCTGCCCGGTCTGGTGCCAGGCATGACGCCCGAGGCTGCCATGATCTGGTTCGGCGTGATGATCGCCATGAACCTGCAAACCTCGTTCCTGACGCCGCCCTTTGGTTTTGCGCTGTTTTATTTGCGCAGTGTGGCCGCCAAGTCCAGCTACAAGGATCGCATTACCGGTGAAACCATCAAGGCCGTCACCACCAACGAGATTTACAAAGGCTCGATCGCCTTCATTGCCATGCTGGTGATCATGCTGGCGACCATCATCGTGTTCCCGAAACTGGTGGTGGGCGACTTGTCGGTCGAAGAAGGCCTGAGCCAGGAAGCCGTCATGGAATTGCTGCAATCCCAGATGGAAATGCCAGAAGAAGAACCGTCATTTGACTTTGAAAAGGCACCCGGATTTGCCCCGCCCGATGACGGCGATGCAGGAGGCACCGGCCAAAGAGGCAGCTGACGGCTGTTCAGACCAAACGGAACCGCGCAATCGAGTGCGTACGTGGGATCTTTGCCAA
>NZ_JACUUE010000285.1 GCF_014859475.1 Rhodoferax sp.
AACACCGTGACCCGGCGCGCCTGCGGTTCGACACCCTGGCGCTTGAAAGTAAACACGTAGTCCCAGCGGTCGGCATGAAAAATACTGGCAAGCAGCGGCGTGCCCAGTATGTCGCGCACCTGCAGGCGGCCCATGCCCGGCTTGAGGGCGGCAGCCTGCTCGCGCGAGACAAAATTGCCCTGCACGATGTCGATTTTGTAGGGCGTGACCAAGCCCACCGCGCTTTGACTGGCGCGATTCAGGCCGCCACAGGCGCTCAAGCCGACCAACAAAATGCCTGACACACTCAGGCAGACAAAACGTTGCAAAAACTTGGACATGGGCAAAGACAGTAGCGAAGAATTGGGCGATTGTAGGGGGTGCCCCCGGGTTCAGCTTGGCTCGCTCATTGCCTGGCGGTGGCGCTCGACGAAGTCCTTGTAGGTGTCAACCCCGCGCATCTGCAAAATGGTGTTGCGCACGGCGGCTTCAACCAGCACCGCAATATTGCGCCCGGCGACCACCTGAATCACCACTTTGCGCACCGGCACGTCCAGCACGTCTTGCGTCAGCGGTTCATTGGGAAGGCGTTCGTAGTCGCGCTCCATGGTCTCGCGGCGCACCAGATGAACGATCAATTGCAGGCGCTTTTTGCGGCGCACTGCGGTTTCGCCAAAAATACCGCGGATATCGAGCAGGCCGATGCCACGCACTTCGAGCAAATTGAGCAGCAGGTCAGGGCAGCGCCCCTCGATCGTGTCCTGGTTGATGCGGTACAAATCGACGGCGTCGTCAGCCACCAGGCCGTTGCCGCGCGAGATCAGCTCCAGCCCCAACTCACTTTTACCCAGGCCGGATTCACCCGTGATCAGCACGCCCAGGCCCAGGATGTCCATGAACACGCCATGCATGGTGCAGCGGTCGGCAAAATACTTGGACAGGTAAGCGCGCAGCACGTCGATGACAAAAGCCGACGAGCCATCGGTGGCAAACATCGGAATCTGGGAGCTCTCGCACATCGACGTCAAGGCCTCGGGCGCGACCTGCCCGTCTGCCAGCACCAGCACCGGCGGCTCCAGCGTGACGATGCGGCCAATGCGGCGCGCGCAATCGTCCGGCGTGGCATTGACCAGGTAGGCGACTTCGCGCTCGCCCAGTATTTGCAGACGGTAGGGATGAATGTAGTTGAGGTAGCCCACCAGATCGGCACCTGAGCGGGCGGCCCGCACCGCCACTTCGTCAAAGCGTCGCTCGGAAGCGCCCAGGCCGGCGACCCACTCCCAATGCAAGCTGGCGCGAAACTCCTCAAAGAGCAAGTCGGCGCTGATGACATTGGGTTTCATGGCAGTCGCTCCAGCGCAATAAGTTGCTTGTTCAAGCCGATTGCCAGTTGACAATGCGCAGGTAAAGCGCGTCGGCGTCCTTGATGGTCAGGAGCTGTTCGCGCAGCGTTGCATCGCTGAGCATTTCGGCAATTTCAGACAGGATTTCCAGGTGTTTCTGGGTGGCAGCCTCGGGCACCAGCAAGAAAATCATCAAGCCGACCGCCTGCTCGTCGGGTGAATCAAACCCGATCGGCTGCGCCAACTGGAACACCGCCGCCATTGGCGCCTTGAGCCCCTTGATGCGGCCGTGGGGAATCGCCACGCCGTGGCCCAAGCCGGTGGAGCCCAGACGCTCGCGAGAAAAAAGACTGTCGGTCACCAGTGCGCGACTCAGGCCGTGCAAATTCTCGAACAGCAGCCCCACCTCTTCAAAAGCTCTTTTTTTGCTTGAAACGTCCACCTGGACCACAACGTGTTCAGCCGAGAGGATAGAAGCGAGTCGATTCATGATGTACTTTAAGGGTGCGCGATGAACATTGGGCACAAAAAAAGCCGCACGCACTTGCGGGCGGCTCGGAAGATTCTAATTTACATCAAACGCTTGGGCGCGTCGTGATGGTGCGATTGCAAACGGTCTTTGTGGCGCACCACCTGGCGGTCGAGCTTATCGACCAGTTCATCCACCGCTGCATACAAATCGGCATGGGCGCTTTCGGCAAAAAGTTCAATGCCCTTGATGTGAATATTGCATTCCGCCTTTTGCCTGCGTTCCTTTTCCTTGAGGTTTTCCAGGGTCAGTAGCACCTTCACGTCCACCACCTGGTCAAAATGCCGCTTGATCCGGTCCAGCTTGCTGGTCACGTAACTGCGCAAAGCCGGGGTAACTTCCAAATGGTGACCGCTGATTGTCAAGTTCATAAAAGCCTCCTAAAGCTCTTGGGGGAAAAAGTTGCCAGCACACTGGCAACGAGAAAAATGGCTGACAAATTCATGACACAGACTATGCCCGGGCTTGGCTGAATATGCAATTATTTTTTTGTGATGCAGTGCAGCATCCTGCGGTTTCACCGCCTGCTTGCAGGCAGCCAGTGGCTCTGCGATGCGATAATTTACGGGTTACAGGACTGCACCCGCCCCGTCGCGCCATCACCCACCTTATTTGGGAGTGAGCCCATGCTCAACATCTTCACCCTCGCCAACGGCCGCCTGTTTCAGGAAGAGATCGAATCGCTCGAAGAGCT
>NZ_JACUUE010000286.1 GCF_014859475.1 Rhodoferax sp.
CCAAACGACCCCAGAAGGGCAAGCGCAGCGCCGGCGCGTTGAGGTCAATGCCAAAATTGAGCCCCAGCACATTGAATTCGAGCCCCTCCTGCACGCCCACGCTCACGCCAAGCAAGCCGAGCAGCCCAATTTGCAGCCCCGAGCCGGAAGGTGACACGCCCACCGGGTTGGTCAACGGCCGGTAGTCCTTGCCGATGGCGTTGGCCGGCAAGTCGAGCTTGAGCGCTGGCACCTCGCGCCCGATGTGTGCCAGAAAGGTGTTGCTGTTGGGGCCAGGGTAGGTGCGGTACTTGTCGGCATAGGGGTAACTTGAAATGGCCGCATCGATGGCGTCGATCATGGCCTCGACCTCTTCACCCCGGTGGTCCACCAGCAACTCGGGCTTGGCACCATACCAGAGCCCGTCAGGCACGGCGTAATTGCGCTGTACCACCCGCGGCGCGCGCCAGCCGACCACATCAAAACGGGTGTAAGTCGTTTCGCCCATGCGCTTGTAGATGATCCAGGGGTGCACCGCAAAAAAGCCGCGCCAGCCATAGGTGGGGGCGGCATAGACCTGGACGATGGCCGTGTTGACCAATTGCGCCGGATCGGGCGCGATGCCAGCTGAGTGCCTGGGCGCGGTGGCCCAGCTTCCGCGCGTGACGGTGGCTGTTGGCACGCTGGCCTGCGCCAGTCCGGCTTGCGCCACAAGGACAAGGCAAGCGGCAAGACCGGTGCGCAACACGCAAGCGTTCAATGCAGTCATATTGATTCAAAATCCTCAAACCAAGCGGCAAAATGTGGCGATAGACAAAATTTCTTCGTTGGGCATGTTGCCACAGCATCCATTCCTGCCTGGTGGTTGCGGGCATTCACACGATCGTCTCAAGCCGCCGCCGAGCGCGGCTGTGGCGGAAATTGACTGGGCCGCACCCTGGCTGGCGCCTTGGCGTGCGCTGGGCGAAGCGGTGGCCCACAGCCAACGCAGACCCGGTGTTTTACCAGGATGCCAGCGTGTTTCGCCCGCCCGGCAGGTGACGCACAGGACCGAATTTCTCAGCTTCAGCCTTAACTGGGCGCGTGGGGCTTGTCCATCAAGCGCCCCAGCAAATCCATCGGTAGCGGGAACACGATGGTCGAGGCACGGTCGCCTGCTACCTGCGTCATGGTCTGCAGGTAGCGCAGTTGCATGGCTTCGGGCTGCTGCGCCAGCATCTGGGCGGCCTCCAGCAAGGCCACCGCCGCCTGTTTTTCGCCTTCGGCATGGATCACCTTGGCACGGCGCTCGCGCTCGGCCTCGGCCTGGCGCGCAATGGCACGCACCATCGACTCGTTGAGGTCGATGTGCTTGATCTCGACGTTGGTCACCTTGATGCCCCAGGCATCAGTCTGGGCGTCCAGGATTTGCTGCACATCGAGGTTGAGCCGCTCGCGCTCGGCCAGCATTTCGTCGAGCTCGTGTTTGCCCAGCACCACCCGCAGCGTGGTTTGCGCCAGTTGACTGGTGGCCATCAGGAAGTCTTCCACCTGGATGATCGCCTTCTCGGGCGCCACCACGCGAAAGAAAATCACTGCGTTGACCTTGACCGAGACGTTGTCGCGCGAGATCACGTCCTGCGGTTCGACGTCCATGGTGACCACGCGCAAATCGACCCGCACCATTTGCTGCAGGCCGGGGATCACGATCACCAGGCCGGGGCCCTTGACCTTCCAGAAGCGGCCAAGCTGAAACACCACGCCGCGCTGGTATTCGCGCAGGATGCGCACCGAGGCCACCAGCAGCGCCAGCGCAAGGGGCAGCAAAATCGTGCCCAGTCCAAGATTGAAATCAAACATCATGCCGTTCTCCTTCGGGTTGTACCTGCAAAATCAGGTCGGTCATGCCGACCACACGCACGCGTTGGCCCGGCTGCAAGGGTGCTGTAGCGCGCACTTGCCAGTGTTCGCCGTGAATCCGCGCCCAGGCCTGGCCGTCTGCCACTTGCGTGACCTCGCCGCGCGCGCCGACCAGTTGCTCGGCGCCGCTGACCACCGGTGCGCGGCGTGCCCGCAGGGCCATGCCGCCGCCCAGTAGCACGGCGGCGGCGGCCGTAAGCGCCAGGCCAAAAATGAGTGGTAACGGCACGCCCAGCCCCGGCACATCGCGGTCGAACAGCAGCAGCCCGCCAGCAACAAAAGCCACCACACCGCCGACGCCGAGCACACCAAAGGCCGGTGTCACCAGCTCGGCTGCCAGCAGCGCAAAGCCGAGCAGAATCAGCGCCAGCGCCGCGTAATTGACCGGCAGCAACTGCAGCGCAAACAGCGCCAGCAGCAGGCAGATGGCACCCACCGTGCCGGGCACGCCAAAGCCGGGTGAAGAAAATTCGAACATCAGGCCGTAAACCCCGACCATCAGCAGGATCAGCGCGAAGCTCGGGTTGGTGATGGCGCCCAGCAGGCGGTGGCGCCAGTCGGGCGGCTGCGCTTCGGTGCGCAGGCCGTGGGTTTGTAGCTGCAGCTCGCCACCGGCCACGCGCACCTTGCGGCCATCGATCTGCGTCAGCA
>NZ_JACUUE010000050.1 GCF_014859475.1 Rhodoferax sp.
CGGCAGTCCATGCAGTCCGGGGTCATGGATTGCGTCACTTCGTTCGCAATGACGGCCATTTGTGCAACGACGGGACTGTTCATGGAAAGTTCAATGCCATCGCACACGCGCCGTGGAAGCGATTTGGCCATTGGCTGGGCGAACGCGGGCGCAGGATCCATTCAAAGCGAAAACTCATAGCCCCAGAACCGACCCTGCCAAGGTGTAGCAACCAGTGCGCCATTGCCAATACGATGGCGCGCGGCAACTCGCAAACCGCTCACAAACCCTTCAGCAATGAAGTACAGTTTGGTGCCGGTCTGAGCGATGATTACGGTCGCGCCTGATACCGATCTGACCAATGCATTTATGAAAACACATCCTATGACAACCAACGTATTAGCCAATGGCTTTCGCCTGCCCGCAGGCCGTGCCCCGGTCGCCTGTGTCGATATTGGCGGCACCAAGGTGGCGGTCAACATCGTCGATGCGCAGGGCAGCCGCGGCAAGCTCACAGAACCCACCGCCACCCGCGGCCAGAACGATGCGCTGGCGCAGCAGATCATCCGGCTGATCGGCCAGAGCTGCGCGCTGGCCGGGGTTCAAAGCTCGGCCATAGCGCGCGTGGGTGTGTCGTCCTGCGGCCCTTTCGTGCTGAACCAGGGCCTGGTCGAGTTGGCCGCGCCCAACATCTGCGGCGGCCTGGCGGGCAAGGCGCGCGGCCTGCCCAACGACTGGCAAACGGCACCGTTAGAGGCGCCCTTGCGCGCCGCGTTTGCCCAAGTGCGGGTCGAAAACGACGGCATTGGCGCGCTGGAAGCCGAACGCCGCTGGGGCGCACTGCAAGCCGACGGCGTGCCGCTGGCCAACTGCGCCTACGTGACCTGGAGCACCGGCATTGGCACCGGCCTGTGTGTCGATGGCCATGTGCTGCGCGGCAAGAACGGCAATGCCGGCCATGCAGGCCATCTGTTTGTCAGCGACAACTCAGATGCCCTGTGCGGCTGCGGCAATGTGGGCGATGTGGAAGGGCTGGTGGCCGGCAACGCCATTGCGCGGCGTTTTCAGCCCCTGGGTTACCCCGATGCAGCGGCGCTCTTCAAAGCCGCCTACGCCGGTGATCCCCAAGCCATCGGTTTGATTGACGACCTGTGCCGGGTGATGGGGCGCATGCTGTACAGCCTGATCGTTACGCTCGACCTGCAACGCATCAGCATTGGCGGCAGCGTCTATTGGCATCACCGCGCCTACCTGTTGCCTCGCCTGCGCGCCGTGGTGCAAGGCAAGTTGCCCGCCCTGACCAATGGCTGCGAGCTGGTCAGCGTCGGCTTGGGCGAGCGCGTGGGCGACTTTGGCGCACTGGCGCTGGTGGTTTAAGTCCGTTCGGTCACCCGAGACTTACCAAGGGTAAATACTGCTTGCGACTTGCTCCGAATTAATTAACAATTAATTAATTCGCGCAACGTGGTGTCTGCACGAAGCAACCCGAGCCTCGGGGCCAAATTGGTGTTCCAGGCAAATTTCAAGGAGAAGACATGATCAAACTTACCCAATTGGCCACGGTCGTGACAATGGTGGTGGCGGGCAACACGGCAATGGCCGGCGAAGTCGAGGTGCTGCACTGGTGGACCGCTGGCGGCGAAGCCAAGTCAGCCGCCGAGCTGAAAAAAATCATGCAGAACAAGGGCCACACCTGGAAAGATTTTGCCGTGGCGGGCGGTGGTGGTGACAACGCCATGACCGTGCTCAAGAGCCGTGTCGTCGCGGGCAACCCGCCTGCTGCCGCGCAGATCAAGGGACCCGCCATTCAGGAATGGGCGAGCGAGGGCGTGCTGGCCAATCTGGACGCCACCGCCAAGGCCGAAAAGTGGGACAGCCTGCTGCCCAAGGTGGTGGCCGACGTCATGAAATACAAAGGCAATTACGTTGCCGCCCCGGTCAACGTGCACCGCGTCAACTGGCTGTGGGCCAACGCCGCCGTGCTGAAAAAAGCCGGTGTCGCAGGCGCCCCCAAGAGCTGGGACGAATTCTTTGCTGCCGCTGAAAAAGTCAAAAAAGCCGGCTTGATCCCGGTGGCGCATGGTGGCCAGAACTGGCAGGATTTCACCACCTTCGAATCCGTGGCGCTGGGCGTTGGCGGTGCCGGTTTTTACAACGACGCCTTTGTCAAACTAGACCAAAAGGCGCTCACCAGCCCCACCATGACCAAGGCGCTGGAAACCTTCCGCAAGGTCAAATCCTACACCGACCCAGCCTCCCCTGGGCGTGACTGGAACCTGGCCACGGCCATGGTGATCCAGGAAAAGGCTGCCTTCCAGTTCATGGGTGACTGGGCCAAGGGCGAGTTCACCGCCGCCGGCAAGGTGCCGGGCAAGGACTACATCTGCGCCGCTGCCCCCGGCACCGCCAACGCCTTCACCTTCAACGTCGATTCGTTTGCCATGTTCAAGCTGAAAGATGCCACCGCCCAAAAAGCGCAAGCCGACCTGGCTGCCGCCATCATGGGCACCGAGTTCCAGGAGGTTTTCAACCTGAACAAGGGCTCGATCCCGGTGCGTCTGAACATGGATATGGCCAAGTTCGACGACTGCGCCAAGCTTTCCAGCAACGACTTTGTGGCGACTGCCAAAACAGGTGGCCTGGTGCCGTCCATCGCCCATGAAATGGCGGTTCCGCCCGCGGTCTCGGGCGCCATGAAGGATGCGGTGAGTCAGTTCTGGAACAACGACAAAATGAGTGTGGCCGACGGTGTGAAGAGCATTGCCAAGGCGGCTGCGACCCGGTAAAACTGTGGCACGCGGGAGACCGGGACACTGTTTACCCGTATCCGCAGCAGGGCTGGGGTACGTGTCGCCGCTCATGTCCCCCGCCCTGCGGGCTCCTCCTTTACTTCGCTACGACACATACCCCAACCCTGCTGCGTGACGCTGCGGGTTTACTGACAGAAAACCAGCACCGGACCGGTTCTGACTTTGATTCACTTGTTTGCAAATCAAAGTCCTTTCGGGACCTGATGGGGTGGGTGTTTCCCGCAGTGAGGTAAAGGAGGAAACCCTAGGCCGCAGGCTTAGGGTTGGGGGACACGAACGAAGGGGAATACCCGCCCCGTCAGGTGGGGCAGCAGACGCCAGCGCACCAGCAATGGACTTTGGCAGTTTGGAAGTTCTGAACCAAAGGCAATATAGCTATGAAATCCTTTGAAAACGTGTTACCAAAGTTGGTGATCGCGCCGGGCTTTGTGCTCGGGTTCGCCTTCATCTACGGCTTCATGATCTGGAACGGCGTGTTGTCCGTGACCAACTCGCGCATGCTACCCAACTACGACGAGTTCGTCGGCCTGGCGCAATACGCCCGCCTGTGGGAAATGGACCGCTGGTACGTGGCGCTCAAAAACCTCGGCATTTTCAGCGTGCTGTATGTCGGCGGCTCGATGCTGCTGGGCATGCTGCTGGCCATTTTTCTGGACCAGAAAATCCGCTTTGAGGGCGTGATTCGTACCATCTACCTGTACCCGATGGCGCTGTCGTTCATCGTCACCGGCACCGCCTGGAAATGGATTTTGAACCCCAGCCTGGGCCTGGAAAAACTCATGCACGACATGGGCTGGACCAGCTTCAGCTTTGACTGGCTGGTGCAGTCTGACACCGCCATCTACTGCGTGGTGATTGCCGGCATCTGGCAGTCGGCCGGCTTTGCCATGGCGCTGTTCCTGGCCGGACTGCGCGGCATTGACGACAGCATCATCAAAGCGGCGCAAATTGACGGCGCCAGCCTGCCGCGCATCTACTGGCGCATTATTTTGCCGGTGTTGCGACCGGTGGTGTTCTCCACCATTCTGGTGCTGTCGCACCTGTCGATCAAGGCGTTCGATTTGGTGATGGCGCTCACTGCGGGTGGGCCGGGTTATGCGTCGGATGTGCCCGCCACCTTCATGTTCACCATGAGCTTTACCCGTGGCCAGATCGGTCTGGGGGCTGCCAGCGCGACCATGATGCTGGCCATGGTGGCGGCCATCGTGGTGCCCTATCTTTACAGCGAATTGCGCGCCAAGCCGCATGAGCATTGAACCAGGAGTGACCATGAACGCAAAAAATCTTTCCCGCTTGGCGGTGTATGCCGTGCTGGGGGTGGCTGCCTTTTTCTTTCTGGCGCCGCTCTATGTGATGCTGGTGACCTCCTTCAAGGATGCCGAGCAAATCCGCTCGGGTAACTTGCTGAGCCTGCCCACCAGCCTGAACTTTGCGTCCTGGACGCTGGCCTGGTCCACCGCCTGCACCGGCGTCGATTGCCGTGGCCTGAAGCCCTATTTCTGGAATTCGGTACTGATGGCGGTGCCGGCGGTGCTGATCTCGACCGCCTGGGGCGCCCTGAACGGCTACGTGCTGAGCATGTGGAAATTCAAGGGCTCCGACTTGCTGTTTGGCTTCATTTTGTTTGGTGTCTTCATGCCGTTCCAGGTGGTGCTGCTGCCCATGAGCCAGGTGCTGGGCTTCATGGGTTTATCAAGCTCGATTGCCGGCCTGGTGCTGGTGCACTGCCTGGCGGGCATGGCCGGCACCACGCTGTTTTTCCGAAACTATTACACCGCCATCCCGCGTGAACTCATTCAAGCCGCGCGCATGGACGGCGCGGGTTTCTGGCGCATTTTCTACCGTATCGTGATCCCGATGAGCACGCCGATTTTGATGGTCACGCTGATCTGGCAGTTCACCAACATCTGGAACGACTTTCTGTTTGGCGTGGCGTTCAGCGGCGCCGACAGCAAACCCATCACAGTCGGTCTGAACAACATGGCCAACACCACCAGCAGCGTAAAAAGCTACAACGTTGACATGGCAGCGGCCATCATTGCCGGCCTGCCGACCATGCTGGTCTATGTGCTGGCGGGGCAATATTTCGTCAAGGGTCTGACTGCCGGTGCGGTCAAAGGTTAACGAGGACACATCCATCATGGCAGCTTCACTCCACATCGCGGGCATCCGCAAGGTTTTTGGCAAGGGCGACAAAGCGGTCGAAATTCTGAAAAAAATCGACATCGAGGTCGCCCCCGGCGAATTTTTGATTCTGGTGGGCCCCTCGGGTTGCGGCAAGTCCACCTTGCTCAACATCATCGCCGGACTGGAAGAGCCGACCGAGGGCGAACTCAAAATCGCCGGCAAAAACGTCGTTGGCATGGCCCCTGCGCAGCGCGACATTGCCATGGTGTTCCAGAGCTATGCGCTCTACCCCACCATGAGCGTTGCCGACAACATTGGTTTTGCGCTGGAAATGCGCAAGGTGCCGCCGGAGGTGCGTAAAAAGCGCATTCAGGAAGTGGCTGCCATGCTGCAAATCGAGCACCTGCTGGATCGCCGCCCGGCGCAGCTCTCGGGCGGCCAGCGCCAGCGCGTGGCCATGGGGCGCGCTTTGGCGCGCGACCCGCAACTGTTTTTGTTCGACGAGCCTTTGAGCAACCTCGACGCCAAGTTGCGCGTGGAAATGCGCGCCGAGATCAAGCGCCTGCATCTGGTCAGCGGCATCACCACAGTGTATGTCACACACGACCAGATCGAGGCCATGACGCTGGGCAGCCGCATTGCGGTAATGAAGGATGGCATTCTGCAACAAATCGGCACACCCGACGACATCTACCGCCGCCCGGCCAACACCTATGTGGCCGGGTTCATTGGCTCACCCACGATGAATTTCATCCCGGGCGAGGCCAGTGGCACCGGTGAAAACAGTGTGTTCACGTTTACCGGCGGCAGCCTGGCCCTGCCCTGCCCGGCCGCCGGCAAGGTGACGCTGGGACAGCGCCCGGAACACATCCACCTGCAAGACGATGCCAGTTGGCGCGGCCAAGTCACGCTGGTGGAGCCCACGGGGGCTGACACCTACGTGGTGGTGAAAACCGAGGTCGGCCTGATCACGGTGCGTACGCCGCCGAGCACGCAGGTCAAAATTGGCGATGCCGTGGGCATGGCAATCAGCGCCAACCACAACAACTGGTTCGACGCACAAAGCGGCTTGCGCCTGCCATCCTGAGACACGGCACGACGCGGCGGCTCACACCGCCAGGTCCAGCGCCTGCTCGGAACCGAACACCATGGCCTCAAAGGCTGCGGCATGCACCGGGCGCGAATACAGGTAGCCCTGGGCGAAATCGCAGCCTGCTGCTGTCAGCAGATCGCGTTGCTCAATTGTTTCCACCCCTTCGGCGATCACCTTCATGCCCAAGGCGTGGGCCATGGCGATGATGGCCTGGCACAGCACGAGGTCAGTTGAACCGGACGTCAGGTCGCGCACGAACGACTGGTCAATCTTGATGAAGTCGATGTCAAATTTTTGCAGGTAAGACAGCGACGAATAACCCGTGCCAAAGTCATCCAGCGAGACGTTGATGCCTTCATCGCGCAACTTCAGCAACTGCTCGACCACGCCACCGCTGTTGGACAACAGCAAACCCTCGGTGATTTCAACCACAATGCTTTCACCGGGCAGCCCAAGGGTGCGAAGTTGCTCGATCCAGGGCGTATGCGCAGGATTCGGATTTTCAAACTGCAAGGGTGATTTGTTGACGCTAACCTGAAACTCGGGGTGCAAACTGCCCCGCCAGATAGCGACCTGGGCCGCCGCCTGGGCAAATATCCACTCACCGATCTCGACAATCAGACCACTGCTTTCGGCAACCGGAATAAAGTCGGCCGGACTGATCATGCCGCGCTGGGGATGTTGCCAGCGCACCAGGGCTTCAGCCTTTTGAATTCTGCCGGTAGCCAGGTTCACGATGGGCTGATAGACCACGCAGAACTCTTGCGCCGACAGGGCAGCGCGCAGGTCATGCATCAACTGGGCGCGTTGCATTGCCGCCTCCTGCAGCGCCGCTGTGAAAAAACTGAAGCGGTTGCGCCCGGCGGCTTTGGCCACATACAAGGCCTGATCGGCATTTTTGAGCAGGTCCTCCACCTCCTGGGTGTCGGTGGGATAGACCGTGACGCCCACGCTGGCCGACACAAAAACCTGGTCCAGACCCAACTGGAATGGCGCATTCAGGGTATTGAGCAGCTTGGGCAGGATGCTCTGCAGACTCGACTCATCAGACAGCGCCGTAATGATCACGGTAAATTCATCGCCGCCCATGCGGGCCACCGTGTCGACCTCACGCAGGCAGCGCAGGATGCGCCGCGCCGCCTCCACCAGCAAGTCGTCACCACGGTCATGGCCGAGCGTGTCGTTGACCTCCTTGAAATGGTCCAGATCGATGAACAACAGTGCCAATTTGAAGTGATTGCGGCGGCATTTCTTCATCTCCTGAACCAGCCGCTCACGCATCAAACGGCGGTTGGGCAAGCCCGTGAGCGCATCAAAGTGCGCCTGCTGCCAGACCAGTTCATCGGCCGTCTTGCGCTCGGTGATATCGGAGTGGATGCCAATCATGCGCAGCGGCTGACCTTGCGCATCACGGCTGATCACCATGCCGCGGCTGTGCACCCACTTCCAGCTGCCATCCTTGCACAGCACCCGATGCTCGCTGCTGAGCGTGGGCGTGGAACCATCGAAATGGGCCTGCCGATCGAGCTGCAATTGCGCCATGTCTTCGGCATGGACCAGCGCGTCCAGCTCGGCCAAGCTGGGCTTGAGCTCGCCGTCTTCGTAGCCATACATGCGCAGCAAATTGGGTGACAGGTACTGCTCTCCAGTTTGCACCTGCAAGTCCCACAGGCCGTCACCCACACTCTCGAGCGCCAGTTTCCAGCGCGCCTCGCTGTCGCGCAATGCCAGCTCGGTTTGCTTGCGCCGGGTAATGTCCTGCACGATCGAGGTGCGCTTGACGGCACGGCCATCGACCCAACTGGTGGTGCCGCGCGAATGCACCCAGATGCGCCGTCCTTTCAGGGTGAGCATTTCAACCTCGAACTCATGGCTGGCGTTTAGCTGCTCCGACGGCTGCAACGAGGCATCAAGGATGGCCAGCGCCTCGGCGGTGAACAAGGGCCTGACCGTCACCGGGGTCGGTGTGAAGGCTTGCGGGGTGGTCTCGAAAATACGGTACACCCCGTCGGTCCAGGTGACCTGGTCGAGTTCCAAGTCAGTTTCCCAGCCACCCAGCTCGGCAATGGCCTGGGTCGCAAAAAGCATTTGATTGGCCCGTTTGCGACCCGCCTCTGCTTGCACGTAGTCGCTGACATCAACATAAACCTGAACCATGCCGCCACCTGAGCGCCTTCGGGTTTGCACCTGCAAGGTGCGCCCCAGGTGTTTCAGTCGCAAGACATGGTCCGCAATTTCGGCCTGGTCGTCGTCCATCTGGTGCGAGTGGTCGAGCGGATGCGGCGCGCCGGCAAAATCGCCGCGCTGCATCTGGCAGTCATAAAGCTCCCGCCAGGACGGGCAACTGGCCAAAAATTCTCTCGGCAGGTCCAGCATTTCAGGCAGGCAGTCATTGAACACACTGATGCAGCCCTCGGCATCGAAGGCACAAACACCCTGGCTGATGCTGGCCAGCAGGTCTTGCCAAATTTGCGCCGTCTCTTGTCCGATGTCGTTTTCTGTCTGCATATTGAACGTGATTTTTACCATAAAACAGTGATCCTGAGGGTCACGCAACCGCGCTTGCGTGACGCACCGGCAACCACAACTGCACCCGTAAACCGTGCGGCCGGGCTGCCAGCACCCTGGCTTGTCCGCCATGGCGCTGGGTGATTTCAGCCACAATCGCCAAGCCCAGGCCACAACCGCCCGGCACATCGCTGGCACGCCAGAAGCGCTCGAACACGTGCGGCAAATCTTCAGTTGACAGGCCCGCGCCATTGTCTTCGACTTCGAGCAAAACCTGTTCACCCTGCGGCTGCACCCTGATGGTCACTTCGCAGCCTGCACCGGCGTAAGTCAGGGCGTTGTCGATGAGGTTGTTCAGGGCTTCCCGCAGCAAGAATCCATCGCCTGGCAGCATGAGGTGGTCTGCGCCTTCGTAGCCGAGGTCGATGCCGGTCTTGAACGCGCGCGGGGTCCAGTCGCGGGCCACCTCGCGCGCCAGGGTGGCCACATCGAGCGGCTGCAAATTTACCTCGACTTCGTTGCGCGCCAGCGACAGCAACTGGTGCACCAGGTGGGCGCTGCGCCGGGCACCGGCGAGCACCTTGGTGAGCCGCTCGCGCAGGGCCTGTGGCTCTTTTTCAGCCAGCGCCAGTTCGGTCTGGCTGATCAGGCCCGCCAGCGGCGTGCGCAACTGGTGCGCGGCATCATTCAAAAAGCGCTTTTCCTGGCCCAGGCTGCGCCGCACTGCCGACAGCAATTGGTTGACCGCAGCGGCCAGCGCATGCACCTCCTGCGGCGCCTGCGTCATCTCGATGGGCGACAGATCAGACAGCGCCTGGTGGTGCCGGTCGCCCAGTTGCGCCTGCAACCGTCTCAAAGGCTGCAAGCCGCGCGAGATGCCGCCATACACCAGCGCGCTCAGCACCATGACCAGCAGCAGCAGCGGCGCCAGCATGTCGGCAATCAGCTCGGTGGTCAGACGCTGTTGCACCGCCAGGCTTTTGGCCACCTGCACGCGCAGGCGCTGGGGCGCATCTGCGTCTCCGTAATCGAGCTCCAGCAGCGCCATGCGCATGGGCTTGCCGTCCACCCGGGCGTTGTAGAGCAGCGCCTCGCGGGTTGGCACCAGCAGGTCTTCAGACGGTCCGGGCAGCTTGCCGTTGCCCAGCAAAAAACTGCCCGGCGGGCTCGACACCATGTAACTCACACGGTCGGTGGGGTCCTGCTCGATGATGTCCTGCGCAGCACGCGGAAAGTCGATCAACAGGCCCGAGCCAATCGGCTTGACCTGGCGCGCCAGCGATCGCACCGATTGCGTCAGCGACTGGTCAATGGCCTTTTCGGCGTACTTGAGCGCCATGCGATAAGCCAGCGCACCCCCCACCAAAAACAGCACCAGTTGCGGCAGCAACAGCCACAGCAACAACTGGCGCTTGAGCGACAGGCCCTGCCCGCTGTGATGCGTTGGGATGGCAACAGTCATTTGCACGCAGCGATATTCAGTCGCTATGGGTTTCCAGCATGTAGCCCAAACCGCGCACATTGCGAATGTTCAGACCCGAGTCCACCAATTTGCGCCGCAAACGATGGATGTAAACCTCCAGCGCATTGGAGGCCAGCGCACCTGGCTCGCCGGGCTCGCTTTGCCAGCTCTCCAGCACATCCTCGCGGCTCACCACGCGCCCGGCGTGTGTCACCAGCAGCGACAGCAGGGCCCATTCACGCTGCGTGAGTTCCAGCGCCTCGTCGCCGAGCCAGGCTTGCGGCAAGTGCGCATCAACCCGCAGCGGCGGCTCGCTGTGGCTGCTGGCCAGCTCCAGCGAGCCGCCGAAAGCAGGCAGGCGTGCGCGCCGCAGCAGCGCCCCCAGGCGAGCCTGCAGCTCGGCCATGTCGAAAGGTTTGGTGAGGTAGTCGTCAGCGCCCGCGTTGAGCCCCTGCACCCGGTCATTGACGCCGTCGCGCGCCGTCAGGATCAGCACCGGCAGCGCCGGCAGGCGCTTGCGCACCCGGCGCAACAGTTCCATGCCGCTGATTTTTGGCAGACCCAGGTCAAGCACCACGCCATCAAAACGCTGGGTTTCCAGCAAGGTTTGCGCGGCCTCGCCGTCGGCCGCCGCCGTGACGCTGTAGCCCGCCTGGGCCAGCTGCGCGCACAGGCCGTCGCGCAGCAGTTCGTCGTCCTCAATGATCAGCAAATTTGACATGGGGCAAGCATACCCGAGGCGTTCATGAAACCGCAGCGGTGGCAGGCGCGCCAGTACAGCTCGCCAGTTGTAACGCCCTGACGCGGGCCTGGTGAATGCGTTCGCCGATTTTTTTGCCGGCGACCCCGGCTTCCATGGCGCTTGCGGCAATGGCTTTGGTATCGAGCGTTTGCACGACAGACAGCACATCGCGCAGTTTCTGGCGCTGCGCATAGGTTGCCTCGGCGTAGCCCAGGCGTCCGCGTGCGTCGCATTCGCAGGCCAGCAAGGCCTGGCCAAAGCGCTCGGGCTTGCGCAGGGCGTCGCAGCGCTCCAGCAGCCGCACCAGGGCAGCGGCATCGAATTCGGTAGATCGATGGATGTTGCTGTGCTCGCTCGCCACCATGTCGGCGAGCTCGCGGCAGTCGGCAGGCACGCGCAGGCGCTCGCACAAGCCGCTGAGCAACTGGGCGCTGCGCTGCTCATGGCCCAGGTGCCGCGGCAGAATGTGCGTCGGCGTGTTGCCCTTGCCCAGGTCATGACCCAGGCAGGCAAAGCGCACCGGCAGCGGCGCCTGCAGGCGCGCGCTCATGTCGAGCACCATCATCACATGCACGCCGGTGTCCACCTCGGGGTGGTAGTCGGCGCGCTGCGCCACGCCCCACAGGCAATCCACTTCGGGCAGCAAGCGGGCCAGCGCGCCGCAGTCGCGCAGCACCGCAAACATGCGCGAGGGTTTGGCCTCCATCAGGCCGCGCGAGAGCTCCTGCCAGACGCGCTCGGGCACCAGGTGATCGACCTCGCCACTGGTCACCATCTGGCGCATGAGCTGCAAGGTTTCAGGGGCCACCGTGAAGTCGGCAAAACGCGCGGCGAGGCGCGCCACGCGCAGGATGCGCACCGGATCTTCGCGAAACGCCGGGCTGACGTGGCGAAACACTTGGGCCGCCAGGTCTTGTTGGCCGCCATGGGGGTCGATCAGTTGCTGCGCGTCCCATCGGCCATCGGGGCCCACATGGCCCGCCGCCACTGCCATGGCATTGACCGTGATGTCGCGCCGCGCCAGGTCTTCTTCCAGCGTTACACCAGGTGCCGCGTGAATGGCAAAGCCGTGGTAGCCCGGCGCAGTCTTGCGCTCGGTGCGCGCCAGCGCATATTCATCATGGGTTTGCGGATGCAGGAACACCGGAAAGTCTTTGCCCACCGGCACAAAGCCCTGCGCCAGCATGTGCTCAGGCGTGGCACCCACCACCACCCAATCACGGTCTGTGACGGGAAAGCCCAACAAGGCATCGCGCACGGCACCGCCAACCAGAAAGGTTTCCATCTCAGCGGTGCAAGCGGTAAGGCTCTTCAAAGTCAAGGAAGTCGTGCTCGGCCAGCGCGCCATCGATCCAGGCCTTGACAACCGGCAGTGCGCACACCCGTTGCACGTAGGCCGCAATGTCGGCGGGCAAGGGCAACGCGTAAGTGACCAGGCGCATGCAAACCGGCGCAAAGTAGGCATCGGCCACGGTGAAACTGCCAAACAGCAGCGGCCCACCGCTCATTTGCAGACACTGCTGCCACATGGCCACCAGGCGCGCCACATCGCCGCGCACGGCAGCCTGATCGCGCCAGATCAAGGCACCCTGTTCGGGCAGGCGGGCCTCGATGTTCATCGGGCAGTAGCTACGCAGCCCGACAAAGCCACTGTGCATCTCGGCACAGATGCTGCGCGCGCGGGCGCGCGCAGGCTTGTCGGCAGGCCAAAGATTTTTTTCGGGAAACTGCTCGGCCACATACTCGGCAATGGCCAGCGTGTCCCACACCGTCAGGTCGCCATCAACCAGCACCGGCACCTTGCCGGTGGGTGACACATTGCGCAGTCTGGCCTTGAATTGCGACTCGGGCGTGAAGGCGTCAAAGCGCACCATCACTTCTTCAAACGCGATGCCGGCCAGCGTCAGCAGCACCCACGGCCGCATCGACCAGGATGAGTAGTTTTTGTTGCCAATGTAGAGTTTCATGGGTTTTTCAGGGTAAGTCGCGGTTCAAGACCAGTGCGCCATCAGGTGGGCCGACCTCGCCCAAACGGGCTTTGAGCGACTGGGTATGGCCGCTGATCATGGCGGCGTAGATGGTGGTGTTGGCCAGCACTTTTTTCACGTAGTCACGGGTTTCGTTGAAAGGCACGTTTTCGGCCCAGATGGCGGCTTCCAGCACCGGCGCGCCGGTCTGGCCGCGCCAGGCACGCGGCCGACCCGGCCCGGCGTTGTAGGCGGCAGCGGCCATCGGCATGGAGCCGGCAAAGTCGTCGAGCACCAGCTTGAGGTAGCCGGTGCCAATGGCGATGTTGGTGTCGCGCTCGGTAATCTGGTGCGGCTTGAAGCTGGTCAGGCCGATTTTCTTGGCTGTCCAGCGCGCGGTGGCCGGCATCACCTGCATCAGGCCGCTGGCGCCCACGCCCGAGCGCGCGTCCATGATGAAGCGGCTCTCTTGGCGGATCAGGCCATAGACGTAGGCCGGGTCGAGTCCGATCTCGCGGGTGCGCGCCAGCACTGCCTGCTTGTGCGGCATGGGAAAGCGCTGCGTGAGGTCGATCACGTTTTTGGTGCGCTCGCTGGTGTTGATGCAGCGGTCCCACACCTCATGCTGGCAGGCCAGGTCGGCTGCGGCCAGCAGCTCGCGGTCGTTCATGCCACCAGGCGTGTGCAGGTTGGCGCTGTAGTTCCATTCGCGCACGCCTTCGGAGCGCATGCCGATGGCAATGGCCGCCAGCGCGCGCTGCAAGCCGGGGTTGGTCCGCGCTTTGGCCTTTTCGGCGGCGGTCAAGGGCTCGGGCAAGGGGGGCGGCGTGATGGGAAGCCCCAGCTCTTCCAGCGCCAGCAACTCGTAAAAACCTTGCACTCCGGCCACGCTTTGCAGCAACTGGCGCGCCCGCTGCCGCATGGCTTGCGTAGGGGCGAGCGCCAGCATGGCCCTGGCACGCCAATAGACCCAGGTGGCATCCAGGGCGGCATCAGGCGTCATGGCCTCAATGGCGTTGAGCACGCGCATCCAGTCATTCTGGCGCAGGGCGGCACGGGCATACCAGGCCAACTGCGCGTCCTGCATGGCAGACGGTCGGCCATTGGCAAAAAAATCGAGCGCATCGTCCGACAGCTTTTGCGCGGCTTGCGCGCCAATGGCGGCCCAGGCCCAGTCGCGCTGGTTTGGGTGAAGGTGTTGTTGCCAACGGCTGGCCAGCAGTTCGGCGGCGCGCTGCGGCTCGGTTTGTGCCAGCCGGATCAGCGCCAGCACCACCAGTTCCTGGGTTTGGCGCTGGTTCGACAGTGTTGTGCGGGTCAAAAATTGCTCGGGTTTGCTGATGAGCGCGGTCCATTGCGCGCTGGCTTGCGGCGCCACCATGTCGAAGGCTTGCCGGGCCGCCGACACGCGCCGTAGTTCAAGCGAAGAGCGCACTTTTTGCCAGACAGCCTGGTCACTCAAAAGTTGACTATCAAGGTACGTTTGCACGGCAAAGGAACAGCCTTCGTCGTTGTTTCTCTGAGCCAGCCAGAGCGATTGGGCCTCTTGCGACATGTCCACTTTGGCCAGAATGTGCTCCATGGCCAGGGTGTAGCAGCGCACCTCGCGGTCGTCCTGCATGCGAAATTTGGAAGCTTCCAGCACAAAACGGCTCCAGTCGCGGTCTTTGCCCAGCAGCAGCAGCCAGTCATTGCGCAAGCGGTCTTCCTGGTAAGTGCCGGCAAAGCGGTTCAGGAAACTGTCGATTTCTTCAGGCGTTGCCGTATCCATCCGGGCGCGCAGTTCCCAGTAAGCGGCCCAGGGTGCCAGCACATGGCCCTGCGCGCGCGGCAGCAGCTCGGTCAGGCGCTCTGACAGGCCTTTGTTGAAGGCATCGCGCATCTCCAGAATGACGGCATCCGACGCGCTCACGCCGCTTGCCGCGCTTTGTGCCAGCGCTGGTACGCCGCAAAGCGAGCCAAGCAAGGCAATCAATGTCAAAATCGTTCTGAACTGCATGTGGTGATTATGAATAAATCTGACGAACAAAAGGCCCTTGAAAAAAAAGCTTTGCGCAAGCGGCTGGTCGAACAACGCCTGCGCATGCCCGGCCGCTTGCAGCGTGTTGCCATGCTGCAGCAGGTGATGCGCATCTGGCTGGTGGGTCGCTCCGACACCGTGATTGGCGCTTATTGGCCGATCAAGGGAGAATTCGACCCCCTGCCCGCCCTGCACCGCTGGAAAGAAGACGGCGAACTCATCGAGCAGCAGCAACTGCGCAAAATTGGACTGCCGGTGGTGGATAAAGTTCACAAAACCATGGCTTTTCACGCCTGGTACCCCGGCTGCCCGATGGAAGAAGACGCCTACGGCATTCCCAAACCCAAAGACACCGAGGTCATCACCCCGACGCTGCTCTTCGTCGCCTGCGTCGGTTATGCCCCCGGCGGCTACCGGCTGGGCTATGGTGGCGGCTTTTATGACCGCACCCTGGCCGCCTTGCAGCCGCGCCCGTTCACTGTGGGCCTGGGCTTTGGCACCGACTTTTTACCCGACTTCGAGCCCGAGCCACACGACCTGCCGATGGACGCCATCCTGAACGACCACGGCGTGGTCTGGCCGGTGTAGGCCAACAACAATCCTGCCCAGTTTTCCCACCCAGCGCGCTCAAGCCGCGCGCTTCGACCACATGCCCAATCCGCCTGCCGCACACCACACCTATTGCCTGAGCGACTTCGACTTTGCACTGCCAGCCGAACTGATCGCCCAGCACCCGGCGCCTG
>NZ_JACUUE010000051.1 GCF_014859475.1 Rhodoferax sp.
GTTCAAGGTCCGTGTGCGGTATCGGGCCGGGTACGGATGGCTCGCAGTGACGGGGCAGAGTTCAAGGCGCTGAGTTCGGCTTCGGTAAAACCTGCGGCGCGGCGCGCATCCAGGTTGAACGGGCCCTTGAGGGTGGGCGCCTGATAGCGCAGCGCCAGTTCGGCATAGCTGCTGAGGGGGTCGAGTTGGCGCAACTCGCAAAGAAAACGGTACCAGCGGTTGCCAATGGCCACGTGGCCGATTTCGTCGCGCAGGATGATGTCGAGAATTTTGGCCGCCGCCAGGTCGCCCGCCGACACCAGGCGCATGCGCACCGCTGGCGTGGCATCCAGGCCGCGCGCCTCCAACGTGCGCGGCACCAGCGCCAGGCGCGCCAACACATCGTTTTTGGTGCGCTCTGCCATGTCCCACAAACCGTCGTGGGCGGGAAAGTCGCCATAAGCAAAACCCATTCGGTTCAGGTGCGCGTTGAGCAATTCAAAATGCAGCGATTCCTCTTGCGCCACGCGCCACCAATCGCGGTAGAACTCGTTGGGCATGCCGGCAAAGCGCCACACCATGTCGAGCGCCAGGTTGATGGCGTTGGCCTCGATGTGGGTCAGCGCATGGATCAGTCCGGCGCGGCCTTCCAGGGTGCCGACGGCGCGGGTCTTGAGTTGCGCCGGTTGCACCAGCAGCGGGCGCTGGGGGCGTCCGGGCAGGCCGGGCGGCTCGGGAAAAATTTCAGCTGCATCCAGTGTGCAGCGGACAGTGTCCGTGGCGCGCACCCGCGCCGCCTTGTCCTGCGTGGCCTTGACTTGCAGCAGGCGCAGGCATGCAAGGCGCAGCGACTCTGGTTTGGGCAAATTTGGCTCGCCTGGAGCCGGGCTTGAAATAATGGGGTGCATGAGCGTCGGGTGTTTCCCTACAATTTTAGGGATACTCCGCATCGCTCTGGCGAAATTGGGGTAGGGCGGATCGGGATGCGCTGCAAGGCGCAATTTGCAGCCAATAGCCGTAGCTATTGGCAAAAAATGCAACGCCGCAGAGCGCCCGAGTCCGTGCTGCCACAATTCGTCAGAGTGATGCAGGGTGTCCTTAAGCAAATGATTTTGAAAGCTGATGATGGCAATTTATGAAGTTGACGGCATAAAGCCGCAGGTCGCTGACTCGGCCTGGGTGGCCGACAGCGCCGAGGTGATGGGCGATGTGGTGCTGGGCGAGCAGGTCGGTATCTGGTTTGGCGTGGTGGTGCGCGGCGATACCGACACCATCCGGATCGGCGCGCGGACCAACATCCAGGACCTGAGCGTGCTGCACGCCGATGTTGGCATGCCGCTGACCATCGGCTCTGGCGTGACGGTGGGCCACAAGGCCATGCTGCACGGTTGCACCGTGGGCGACGACAGCCTGATTGGTATTGGCGCGGTGGTGCTCAACGGTGCCAAAATTGGCAAGGGCTGCCTGGTGGGCGCGGGCGCGCTGGTGACCGAGGGCAAGGCGTTTCCCGATGGTTCCATGATCATCGGCAGCCCGGCCAAGGCGGTGCGCCAGCTCACACCAGAGCAGTTGCAGGGGCTGCGCGAGAGCGCCCGACATTACGTAGCCAACGCGCAGCGCTTCAAGGCCAGCTTGCACAAGCTTGCCTGACCCGCGAGGGTTTTCATGTCCGAAATTCACAAATTTATCTTTGACGGCCTCCCGGTGCGCGGTGCCGTGGTGCGATTGACTGATGCCTGGATGGAAATCTTGCGCCGTCGCGCCAGCAACACCACGCATGGCGCTTACCCGCGGCCGGTGCAGGCGCTGCTGGGCGAGATGACCGCCGCGGCGGTGCTGATGCAGTCCAACATCAAGTTCAACGGTTCGCTGATCGTGCAGGTGTTTGGTGACGGCCCGGTCAAGCTCGCGGTGGTTGAAGTGCAGAGCGACTTTGCCCTGCGCGCCACCGCCACCGTGAATGGCGAGCTTGCGCCCAATGCCAGCATGAGCCAGATGGTCAACGTGGGCAATGCCGGGCGTTGCGCCATCACGCTCGACCCCAAGGACCGCCAGCCCGGCCAGCAGCCCTACCAGGGCGTGGTACCGCTGTTTGGTGATGCGCGCGAAAAGCTCGAAAACTTCAGCGATGTGCTGCAGCACTACATGCTGCAAAGTGAGCAGTTGGACACCACCCTGGTGCTGGCCGCCGACGACCGGGTGGCCGCCGGCCTGCTGATTCAACGCTTGCCGATGGCGGGCGCGGGCAATCTGGCGGGCCGCGCGCAAGCGTCGGAAGAAGACCACATCGGCCGTAGCGAGGCCTACAACCGGATCGCTATTTTGGCTTCGAGCCTCAAGCGCGAAGAGTTGTTGACGCTGGATGTCGATACCATCTTGCACCGGCTGTTCTGGGAAGAAAAGCTGCTGCGCTTTGAGCCCCTGCGGGGACAGGCGGGCCCGCATTTTTCATGCGCCTGCAGCCGGGAGCGGGTGGCCCGGATGATCGTTGGCCTGGGCCAGGCAGAGGCCGACAGCATTTTGCGCGAGCGTGATGAGATTGAGGTGGGCTGCGATTTTTGCGGCCTCCAGTACCGCTTTGACGCGGTCGATGCCGCCCAGCTTTTCAGCAGCTCGCTGCCGACCACTCCCCCGGCCTCGGCCCCGTTGCAGTAAACCGTGCAGGGCCGCAGTGCTATACTCCGCGGGCTTTGCTGCAGGCGTCTTGGGCACCAAGATGCAAGCCGCAAAGTAATCCGCAAACCAGTTCATCAAGGTGTTGTCAGAAACTTGGCAAAACGAACTGGATTTCAGACCTAACCTTTGGAGTATTTTTATGGCAGTTACCATGCGCGAGATGCTGGAAGCCGGTGTCCACTTTGGTCACCAGACCCGCTTCTGGAATCCCAAGATGGCCCCCTTTATCTTTGGCCATCGCAACAAAATTCACATTATCAATCTGGAAAAATCGCTGCCGATGTTCCAGGAAGCCGCCAAATTTGCCCGTCAGATTTCGGCCAATCGCGGTACCGTGCTGATGGTCGGCACCAAGCGCCAGGCGCGCGAGACCGTGGCCCTCGAGGCGCAACGCGCCGGCGTTCCCTTCGTTGAGACACGTTGGCTCGGCGGCATGCTGACCAACTTCAAGACCGTCAAAACCTCGATCAAGCGGCTCAAGGACATGAAAATCCAGCAAGAAGCCGGTCTTGATGCCATGAGCAAAAAAGAGCAGCTCATGTTTTCCCGTGAGATGGCCAAGCTGGAAAAAGACATTGGCGGTATCCAGGACATGGCGACCTTGCCGGATGCCATTTTTGTGATCGACGTGGGTTACCACAAGATTGCCATTTCTGAGGCCCGCAAGCTGGGCATTCCACTGATTGCCGTGGTGGACACCAACCATTCGCCCGAAGGCATCGACTACGTCATTCCGGGTAACGACGACTCATCCAAAGCCGTTGCCCTGTACGCTCGTGGCATTGCCGACGCAATCCTCGAAGGCCGGGCCAACGCCATGGACGACGTGGTCAAGGCGGTGGCCGAAGACAACGGTGCCGATGAATTTGTCGAGGTCAATGAGGCGGCTGCCTGATTGGTTGGCGACCCCAATCCAAAGGGGGGCTCATGCGCCCCTTTTTTTTAATTTCAATTGATTAACTGAACTGATTTCCGGAGAAAAAAATGGCTGTAATTACCGCAAGCATGGTGGCTGAACTGCGGGGCAAAACCGATGCCCCCATGATGGAGTGCAAGCGCGCCCTGACCGAGGCCGAAGGCGATATGGTCAAGGCCGAAGAACTGTTGCGCGTCAAACTGGGTAGTAAAGCAGGCAAGGCCGCTGGCCGCATCACGGCCGAAGGCGTGGTGGTTTACAGCTTTGACTCCGGTGTGGGTGCTTTGCTCGAAGTCAATTGCGAAACCGACTTTGTTACCAAGAACGACAGCTTCCTGGCTTTGGCCAACGCCGCCGCCGGCCTGATCGTTCAACACAATCCGGCCGATGTGGCCGCCCTTGGCGCCTTGCCTTACACCCAGGACGGCTTTGGCCCGACGCTTGAAGACGTGCGCAAGGGGCTGATCGGCAAGATTGGTGAGAACATGAGCTTTCGCCGTTTCAAGCGTTTCGCCAGCGGCAACAAGCTGGCCAGCTACCTGCACGGCACCCGCATTGGTGTGGTGGTTGAGTTTGAGGGCAGTGACGTGGCCGCCAAGGATGTCGCCATGCATGTAGCCGCCATGAAACCTGTGGCTTTGTCAAGCGCTGATGTGCCCGCCGAACTGGTGGCGCGCGAGCGCTCGGTGGCTGCCGCCAAGGCGGCCGAAGATGCTGCTGTGGCCACGGCCGCCGGCAAGCCTGTGCAGTCCGCAGAAATTGTGGCCAAGCGCGTTGAAGGCGGCGTTCAGAAATTCCTCAAGGAGGTTTCTTTGCTCAACCAGTCGTTTGTCAAGAACGACAAGCAAACGGTCGAGCAAATGCTCAAGGACACGGCTACCACGGTCAAGGCCTTTACGCTTTATGTGGTGGGTGAGGGCATCGAGAAAAAGGTAGATGACTTCGCTGCCGAGGTGGCGGCCCAGGTCGCTGCTGCGCAACAAGCCGCCTGATCCAACCCGTACTGTTTCATTGCCCACCACAAACCCAAGGAGCCCACCATGTCCGATGCCAAACCTGCCTACAAGCGCATTTTGCTTAAATTGTCGGGAGAGGCTTTGATGGGAGACGACCTGTTTGGCATCAACCGCGACACGATCGTTCGCATGGTCGATGAAATCGTGGGCGTGACCGAACTCGGCGTGCAGGTGGCTGTGGTCATTGGCGGTGGCAATATCTTCCGCGGTGTGGCGGGTGGTTCGGTCGGCATGGACCGGGCCACGGCCGATTACATGGGCATGCTGGCCACCGTGATGAATTCGCTGGCGCTGGGCGACACCATGAACAAGGCCGGCCTGACGGCACGCGTGATGTCGGCCATTGCCATCGAGCAGGTGGTGGAGCCCTATGTTCGGCCCAAGGCGCTGCAGTACCTCGAAGAGGGCAAGGTGGTGATTTTTGCTGCCGGCACCGGCAACCCGTTCTTTACCACCGACACCGCCGCTGCCTTGCGCGGTGCCGAGATTGGCGCCGAGATTGTGCTCAAGGCCACCAAGGTCGATGGCGTTTACAGCGCTGACCCCAAAAAAGATCCGACAGCAACACGTTACAGCAAAATTTCCTTTGACGACGCCATGTCGCAAAATCTGGGCATCATGGACGCCACGGCCTTTGCCCTGTGCCGCGACCAGAAATTGCCGGTCAAGGTGTTTTCCATCTTCAAGCATGGCGCGCTCGAACGCGTGGTTATGGGAGAAGATGAGGGTACCCTGGTTTATGCCTGAGGCGGTCTGCACGTATCATCTGTGAATCGTTTTTCGTTTTGAACCCTGAGTGAGGAAAGACCCATGTCAGTCGCCGAAATTAAAACAAATGCAGAAACCAAGATGGACCAGTCCATCGAGGCTTTCAAACACAATCTGACCAAGATTCGCACCGGTCGCGCCAACCCGGCCATTCTCGACACGGTGCAGGTGGACTATTACGGCTCGCTGGTGCCGATCAGCCAGGTGGCCAATGTGTCGCTGCTCGACTCTCGCACGGTCAGCGTGCAGCCCTGGGAAAAGGGCATGGGCGCCAAGATCGAAAAAGCCATTCGCGACAGCGACCTCGGCCTGAATCCGTCGTCCATGGGCGACCTGATCCGGGTGCCGATGCCGCCCATGTCGGAGGAGCGCCGCAAGGAGCTCACCAAGCTGGTGCGCAACGAGGGCGAGGGCGCCAAAATTGCCGTGCGCAACTTGCGTCGCGATGCCAATGAAGCGGTCAAGAAACTGGTCAAGGACAAGCTGGCGTCCGAGGATGAGCAAAAGCGCTGCGAAACCGACATTCAAAAAGTGACCGATAAACACGTCGGCGCGATCGATCAACTGGTGGCCGCCAAAGAGCAAGACATCATGGCGGTTTGACCGGGCATGACGAACACCTCAACGCCGCACCACGTGGCCATCGTCATGGACGGCAACGGGCGCTGGGCCTCGAGGCGGTTTTTGCCGCGCATTGCGGGCCACAAGCAGGGCGTGGATTCGCTCAAGCGCTGTGCGCGGGCCTGCGATGCACGCGGCATCAAGGTGCTCACCGTGTTTGCCTTTTCGTCTGAAAACTGGCAGCGCCCGCAAGAAGAAGTCTCGGGGCTGATGGATCTGTTTGCCATGGCCCTGGGGCGCGAGGTGCCACAGCTCAAGAGCGATGGCGTGCAATTGCGTTTCATTGGGGATCGCCAGGGGCTCTCAGGCCGCGTGCTCAAGGGCATCGCGCAGGCCGAAGCTGCCACGGTGGATAACCACAAGTTGATTTTGAACGTCTGCTTCAACTACGGTGGTCGCTGGGACATCGTGCAGGCCGCCGCGCGCGTGGCCGCCCAAGGCTTGGCGATGACCGAGCAGCATTTGAACCAGGCAATGGCGCTGGCGCACGTGCCCGACCCTGAGCTGGTCATCCGTACCGGCGGTGAGCAGCGCGTCAGCAACTTTTTACTGTGGCAGTCGGCCTATTCCGAATTTTTCTTTTCCGACAAGCTGTGGCCGGATTTTGACGAGGCCGAGCTTGACCTGGCCATTCAAAGCTTCGGCGCGCGCGAGCGCCGCTTTGGCAAGGTTTCCGGCCAGAACGAAGCCGGTGCCGCGCCGACCGTCCCCAACTGAGGTGATGCCATGCTCAAGCAACGCGTGATCACGGCTGTGCTGCTGATGCTGGTGTTGTTGCCCGCGCTTTTTTACCGTGATCCGGCCCCCTTCAATTTGTTGGCGCTGCTGTTCGTGGCCGCTGCCACCTGGGAGTGGGCGCGTTTGAATGCCTGGGCGATGTCGGCAAGTTACCTGGCAGCGGCTGCGACGGCGGCGATCTGCGCGCTGCTGTGGTGGTCTGGTTGGCTGACGCAGCCCTTGCCGCGAATTTGGCTTTGCGCCGGGGCTGCCTGGGTCCTGTTGGGCGGCTGGATGTTGCGCGCCGGCGTGCCCGCCTGGGGTCAAGTCAATCACAGTTTTCGTTTGCTGGTCGGCTTGCTGGCGCTGGTGGTCACGTGGCTGGCGGTGGCGCAGGCCAGGCTGATCGGCACCCACTTTCTGCTCTCCGTCTTTACCCTGGTGTGGGCGGCCGACATTGGTGCCTACTTTGCCGGACGCACCTGGGGCGGGCGCCTCATCAAGCGCAAACTGGCGGCATCGATCAGCCCCGGCAAAAGCTGGGAAGGCGTCTTTGGCGGTATGGCGGCGGTGCTGTTGCTGGCCTGGGGCTGGCGCCAATTCGACCTCTGGGCGCAACCCGCGGTGCCTGGTTTTTACAGCCATCTGGCCGGGCGTGGGGTGCTGTTTGCGGTGATCGCCTGTTTGTTCCTGGCGGCCATGAGTGTGGTGGGCGACCTGATCGAATCGCTGGTCAAGCGCAGCGCCGGGGCCAAGGACAGCAGCAAGCTGCTGCCGGGGCATGGCGGCGTGCTCGACCGCATCGATGCCATGCTGCCGACCTTGCCGCTGGCCATGATGCTTTACACCTTTTGAAAGTAACCATGTCTGACCCCACCGGATTGATCAAACAGCGCGTTGCGATTCTCGGCTCGACCGGCTCGATCGGCGTCAGCACGCTTGAAGTGCTGGCGCTGCACCCCGATCGGTTTGAAGTCTTCGCCCTGACCGCCGCCACCCAGGTTGACAAATTGCTGCAGCAATGCGTGCAGTTTCGGCCTGCGTTTGCTGTCATGGCAAGCAGCGCGCATGGCCAGGAGCTGGCGCGCCAATGTCGTGCGCTGGGTTTGCCGACGCAGGTGCTGTGTGGCGCCGCTGAAATCACGGCAATGGCCCGGCACGAGCAGGTCGATGTGGTGATGGCGGCCATTGTGGGTGCCGCCGGGTTGGCTTCGTGCCTGGCTGCGGCGCGCGCCGGCAAACGCTTGTTGCTGGCCAACAAGGAAGCGCTGGTGGTTGGTGGCGACTACTTTTTGCAAGCCGTGGCGGCAGGCGGCGCCAAGCTCCTGCCCATTGACAGCGAGCACTCGGCCGTGTTTCAGTCGCTGCCTGATGATCAAGCCAATTGGGCAGCGCAGATCGACAAAATCATTCTGACCGCCTCGGGTGGGCCGTTCCGCCAGCGCGACCCGGCGAGCTTTGCCGACATCACGCCTGACCAGGCCTGCGCCCACCCCAACTGGGTGATGGGGCGCAAAATTTCGGTCGATTCGGCCACCATGATGAACAAGGCGCTCGAAGTCATCGAGGCGCACTACCTGTTCGGCGTGGCGCCGCAGCAAATCGAGGTGGTGATCCATCCGCAAAGTGTCATCCACTCGATGGTGCAGTACCGCGACCATTCTGTGGTTGCCCAACTCGGCACGCCTGACATGAAGGTGCCCATTGCCTACGGCCTGTCGTGGCCGCAGCGCATGGCCTCGGGTGCCAGCGCGCTTGATTTCCGGGCCATGGCAGGCCTGACCTTCGAGGCAATTGACAGCAACGGCCACGGCCAGCGTTTCCCGGGCTTGGCGCTGGCCTGGTCGGTGCTTGCTGCGCCGGCGGGCACCACGGCGGTGCTCAACGCGGCCAACGAGGTGGCGGTGGCGGCTTTTCTGGCCAGTCAAATCCGCTTTGACCAAATGCATGCCGTCACTCTGGAAACCCTGAGCAGCGTGCAGCCTGCGGCACCGGGGTCGTTGGACGACCTGCTTGCGCTCGATGCGCTGAGCCGCGACGCAGCCACCCGCGTGGTGGCACGGCTGGCGCATTGACGGTCTGATCGCATGTTGACCTTTGTCGCCTTCATCGTCGCCATTGCCCTGCTGATTGCCGTTCATGAATATGGACATTACCGGGTGGCCGTGGCCTGTGGTGTCAAGGTGTTGCGTTTCTCCATTGGTTTCGGCAAGCCGCTGTTGCGCTGGCAATCCAAGGTAAGCGGCACGGAATTCGTGCTGGCGCTGTTTCCGCTGGGTGGCTTTGTCAAGATGCTCGATGAGCGCGAAGCCCCAGTGCCGCCAGCCGAGCGCCATCTGGCCTTTAACACCCAGAGCCTGGGGCGGCGCACGGCCATCGTGGCCGCTGGCCCGCTGGCTAATTTGCTGCTGGCGGTGTTGCTCTACAGCCTGGTCAACTGGAACGGGGTGCAACTCCCGGCAGCGCTGCTGGCACCCCCCGTGGCCGACTCCATCGCGAGTCAGGCGGGCTTGGTGGGCGGCGAGCGTGTGCTGCGCGCCGCACTCGACGGTGAGGCCGAGATCGAAGTGCGGTCTTTTGAAGACCTGCGCTGGCAGTTGACCCGTGGCGCGCTGGAGGGGCAAGACGTCAGGCTCTGGGTGCAAGCCGATACCGCCAGCACCGAGCGAGAATTTCTGCTCAAGCTCTCTGGATTCGACAGTAAGGATGTCGATGCGCAAATGTTCCAGAAAATTGGCTTGATCGGCCCGTTGACGCGCCCCGTGCTTGGCGACATCCTGCCCGACTCGGCGGCGCTGCAAGCCGGTTTGCTGGCAGGCGACGAAGTGACCCAGGTTGATGGCAAGCTGATCACTGATGGCCAACAATTGCGTCAGTTGATTCGTCAATCCGTGGCGAATCAGGTGGCACCGACCCAGCTCTGGACCATTTTGCGTGACGGCCAGCGCCTGCAACTCAAGGTGACGCCGCAGGTCGTGATGGCGCAGGACCAGGCCATTGGCCGCATTGGTGCCTATGTGGGCGCGTTCCCTGAGCAGGTGCTGGTGCGCTATGGCGTGTTCGATGGCAGCTGGCAGGCGCTGGTGAAAACCTGGGACGTTTCAACGCTGACGCTCAAGATGATGGGCAAGATGCTGATTGGCGAAGCCTCGGTCAAAAACATCAGCGGCCCCCTGACCATCGCTGACTATGCGGGCAAGTCGGCGGGGCTGGGACTGACGCAGTACCTGATCTTTCTGGCGCTGATCAGCGTCAGTCTGGGGGTGTTGAATTTGCTGCCCTTGCCGGTTCTGGATGGCGGGCACCTGATGTATTATCTTTGGGAGGGTGTGACGGGTCGGCCGGTTTCGGACTGGTGGCTGGAGCGCTTGCAGCAAGGGGGTGTTGCCATCCTGATGCTCATGATGTCGATTGCGATTTTTAACGACATTTCCCGTTTGTTTGGTTAGTGATGGCAGTGCTTGCGCGCATGCCGTCCTTTTATGATTTTTAAAATGCATTTCAATCGTTTTCGCCTTAACACACTCACTGCCCTGACATCGCTGCTTTTTGCCGCTCAGGCAGCCTGGGCCGTCGATCCGTTCACCGTGCGCGACATCCGCATCGAGGGCTTGCAGCGGGTCGAGCCGGGCACTGTTTTTGTGTCATTGCCGGTGCGGGTTGGCGACACCTACAGCGATGACAAGGGCGCAGCCGCCATCCAGAGCCTGTTTGCGTTGGGCCTGTTCAAGGACGTGCGCATCGACGTGACTGGCGATGTGCTGGTGGTGGTGGTCGAGGAGCGCCCCACCGTGGCCAATGTGGAGTTCGTCGGCACCAAGGAATTCGACAAGGACGTGCTGGTCAAATCCCTGCGCGATATCGGACTGGCCGATGGCCGACCTTTCGACAAGGCCCAACTCGACCGTGCCGAGCAGGAGCTCAAGCGCCAGTACATCAACCGCAGCCTGTACGCCGCCCAGGTGGTGACTACGGTCACGCCGATCGAGCGCAACCGCGTCAACCTGACCTTTACCGTGGTCGAGGGCGAACCAGCCACCATCAGCGAAATCCGCATCGTTGGCAGCAAGGCGTTTTCTGAATCCAAATTGCTTGGTTTGTTTGACCTTGACACCGGCGGCTGGCTGAGTTGGTACACCAAGTCCAATCGCTATTCGCGCGCCAAACTCAATGCCGATATTGAAACCTTGCGCTCCTATTACCTGACGCGGGGCTATCTTGAATTCAAGATTGATTCGACCCAGGTGGCCATTCTGCCGAACAAGACCGACATTGGCATCAATATCAACATCACCGAGGGCGAGCGCTATGTGGTGAGCAGCGTGCGGCTGGCCGGTCAGTACCTCGGCAAGGATGACGAGTTCAAATCCCTGGTGGCGATTCGCCCCGGCCAGGCCTACAACGCCGAAGAAGTGGCCAAAACCATCAAGGCGTTTACCGACTACTTTGGCAACTTCGGCTATGCGTTTGCGCGGGTGCAAGCCTTGCCCGAGATTGACCGGGTCAACAACCGTGTGGCCCTGGTGCTGCAAGCCGACCCGTCGCGCCGGGCCTACGTGCGCCAGATCAACGTGGCAGGCAACACCCGCACCCGCGACGTGGTGGTGCGCCGCGAATTCCGCCAGCTCGAAGCTTCCTGGTACGACGGCGAAAAAATTCGTCTGTCACGCGACCGGGTGGACCGCTTGGGCTACTTTGGCGAAGTTGCCGTTGAAACGCAAGAGGTTCCGGGCACGCCGGACCAGGTGGACCTGACCATCAATGTGCTTGAAAAGCCCACTGGCAGCCTGAGTCTGGGCGCCGGTTATTCCAGTGGTGATGGCCTCGGCCTGTCATTTGGCCTGAAACAGGAGAATGCGTTTGGGTCGGGCAACTCGTTGGGCCTTCAGGTCAATACCAGCAAGACCAACCGGTTGATGGTGCTCAACACCACCGACCCCTATTTCACCGAGGACGGCGTGTCGCGTACGCTCGACCTTTATTACCGCACGACCAAACCCTACGAAGACCCGGATCGCTACCAGCTGGTGACGGCTGGCGCGGGCATCCGTTTTGGTGTGCCGTTTTCTGAAACTGACACCGTATTTTTTGGGCTTGGCGTAGAAAATTCGACCATCAAAGGTTCATTGCCCACCACTTGGGCTGCTTACGTTAAAGACTACGGCGACTCATCAACAGCGGTGCCTTTGACGGTGGGCTGGGCGCGTGACAGTCGTGACAGTTCGCTGGCCCCTAACAGCGGACGTTTGCAACGGGCCAATGCCGAGTGGTCTTTTGCCGGCGATGTCCAATATTTGCGTGCCACCTACAAGTTCCAGCAGTACATCCCCCTGAACAAGCAATTTACCTTTGCGGGCAACGCTGAATTTGGTTACGGCTGGAGCGGTGGCAGCAAGCCCTACCCGGTGTTCAAGAATTTTTATGGTGGCGGCCTGGGCTCGGTGCGCGGGTTCGAGCAGGGCAGCCTGGGGCCGCGCGATCAATTCGATACCGTGATCGGTGGCCAGCGCAAGTTCAATCTCAACATGGAAATCCTGGCGCCGTTTCCTGGCGCCGGCAACGACCGCACGTTGCGCTTGTATGGCTTCTGGGACATTGGCATGATTGCCGGCGACGACGCGGACAACGCCAATGCCAACGACCTGCGCTCCTCGGCAGGCATCGGCATCAGCTGGATTTCGCCGGTCGGGCCATTGCGCCTGGCGTTTGCCAAGCCGCTGCGCAAGTTTGATAACGATAGAATTCAGAACATGCAATTTCAGATCGGGACAAGTTTCTAATGAACCATTTTTTACGCCATCTTTGTGCATTCACGTTTTGCGGCCTGGCTATGATGTCGCTCCAGGCGCAGGAGTTGCGCATGGGTTTTGTCAGCACCGACCGGGTGCTCAAGGAAGCCGGTACCGCCAAGGCGGCGCAGACCAAGCTAGAGCAGGAGTTTGCCAAGCGCGAAAAGGAGTTGGTTGACCTGGGTGCCCGCATCAAGACTTTGGCCGATACCTTTGAACGCGATGCACCCACCTTGCCGGAAACCCAGCGCCAGGCCCGGCAAAGGGAATTGCTCGAACAGGACCGCGATTTTCAAAAAAAGCGTCGGGATTTCCAGGAAGACCTGAACGCGCGCAAAAATGAAGAACTGCAATTGGTGATTCAGCGCGCCAACAAGGCCATCAAGGACATCGCTGTGGCTGAAAACTACGACTTCATCTTTCAGGATGCGGTGTATGTCAACCCCAAGCACGACATGACTGACAAAGTCATCAAGGCGCTCAACACCGCGCCAGCCAAGTAAGTTACTTTAAAGTTGAGAGGCTTGTGACCCTGCGTTTAGGTTCAATCGTCGATGCGCTGGGCGGTGAGCTGCATGGCGATGCGCATCTGTTGATCGAGGGCTTGGCCCCACTCGAAAGCGCGCAGACCGGGCAATTGAGCTTTCTCAGCCAGCCCAGGTTCCTCAAGCAACTGATTGACTGCCAAGCCTCCTGCGTGATCGTCAGCCCGCAGTTTGCGCAACAGGCGCGCGCACGCGGTGCCTGCATCGTCACCGACCAGCCCTATTTGTACTATGCCCGCGTCACCCAGCTCTGGAAAAAGAGCCTGCCTGGCGTGAGCAGGCCGCTGATTCATCCGAGTGCCGTGATCGACCCGCAAGCGCGAGTTCACCCAAGCGCGCGCATCGGCGCGTTGTGCGTGGTCGAAGCGGGTGCCGTGGTGGGTGCCGACACCGAGCTCAGGTCACGCGTCACGCTGGGCGAACGCTGTGTGGTGGGCGAGCGCTGCCTCATTCATTCGGGGGTGGTGATCGGGGCTGACGGCTTTGGCTTTGCCCCCAACGCGGGTGCTTGGGAAAAAATTGAGCAGCTCGGGGCTGTGCGCATCGGCAACGATGTGGAAATTGGTGCCAACACCTGTATTGACCGCGGTGCCCTGCAAGATACCGTGATCGAAGACGGCGTCAAGCTCGACAACCTGATCCAGATTGGCCATAACGTGCATATTGGCAAGCACACGGCCATGGCGGGTTGTTCCGGCGTGGCGGGCAGTGCCATTATTGGCGCGCATTGCACCATTGGCGGCAGCGGCAATGTGCTGGGCCATTTGACGCTGGCCGATGGGGTCAACATCTCTGCCGGCTCGATGGTCATGCGCTCCATCAGCAAGCCGGGCCTCTACACCGGCATTTTTCCGATCGACGACAACGCCGCGTGGGAAAAGAATGCGGCCGCACTCAAACAATTGGCGCGTCTGCGCGAGCGCCTGCGGGCGCTCGAGGCGCAACTCAAATCCGGACAAAATTCAAACCAAGGACATTCCTGATGGACATTCACAAAATTCTCACCAAGCTGCCGCACCGCTACCCGTTTCTTCTGGTGGACCGGGTGATTGAGATCGACAAGGGTAAAACCATCAAGGCGCTAAAAAATGTCACCATCAACGAGCCCTTTTTTCAGGGCCATTTCCCGTACCGTCCGGTGATGCCGGGCGTGCTGATGCTCGAAGCCCTGGCTCAGGCGTCTGCCTTGCTGGCCTTTGATGCCATGGACTCTGGTGCCACCGAAGACAACGTCTATTACTTTGCTGGCATGGAAGGCGTGCGCTTCAAGCGGCCTGTGGAGCCTGGCGACCAGTTGATTCTGGAGGCGACCCTGGTGCGCTCGAAATCCGGCATTTTCAAGTTCCAGACGCGCGCTTCGGTCGATGGCGTGGTTGCCGTAGAGGCCGAACTCACCTGCGCCTTCCGCAAGATCGCCTGAGGATGCTCCCTTGACTGCCATTCATCCCACCGCCATCATTGACCCGGCAGCCGAGCTCGACAGCTCCGTCACGGTCGGGCCCTACACCGTCATTGGTCCGCACGTCAAGATTGCTGCCGGCACCACCGTGGGCCCGCACTGCGTGCTCGAAGGCCATACCACCATCGGGCGCGACAACCGCATTTTCCAGTTCGCCTCGCTCGGGGCGATTCCGCAGGACAAGAAGTACGCTGGTGAACCGTGTGAGCTGGTCATTGGCGAGCGCAACACCATTCGCGAGTTTTGCACCTTCAACATCGGCTCACCAGGTGATGTGGGCGTGACCCGGGTGGGCGATGACAACTGGCTGATGGCCTATGTGCATCTGGCGCATGACTGCCAGGTGGGCAACCACACCATTTTTGCCAACAATTCCACGCTGGCCGGCCACGTGCATGTGGGTGATTGGGCCATTCTGGCGGGCTTTACCATGGTGCACCAGTTCGTGCGGATCGGCGCCCACAGCATGACGGCGATTTGTTCGGTGCTGCTGGCCGACCTGCCACCCTTTGTCATGTGCCAGGGGCAACCGGCGGTGGCGCGCTCGATGAACTATGAGGGCTTGCGCCGGCGCGGTTTTTCGCCCGAGCGCATCAGTGTCGTCAAAGCCATGCACAAGGCCTTGTACCGGCGCGACCTGACACTGCAAGCCGCGCAGGACAGCATGGCCGACTTGGTGAACTCGCACCCCGAATCGGCGCCCGATGTACAACTGATGCTGTCGTTTCTGGCGCAAACGTCGCCCCGGCGCGGTATTGTGCGCTGACTTTCATGGTACGAAAGAGTACTGTCATCGCGAGCCCCCCGTATCCGGTCCGATACCGCAAACGGACCTTGAACAGCGACATCGTCACTGCGAGCCAGCCGTACCCGGCCCGATACCGCACACGGACCTTGAACAGAGCCT
>NZ_JACUUE010000287.1 GCF_014859475.1 Rhodoferax sp.
AGCCGCTTTGCACCGACTGCAGCGCGACCGCGCAAAAACGCACCAGGTAGGCCCACACCAACCCCAACGCCGTGCCGGTCATGAGATAGCCCACGCCGCTTTCGGGCCACCTGGCCTGGAGCCAGCCCACCGGCAGCAGCAGGCCGACCACAATCACCGCACCCGGCACGGCATAGCCCAGACCCGCCAGTTGCACGGCCCAGCGGGTAGGCGCATCGGGGCGGCGGCGCATGCTGAACGCCAAGGCCAAAGCCAGCGCCACCGCCAACACCGAACTGATAACACCCAGGCGCACGCTGTTCCAGGTCCAGCCCAAAAATGAGCCCCAGGACAACGCCGACCAGTCAGCCACGAGCGGGCGCAGCATGAACAGCACCGGCAGCACAAACCCGGCCAGCACTGGCACGCCGCACAGTAGCCAGACGCCCCAATGCCGGGCACCCGTCAAACGCACAGGCCGCGCCTCCATTGACCCGGCACGGGCGCCGCGGCTGGCGGCAAAGCGCAGTTTTTGACGCGAACGGCGCTCCAGGAACAACAGCAGCGCCACCAGCGCCAGCAGTACCGTGGCCAGCTGGGCGGCAGCCAGCCGGTTGTCCATCGACAACCAGGCCTTGTAGATGCCGGCGGTAAAGGTCTGGATGCCAAAGTAGCTCGACACGCCAAAGTCGGCGAGCGTTTCCATCAACGCCAGCGCGGTGCCCGCGGCTACGGCCGGGCGCGCCAATGGCAGCGCAATCTCGAACATGCGTCGGCGCATTGGCGCGCCCAACAGGCGGGCCGCCTCCATCAGCTGCGCCGCACGCTCACTCAATGCGGTGCGCGCCAGCAGGTAAACGTAGGGGTAGAGCGAAAAAATAAAGACCCAGGCGGCGCCGCCCAGGTTGCGCACCTCGGGAAACACCCTGCCCTGCCAGCCAGTGAGCTCGCGCACCAAGGTTTGCAACGGACCGCTGAACTGCAAAAAGTCGGTGTAGGCATAAGCCACCACGTAGGCCGGCATGGCCAGTGGCAACAGCAGCGCCCACTCAAAGAAACGTCGGCCGGCAAAGTCGAACAGGGTGACTGCGGCTGCGCACGACAAGCCCACCGCCACCACGCCCAGGCCCACCAGCGCGCTCAGCATCAGCGTGGTGCCGAGGTAATCGGGCAGCACGGTTTGCGCCATCTCGCGCAAAATTTGCCAAGCCGCACCGTCGGCCTCGCCCAGCGACAGCCAGGAGGCCATCACCGCCAGCACCGGCAGCATGAAGACCGCAGTCAACACCAAAAACAACAACTGACGCAGTCTGGGCAAGAGCATGTGAGGGCAAGAAAGTTGAAAAACTCAAATGAGAATTGTAATCATTTAGAATATTTTCCATGTTTCTCGAAGTCACCCAACTCAGCGTCACCTATGACGGCCAAAGTACCCCCGCCGTGCGCAATGTGTCCTTTGGCCTGCACGCCGGCGACATCGGCGTGCTGATCGGGCCATCAGGCTGCGGCAAGACCACGCTGCTGCGCGCCGTGGCCGGGCTGGAGCGCGCCAGTGCCGGCGTCATCCGCCTGGGCGGCGAGATGGTGAGCCAGGCCGGCGTGTCGCTGCCACCCGAGTCGCGCCAGGTCGGCATGGTGTTTCAGGACTACGCGCTATTTCCCCACCTGAGCATTGGCCGCAATGTGGCCTTCGGCATTGACCAGTTGCCGCGCGCCGAACGCCAGGCCCGGGTGGCCGAGGTGCTCGCGCTGGTGGGGCTGGAGGGGCAGCAAGAGCGTTTTCCCCATGAACTCTCGGGCGGCCAGCAACAGCGCGTTGCGCTGGCACGGGCGCTGGCCCCAAGGCCGCGCTTGTTGTTGCTGGACGAACCGTTTTCCAACCTTGACGTGGACCTGCGCGAACGGCTGGCCTACGAGGTGCGCGGCATTCTGAAAGCGGCCAACGCCACCGCCCTGTTTGTCACGCACGACCAGCTGGAAGCGTTTGCGGTGGGCGACATCATCGGCGTCATGCACCAGGGCGAGCTGCACCAATGGGACAACGCCTACACGCTCTACCACCGCCCGGCGTCGCGCTTTGTCGCCGAATTTATCGGCCATGGGGTTTTTACCCCGGCCGTGATCCGTGACGTGGCAGGTGAGGTGGTGGTGCAAACGCCGCTGGGCAACCTGAACGACATGAGCGAATGCCCGCTGCCCAGCGCTTACTTGGGCGGTGCCTGCGACGTGCTGCTGCGCGCCGACGACATCGTGCACGACGACGACGCGCCGGTCAGGGCGCAAATTCTGCGCAAGGCGTTTCGCGGTGCCGACTTCTTGTACACGCTGCGCCTGGCCAGCGGCGAGACCGTCATGGCGCTGGTGCCCAGCCACCATGACCATGCTCTGGGCGAGTGGATCGGCATTCGCGCCCAGGTGGATCACGTGGTGACTTTTAACCGCAATCCATGTCCCCGGACTGCATGGACTGCCGCGCTACGCTTTCCATGAACAGCCCCGTCATTGCGAACGCAGTGAC
>NZ_JACUUE010000288.1 GCF_014859475.1 Rhodoferax sp.
TCGCAATGACAACGTTATTTCACATTAAGGAAACCAATTGAGCCTGCTCACCCTCGCCTGCGTCAACACCAACGTGTACAGCGTGCACCTGGCGGACGGATCACACGTTGGCAATCTCAAGCGCATTGGCGCACTCTGGAAATTCAAGGCGGTGGGCTATGACGAAGCCGGTGGTGTTGAGCCCGGCGGCGGGCCGCTCACCCACTTGCACAACACGGTGCTTTCAGAGCCTGATGCGCGAGAACTCAATGCCAGGCTGAAAGAGAGCACGGCATGAGCAACATTGCCAGCTACTGCCTACCGCGCAACCTGTGCAACAAGACCGTGCAGGCCCTGGAACTCAGGCGCACGGTGTTTCGCAGCGACCATGCTGCCAACGGGCTGGAGCTCAAGGGTATTTTGGGCGTGGAGAAAGCCCATTTGTCGCTGGAAGGCGACAATCCTGTGTATCGTTTCGATTCTGCCAAACCATGCCCGAGCCGGCACCTTGGGCTGTAGGCCACCGACCCATTTCAAGTTCACTGATCCTGACCATGCTGAGTCCATTCAAAAATCTGCTCAACCAATTTTTCATGCCCGACAACGGCCAGGCAAGCGTCGATAACGCGCGCAGCCTGCAGTTGGCCACAGCGGTGCTGCTGGTCGAGGTGATGCGTTCCGACACCGCCGTGTCAGCCGTGGAGCGCAGCGCTACCCTGGCGGCGCTGCGTACCCAGTTTGCCTTGAGCGACGCTGAACTGGCACGGCTGGTGGCACAGGCAGAAGACACCGCCAAGGGCGCCAACGACTACTTTCGCTTTACCAGCGCAATGAACGAGCAGTTCACGCAAGCCGAAAAAATCCAGGTGGTGGAACACATGTGGCAGGTCGCCTTTGCCGACGGGCAGCTCGATGCCAATGAAAACCACCTGATCAGCAAGATTGCCGGCCTGCTCCACGTGACGCACGGCGAGTACATCGCGGCCAAGTTGCACGCCAGGCAAGCGGCGCAACTGGCTTCATGACGACAACCCGCTCGACGGGCAATGCCTGTCAAACCATTTCGGTTAAGCTCGTCGTCCTGGCCACCAAGGAACCCCATGAAAAAACTCAACGTCACCATCAAGCTCGAAATGTCGGTCCCGGACGACTGGGAACTGGCTGCAACCTCGGAAGGCGGCCACGTGTTGAAGCTGCCCAACGGTCAATTTCTTGACATCGCCATCGAGCCGTTGTTTGCCAGCGACCCCGAGGAAACCTGGGCCAGCACCGAAGACGACGATGTGCTGAACGACCTGCTCGACATGGTGGACAGCGAAGAAGTGGCCTACGAGTTCGTCACCCACTGAACCCGGTCAACCCGGACCTGAGCCCCAGCGCGTCGAACACCCGGATCGCGGCGTAGGCGTCGTTGGCGGCGTACACCAGTTGCGCCTGCGACAGGCGCGGATTGGCCCAATTGCTGGTGGCGGCTTTTTTTGATTTGATGAAGCGCTGCTGAAACAACACTGCCACCGCGCCTTTCACCCCCATGTCCTTGCGGTAACCACGCTGCCGGAACACGGTGTTCAGTTCCAGGATGTCGGCAGGTTCAACACCCAGTTTTTCAATGATGCGCTTGCGGTCGTCGCGCAGGCCAAAACCTGCCTTGGCAATACCTTTCATGGCCAGCAACTCGGCCGCCACTGCGCGGCAAGCGGGGTCGTGCAGCTGAAACACCCAGGCGCGCTCGGGCGTGGACAACTGCAAGATGTGCGGCCCGTCGGACGATTCACCGACGCGAAATGTTGGTTTTGATTCAGTATCAAAGCCCCAGGCGCTGGCCACGGCCAAGGCGGCAAAGGCGGTATCGGCCTCGGTTTTCGTGGTCACCAGCGCAATGCGATCGAGCGCCAGGCGCATGAAAGGCGGCATCAGGGCGATGGCGTCTTTGTCGGGTGTGTTGTGCATAAATAGTTACCCTGATTTTGTGTGTGCTACCTTGTGGATAACTGCTGGTACAAGAGCGCAAAGCCGCACCGGCTCTGGCTTTGCAGAGGGTGCTTAAAAATTAGTCAGCAAAAGCAATTTTCTTGCATTCTTCATTGGAGAGAGAGATTTTGTGTTAGTACTTTGAAGCCTCGGTATCTGCGTTCGCTGCAAGCGTTTGGCCAACAGGGTTACCCCTTGAAACTGTGCACCAGTTTGTGGATAAGCCTGTTTAAAAGTCGCCAAACCCGCGCCGGCATTGGGCTTGCAGGGGGTGCTGCTAAAACCATCAAACGACACGCTGGTAGCGCCAGAGAACCAGTCAAACCCGCCATTCTCAATGTGTGGCGCGCCGCAACTCGGTCACCCGGTTGGCAATGGCACTGCGGTCAGCGGCTTGTTGCTCGTTGGCCAGATAAGTTTCCAGGTCTTCCAGGGCGTGACCGGGATGTCCAGCTTCGGCGTGCGCCAGACCGCGGTCGCGGTACTCGGACCAAGCCTGGGGCAGCAGCACGATGAGCCGGTCAAGCACAGCAATCAGACG
>NZ_JACUUE010000052.1 GCF_014859475.1 Rhodoferax sp.
CGGTGCCAAGGTGCTGGTGGCGCATCGGGCCATCGTCCGAGAAATTGACTTCGGGGAGGGAGTGCGTGTGTTTTTTCAAGATGCGGCGATTATCCCCAATCGATCCCACACGCCTTCAACCTGCCGCAAGCGCTAAACTCCTAGGGTTTCTACCAATATCCATTCCTCGTTTCTATCCCTTTCACAACTGGAAAAACAAATGAAAAAACACGCTTTGTGGTTGATAAGCGGCCTGATGGCTACCCTGGTCTTGACGGCTTGCGGCAAAAAGGAAGAGCCCGTGGCGGCAGCGCCTGCGCCGGTGGCCCCCCAAGCCATTGTTATCGGCCTGGATGACAACTTCCCGCCGATGGGTTTTCGCGATGACAAGAACGAGCTGGTCGGCTTCGACATCGATCTGGCCAAAGAAGCCGGCAAACGCCTGGGTGTCGAAGTCAGCTTCAAGCCGATCGACTGGAGCGCCAAGGAGTCCGAACTCAACGGCAAACGCATCGACGTGCTGTGGAACGGCCTGACCATTACCGAAGAGCGCAAGGCCAACATCCTGTTCACCAAGCCCTACCTGGAAAACCGCCAGATCATCGTGGTGACCGACACGTCGCCCATCACCAACAAGGCGCAACTGGCCGGCAAGGTGGTCGGCGTGCAGGACGGCAGCAGCGCCGTGGAAGCCATCCAGAAGGATGAAGCCACGGCCAAGTCGCTCAAGGAAATCAAGAAGTTTGGCGACAACGTCACCGCGCTGATGGACCTCTCCATTGGCCGCCTTGACGCGCTGGTGGTGGATGAAATCGTCGGCCGCTATTACGCTGGCAAAAAGCCGGGCGAGTACCGTGTGCTGGAGGAAAACTTCGGCACCGAAGATTACGGTGTGGGCACCCGCAAGGATGACACCGGGCTGGCCGCCAAGCTCGACAAGGCGCTCGATGACATGAAGACCGACGGCACCGCCGCCAAAATTTCGACCCAGTGGTTTGGTCAGGACATCGTCAAGAAATAAACCGACGGACACACCAAGCTGTCATTGCGGGGTCCGGCATGACAGTCTTGTTCTTTCGCGTTAAAACGCCTGAGTTGCCAAGTCGGATTTAGCTTCAGCGGGCTCTACACTTTGCCATGAACTACCTTGCCGACATCTTGCCAGCCCTGTTGCGGGGCAGCAGCATCACGCTCCAGGTTTTCCTGATCACCTTCGTGCTGGCGGTGCCGCTGGGCCTGGCGTTGGCGCTGATCAGGATTTCGCGCTTTGCCTTGCTCAGCACACTGGTCAACGGCTATATCTGGCTGATGCGCGGCACGCCGCTGATGTTGCAGATGCTGTTCATCTACTTTGCCCTGCCCTTCATCCCGGTCATCGGCGTGCGCTTGCCTGACTTCCCGTCGGCCATCGTCGCCTTCGTGTTGAACTACTCGGCCTATTTTGCCGAAATTTTTCGCGCCGGCATCCAGTCGATCGACCGCGGGCAATACGAGGGCGCCAAGGTGCTGGGCCTGAGCTATCCGCAAACCATGCGCCGCATCGTGCTGCCGCAAGTGCTCAAGCGCATCCTGCCGCCGATGAGCAACGAGACCATCACGCTGGTGAAAGACACCTCGCTGATTTACGTGCTGGCCATGAACGACCTGCTGCGCGCGGCGCGCGGCATTGTGCAGCGAGACTTCACGACCATGCCCTTTGTGGTGGCCGCCGCCTTCTACCTGTTCATGACGCTGGTGCTGACCTACGGCTTCCAGCGTCTGGAAAAAAAGTACGCTGTTTATGACGAATAGCCTGATGAACAATTCGATGATCCGCGCCGTGGATGTGCACAAGCGCTTCGGTCCGGTCGAGGTGCTCAAGGGCGTCTCGCTCGACGTTGACCGAGGCGAGGTCATCGCCATCATCGGGCCATCGGGCTCGGGCAAAAGCACCTTTTTGCGCTGCCTGATCCATCTGGAAACGATCCATCGCGGCAGCATCGCCATCGCGGGCGAAGCCTTGGTGAGCACCGACGCCCAGGGCCATTGCCGCTACGCAGCGCCCGCCGACCTCAGCCGCATCTGCCGCAAGATGGGCATGGTGTTTCAGCACTTCAACCTGTTCCCGCACCTGACGGTGATGCAGAACATCATCGAGGCACCGCTGACCGTCAAGGGTGCGCGGCTCGACGAGATTGTGCCCAAGGCCGAGGCGCTGTTAAACAAGGTGGGCTTGTTTGACAAGCGCGACAGCTATCCGTCGCGCCTGTCGGGCGGCCAAAAGCAGCGCGTGGCCATCGCCCGCGCGCTGGCCATGGAGCCCGACATCATGCTGTTCGACGAACCCACCTCGGCGCTTGACCCCGAGCTTACCGGCGAAGTGCTCAACACCATGCGCGCGCTGGCCGAGGAGCGCATGACGATGATTGTGGTCACCCACGAAATGGCTTTTGCCCGCGAGGCGGCGGGCCGTGCTGTTTTCATGGACGGCGGGGTTATTGTCGAGTCGCGCCCGGCGCGCGAGCTGTTTGCCGCGCCTGAGCATCCCCGCACGCAGGCGTTTCTGGAAAAGATGCTTTAAAGGCCACTTTTCATTCAGCCGTGACCAGCCTGCCCAGCTTGGGCAGCGCCGCCAGCGCATTGCGCGTGGTAGCCGCAGCCAGTTCGGCTGCACTGATGCCGCGCAGTTCGGCCAGCGCGGCGGCTATGCGCGGCAGCTCGGCGGGTGAGTTGACACCCTGCACTTCACCCGCCTCACGCTGTTGGGCAGTTTTGTAGAGCCAGTGCGGCGGCATGTCGGGGGCGTCGGTTTCCAGCACGATGGCGTCCAGCGGCAGGCTGGCGGCGAGGCGGCGCAGTTGCAGCGCCCGCTCATAAGTCACGGCACCGCCAAAGCCAAGCTTGAACCCCAGATCGATGAAGCTCTGTGCCTGCTGGGCACTGCCGTTGAAGGCGTGCGCAATGCCGTGCCAGTCGGCACGCGCCACGGCGCGCAGCCCCTTGAGCACCTGATCGACCGAACGGCGCACATGCAACAACACAGGCAAGCCGTATTTGCGCGCCAGCTTGAGTTGGGTCACATAAAAGTGCTGCTGACGCGCGCGCAAGGGCGCCACGCGAAGTTCGGGCACGAACAGGTCGAGCCCGATTTCACCCACCGCGACCAGACGCGGGTCATCCCGATGTTGCTGCAGCGCGGCGTCGAGCCGGTCCAGATCGTCGTCTTGCGCGGTTTTGACATAGAGCGGGTGAATGCCCAGCGCATACGCATCACCGCCGGCATGGGCCAGCGTGCGTACTGCCTCAAAGTTGGCCACCGCAACCGCTGGCAGCACGCACATGGCCACCTGCTGGCGCGCCGCCTGCGCCCGCACGGCGGCAGCGTCAGGGCCGAACTCCGGGGCATCCAGGTGGCAGTGGGTGTCGATGAACATCGCGCCCAAGCGGCGTGCCCGCGCCGCTTCAGGCGGTCTGGCGAGAGGCCAGAAACTGCCCCAATCTGGCGTCGTCTTCGGGCACATGGCGTTCACACCAGTCGCGCATCAGTGCGGCAATGGCGGGCTTGTTCATGTAGCCCTTGCCCACGTCCATGCTGCGCCCGATCAAGCGATCCAACAGCGTTTGGTGCTGCGCCGCATGGGCGGCCAGCTCAGGGTAGTCAAGGCGGCGCATGAGCGCTTCCTCAAGCTCAAACTGGGCCCGCGCCTGCTTGCAAAGCGACACGATGGTGGAGCGCAATACGGTCAGGTCATCGGAGGCGAGAAACGCGTTCGTCAGAGCGAACAGCTTTTCCTGCATGGTGTCCACCTCGGCATCGCCAATTTTGTAAGTTGTTTGCCATTCCACTGTCATCTTGACACCTCAAAAAAATCAGATTTGCACCTTGCAAATGCTAAATAAAAATCCTCGTCAGCTTTCCTGAACAGGAGCCGACTCGGTCAATTTGCCTTGCACCAGCCTGAGTTGGCGGGCGCAGCGGGCCGCCAGTGCTTCGTCGTGGGTAACCACAATGAAAGCGGTTCCTTGCGTGCGCGCCAGTTCCAGCATCAGGTCAAACACGCCGTGCGCGGTGCTGCGGTCCAGGTTGCCGGTGGGCTCGTCGGCCAGCACGCAGGCGGGTTGCGTGACCAGCGCGCGGGCAATGGCCACCCGCTGACGTTCGCCGCCAGAGAGCTCTGCCGGGCGATGATACAGGCGGTCGGCCAGACCCACGCTGGTCAACATTTTGGTGGCGATTCGCGCCGCGTCAAAGTGCGTCATGCGCCTGATCCATAACGGCATGGCCACGTTGTCAAGCGCACTGAACTCAGGCAGCAGGTGGTGAAATTGATAGACAAAACCCAGGTACCGGTTGCGCAGGCGGCCCTGCTCGGCTGCGCTCTGGCGGGCCATGTCCTGCCCCAGCAGCATGACCGAGCCGCTGGTCGGCGCGTCCAGCCCGCCCAGCAAATGCAGCAGCGTGCTTTTGCCGGAACCCGAGGCGCCCACGATGGCCAGTGTGTCTCCGGCGCACACATCAAGGTCCACGCCTTGCAGCACGGTCACGTCGAGCCGCCCTTCGGCAAAGCGTTTGGTCAGGCCGCGGGCACTGAGTACCAGCTTGGGATCGAGGCTGGAATTATTCATAACGCAACGCCTCCGCCGGGTTAACGCGGCTGGCGCGCCAGCTCGGATAGAGCGTGGCCACAAAAGCCAACACCAGGGAAATCAGGGTGATCGGCATGATGTCGCCCTGTTGCGGGTCGCTCGGCATGCGGCTGATCAGGTAAATGTCGCGCGGCAAAAAGCTGGCATCCAGCAACTGCTCCAGCGCCGGCACGATCACGTCGATGTTGAAAGCCACGGCCAGGCCCAGCGCCAGTCCGGCGAGTGTGCCGATCACGCCCACCATGGCACCCTGCACCACAAAAATCCCCATGATGGAGCCCGGGCTGGCCCCCAGCGTTCGCAAAATGGCAATGTCGGCGCGCTTGTCGGTGACGGTCATCACCAAGGTGCTCACCAGGTTGAAGGCGGCCACCGCCACGATCAGCGTCAGGATGATGAACATCATGCGTTTTTCCAGTTGCACTGCGGCAAACCAGGTGCGGTTTTGTCGCGTCCAGTCGCGAATCAAGAGCCTGTCGGTGAGCGTACTGGCCAGCTCGGCGGCCACCTCGCGTGCCTGGTGCAGGTCGCGCAGCTTGACGCGCACGCCGCTCGGGCCTTCCAGCCGGAAGATGCGCGCGGCATCTTCGATGTGCATCAGCACCAGGCCTGAGTCGTATTCAAAATGGCCCGAATCAAAGGTGCCGACCACGGTCATCTGCTTCAGGCGCGGCACCACGCCGGCCGGCGTGACCTGGCCGCTGGGGGCCACCAGCGTCACCTTGTCGCCCCTGATCACGCCCAGGCTGCGCGCCAGCTCGGCGCCCAGCACCACGCCGAACTCGCCAGGCATCAGCTGATCGAGCCCGGTGTTTTTAAGCTCGCGCGCCAGGTCGGTCACTTCGCCTTCGCGCGCCGGATCAATGCCACGCACCAGTGCGCCTTTCATGTCTTCGCCCCGTGCCAGCAAGGCCTGGGTGGCAATAAACGGAGCGGCACCAATCACGGCCGGGTTGGCGCGCACCTGCGTCAGCGTGCGCGCCACGTCGGGCAGGGCTTCACCGTTGGGCGCAAAAATCTCGATGTGCGAGACCACGCCCAACATACGGTCGCGCACCTCTTTCTGAAAGCCGTTCATCACACTCAGCACAATGATCAACGCTGCCACGCCCAGCGCAATGCCGAGCATCGAAACGCCCGAAATGAACGAGATAAAACCGTTGCGCCGGGTGGCACGGCCAGCGCGCGTGTAGCGCCAGCCAAGAATAAGTTCATAGGGGAGTTGCATGGCTTACTGACCGGAGGGTGAACCGGGTGTTTCCCAGACGTCACCGGAAATGGCCGACTTCGCACCAACTTTGGCCCAAGCCGCGTTGGCGGCATCGCGGCCGGACAGCGCTGCGCGTTTGTCAAAAAACCGGGCGGTTTCCATGGCACTGATTTTTTCAGCAATGGCCACCACAAAAAATTGGTTCATGGTGGTGTCATCCTCTGCTGCAATCCGTTTTGCGGCCTGTTTCAGTGACTCGGGCAAGCGCAGGGCGTAATTGCTCATGGTGCCACACTCCTTGGTAAGTGAAATTGATGAAAGGTCTGTTCGGGGTTCAACACCAAAATACCAAAACGCTGCGCTGGTTTGAAATCGCGCAAGTTGTAAGTCACGATCGCCCTGGCTTGCGCGTTGACGGCGGCTTCCAACACCATCTCGCCTGCCGGATCGCGCAATTGGGGCCGCCACTGGTAGTGCGTCACAACCGGCAAGATCAATCCCGCCAATTCATTCAGGATGGCATCAATGTCGGGGGGCTGCAAGCCGCAAGCAAGCATTTGCTCGGGTCGTTTGAGCACATCCTCGAACTCCAAAAACAATGCCGGACTGCAACACATGGTGACCACAGACCGACGCACCAGCTGCATCAGCGCGAACGACGGCCCTGCCGCATTGCGCGTGGCCGCCACCAATATATTGGTATCCAGCGTCAGGCGAGGCATTATTTTCATATTGCCGGGGATATTAGCATAATGGTTCGAGACCTGCGTCTGCGTGGCAAGGCCAACGAGCAGACCAATGGGTTTACCAGCCTTTACGCGCTCGCGGCATACTCAATCTGCCACACCGCCACATAATCAGGTATTGAACCCTTTGAGAGGACAGCACCATGGGACTCCCTGCACACCATTGCGCTTTTGGCGCCGACGATTACCTGACCTGGGAAAGCACCCAGCTGGATCGCCATGAATACCTCGATGGCGAGGTGTTTGCCATGGCCGGTGCCGAAGACCGGCATGTGACGGTCACAATGAACATCGCCTTTAGCCTGCGTCAGCATCTCGGCGGCAGCCCGTGCCGCACTTATATGAGCGACATGCGTGTGCATGTAGATGCAGCCAACAGCTATTTGTACCCTGACGTGCTCGTGACCTGCAGCGCGCAGGATGCCGCCAGCCCACTGGTCAAGACCGAGCCCAAGCTGATCGTGGAGGTGCTCTCGCCCAGCACCGCCGCCTATGACCGGGGGCTCAAATTTGGTTCTTACCGCAGTCTGGAGAGCTTGCAGGAATACGCGCTGGTTGACCTGGACAGCCGCAGCACTGACTGCTATCGCAAAGGTGCAGACGGTTTGTGGGTGCTTCACCCCTTTGCCAAAGGCGAAGCGGTGGTACTGGCCAGCGTGGCCCTGACGCTCAGCGCCGAGCAGTTGTTTACCGACGTGTTGGAGGCCTGATCGCCGTATGCATTTGCTGATTCCCTATGCCGCCAGCCATGCCGAAGGCTGCCAGGCCGCGCTGGCCACGTTGAAACTTCCCCATTTGCAAAAACTGATCAACCGCCTGAGCCCGCAAGCCATCGACCTGGGTGACGAGCTGAGCTGGTCGCCGCCGCACGAACGCGCACTGGCGCGCAGTCTGGGGCTGCCAGTGGCCGACGGCCAGATTCCCTGGGCGGCACTGGAAGCCCAAAAACGCCCCGAACTGGCGCAGCTGCCAAAACAGCAGCAAGGCGCCTGGGCTTTTGTCACGCTGTGCCACTGGCAGGCCACCACGCACGAGGTCACCATGCGCCAGTTGCCCATGCGCGACATGAGCGCCGCTGAATCCGACGCTCTGTTGGCGGCGATGCAGCCGTTCTTTGCGCAAGACGGCATCACGCTTTACCCCTTTGAGACCGGGCGCTGGCTGGCGCAGGGCGCAGTCTTTGCGGACCTGCCCAGCGCCTCGCCCGACCGCGTGCTGGGCCGAAACTTGTCGCCCTGGGTGCCCACTGCAGCCCAGGCCAGCGGCTTGATCCGGCTGGTGAGCGAAATGCAAATGCTGCTCTACACCCACCCCATCAACGATGCCCGCGACCGGCGTGGCGCCACCCCCATCAACGCCATCTGGTTCAGCGGCAGCGGCGCTTTGCCAGAGGGGCGTCCAAACCCCGCGCCCGAGCAGCCGGTCATGGCTAAAACCTTGCGCGAAGCTGCCCTGCAAGACGATTGGGCCGGTTGGGCCAGCGCCTGGCAGCAGATTGATGCCAGCCAGGTCAAGCCACTGCTCGACGCGCAGGCGGGTGGTAAAGATGTCCAGCTCACCTTGTGCGGCGAACGCCACGCCCAAAGCTGGGTCAGCCAGGCTTTCACCCTGAAGCAAAAATTCAGGCAACTTTTTGCCCAAACCACCACACAAAGCGTGCTCGAACCCCTATGAAAATCATCGTGCGAGATGCACCCCCGCGTGCCGTCTGGGCGCTGGAGCAAGCCGGCATTCACCCGCTGCTGGCGCAGCTGTATGCCGCGCGGGGCGTGCAAGACCCGCTGGAACTCGATGCCGCACTGGCGCGTCTGCTGCCGCCTGCCAGCATGAAAGGCACGCTTGATGCCGCCCAACTGCTCTCTGACGCCATTTGCGACGACAAAAAACTCTGCATCGTGGCCGATTACGACTGCGACGGTGCCACTGCCTGCGCGGTGGGCGTGCGCGGCCTGCGCCTGCTCGGTGCCCGGCATGTGGACTACATCGTGCCGGATCGGGTGCAAGACGGCTACGGCCTGACGCCACCGATTTCCGGGCGCGTCAAAGCCAGCGGCGCCGATGTGCTGATTACCGTCGATAACGGCATTGCCAGCTTTGATGGTGTGGCGGCAGCCCGGGCGCTGGGCCTGCAGGTGCTGGTGACCGACCACCATTTGCCCGCCCTGCGCGCTGGCCAAATTGAACTGCCCGATGCCGACGTGATCGTCAACCCGAACCAGCCCGGCTGCACGTTTCAGAGCAAGTCGATCGCCGGGGTCGGCGTGATGTTTTACGTGCTACTGGCGCTGCGCGCCGAACTGCGCCAGCGCGGACTTTTCACCGCGCAAAGTCAACCCAAACTCGACGCGCTGTTGCCGCTGGTCGCCCTGGGCACCGTGGCCGACGTGGTCAAGCTCGACACCAACAACCGCCGTCTGGTGGCGCAAGGCCTGAAACGGGTGCGCGCGCTGGCCATGCCCGCCGGACTGGCGGCCTTGTTCACAGCCGCCTCGCGCGAGGCCAAAACAGCCACCACTTTCGACTTCGGCTTTGCGCTGGGGCCGCGCATCAACGCCGCCGGGCGCTTGAGCGACATGACGCTGGGCATTGAATGCCTGTTGAGCGACGATGCCGGTCGCGCCCAGGAACTGGCCAAGGCGCTCGATGCCATCAACCGCGAGCGCCGCGACATCGAAGGCAATATGCGCGAACAGGCGCTGGCCGTGGCCGAGTCGCTGTTTGAAGAAGCCGCAGAGGCACCACCGGCCATTTGCGTGTTCGACCCCGACTTTCACGAGGGCGTGGTCGGCATTGTGGCCTCGCGCATCAAGGACAAATTTCACCGCCCCACGTTCGTTTTTGCCAGCAGCGGCGCCACCGGCCATGGCCATGAACTCAAGGGCTCGGGCCGCTCGATTCCCGGCTTTCACCTGCGCGACGCGCTTGACCTGGTGGCCAAGCGCCACCCCGGCGTGCTGCTGCGCTTTGGCGGCCACGCCATGGCGGCGGGCTGCACCATCGCCGAAGAACATTTTGAAACCTTCGAGCAAGGCCTGGCGCAAGTGGCCCAGGAGTGGCTCGATGCCGCCACGCTGACGCGCCGCCTCGACACCGACGGCGCGCTCAAGCCCGAATACCGCCGCCCCGACCTGGTGGACACGCTGCACCACGAAGTCTGGGGTCAGGGCTTTGCCGCCCCCACCTTCAGCGAAGAGCTCGAAGTGGTGTCGCAACGCCTGGTGGCTGAAAAACACCTGTCGCTCAAGCTCAAACACCGCGGCGAGCCGGTGGATGGCATCTGGTTCGGCCACACCGAGCCGCTGCCTGCGCGGGTCAAGCTGGCGTTCCGGCTCGATGTGGACAGCTGGCGCGGCGAACGCCGGGTGCGCTTTCTGGTCGAGGCAGCAGAACTACCCGCCCCGACCTAGAATCGTCACGACCATGAACACCCTCAACGCCGACCTGCATTGCCACTCTGTCGTCTCCGACGGCACCCTCACCCCTGAAGAACTGGCCCAGCGCGCCAAAGCCCAGGGTGTGGAATTGTGGTCGCTGACAGATCACGACGAAATCGGCGGCCAGGCCCGCGCTGCTGCTGCGGCGGCGGCGTGCGGTCTTGACTACCTGACCGGGGTTGAAATTTCGGTTACTTTTCTGCATCAAACCGTGCACATCGTCGGACTGGGTTTTGATGCCGACAATGCGCAACTGCATCGGGGTTTGCAGCAAACCCGGGGCGGGCGCTCGCAACGCGCCCAGGAAATGGCAACCGACCTGGCGCGCGTCGGCATCAAAGGCGCTTTTGAAGGCGCGCTGAAGTATGCCGGCAACCCCGACCTGATTTCGCGCACCCATTTCGCCCGCTTTCTGGTGGAAACCGGGGTCTGCAAAGACACTTACGAGGTGTTTCGCAAATACCTCACCGAGGGCAAGCCCGGTTTCGTGGCGCACCGCTGGGCCAGCCTGAAAGATGCCGTGCACTGGATCACCCAGGCCGGCGGCATGGCGGTCATTGCGCACCCGGCGCGCTACAAATTCAGCGCCAACGAAGAGCTGGCGCTGTTCATCGAATTCAAGGCGCTCGGCGGCAAGGGCGTTGAAGTGGTCACCGGCAGCCACTCGGCCGCTGAATGTGTCAGTTATACCGAGACCGCGCTTGAATTCGGCTTGGCAGCCTCGCGCGGCAGCGACTTTCATAGCCCAGCCGAAAGCCGCACCGAGCTCGGCAGCCTGCCCGCCCTGCCGGGCCAGCTGACACCGGTGTGGCAACTGCTGGCCGAGCGCATTCAGCACGCCCGCGCCCCGGCGCGGGTCTAAGGACACTCCGCATAACTCCCGGCGATTTGTGGCAGCGCAGCCACCCCAAATGATGAAACACGTTCGTCACAGCCAGCCAGCCATGTCTGGCCCGATGCCGCACACGGACCTTGAACAGAGAAGCCGTCACTGCGAGCGTAGCGCGGCAGTCCATGCAGTCCGGGTGCATGGATTGCGTCACTTCGTTCGCAATGACGGAGTGTTCATGGAAAGCGAAGCGTGGCGATCCATGTAGTCCGGGGAGATGGATTGCTTCACTGCGTTCGCAATGACGGGGGGTTCGCAATGACGATGTTCTTTCACGTTAATGGTCTGGCCCGGGCCGACGTTGCCGTGCTCACCGCCATCGGTATGGGCAACGCCATGCTGTCAGCTCGCCAAGCCGGTGGGCTGCGACAATAGCGCCATGCCACAACTTTTCGAAATCCACCCTGACAACCCGCAACCGCGCCTGCTCAAGCAGGCCACCGCCCTGCTTGACAAGGGCGAAGTGCTGGCCGTGCCCACCGATTCCAGCTATGCGCTGGTGTGCCACCTCGACGACAAGGCCGCCGCCGACAAACTGCGCCGCATCCGCGGGGTTGACGACAAGCACCACCTCACCCTGTTATGCCGCGACCTGTCGGAACTGGCCACCTACGCCAAGGTGGACAACCAGCAATACCGCCTCATCAAAGCGGCCACGCCCGGCGCCTATACCTTCATTCTGGAAGCCACCAAGGAGGTGCCGCGCCGCCTGAGCCACCCGTCGCGCAAGACCATCGGCCTGCGCGTGCCCGAGCACAAGGTGCTGCAGGAGCTGCTGGCGCTGCACAGCACACCGCTGCTGGCCACCACGCTGATCGCACCGGGCGAGCCTGATCCCATGAACGACGCCGACGAGATTCGCGCGCATTACAAGGGCCGCATTGCCGCCATCATCGACTCTGGCGCCTGCCCGCGCGAACCCACCACCGTGGTCGATTTGACCGGCGGCGACCCGGTCATCATCCGCGAAGGCCGCGGCGCGCTGGCGGTACTGGGGCTTTGACATGGACTTTGCCCAACTGATCCAAACCATCGCCCTCTATGCCATTCCGGTGTTGCTGGCCATCACCCTGCATGAAGCCGCGCACGGTTATGCCGCCAAACACTTCGGCGACAACACCGCCTACAAGATGGGCCGTGTCACGCTCAACCCGCTGCCGCACATCGACCCGGTGGGCACCATCCTGATGCCGCTGATGCTGTACTTTGCCACCTCAGGGGCTTTTCTTTTTGGTTACGCCAAACCGGTGCCGGTGCGTTTTGGTAACCTGCGCGACCCCAAGCGCCACATGATCTGGGTCGCGCTGGCCGGGCCGGGCGCCAACTTTTTTCAGGCGCTGGTCTGGGGCGCGCTGCTGTATGTGTATCGCGGCGCCGGCATCAACGAGCCGTTTCTGGTTGAAATGGCGCAGGGCGGCGTGCTGGTGAATGTGGTGATGGCGGTGTTCAACCTGTTTCCGCTGCCGCCGCTTGATGGTGGCCGCATCCTGGTGGGCTTGCTGCCGTACCGCCAGGCCATGCTGGTGTCGCGCGTGGAGCCGTATGGCTTTTTTATCGTGATGGCGCTGGTACTGGCCGGCGTGGTCAGCAACCTGTGGCTGCGCCCGCTGATGGGCCTGAGCTACCAGCTCATCACCCTGCTGCTCACCCCGCTGGCCTGGCTGACGGGCTGAGCGCAATGCCCCCGAAAGCCATGAGCTGCCTCACTGCCTTCGCAATGACGTGGTTGTTCATGGCAAGCGCAGCGCGGCAATTCGCCACTGCGAGCGCAACGCGGCAGTCCATGCATTTTTGACTTTTTTATTCAAACTTTTCCCATGCGCATCGAACGTTTTCTTACCGGCATCACCACATCAGGCACGCCCCACCTGGGCAACTACGTGGGCTCGATCCGCCCGTCTGTGGGCCACAGCCTGCGCCCTGGTGTCGAGAGTTTTTACTTTCTGGCCGACTACCACGCCCTGATCAAGGTGGACGACCCGGCGCGCATCCAGCGCTCCACCCTGGAGATTGCCGCCAGCTGGCTGGCCTGCGGGCTGGACCCGGACCGCGTGGTGTTTTACCGCCAGTCCGACGTGCCGGAAATCCCCGAGCTCACCTGGTTTTTGAGCTGCGTGCTGGGCAAGGGCGTGCTCAACCGCGCCCACGCCTACAAGGCTGCGGTCGATAAAAACACCGCAGCAGGCACCGACCCCGACGCCGATGTGAATGTGGGCCTGTTCATGTACCCGGTGCTGATGGGCGCCGACATCTTGATGTTCAACGCCCACCAGGTGCCGGTGGGGCGCGACCAGGTGCAGCACATCGAAATGGCGCGCGACATGGCGCACAGTTTCAACCACCGTTATGGCGAGCATTTTGTCGCGCCCGAGGCGGCCATTGAAGACCACGTGGCCACCCTGCCCGGCCTCGACGGCCGCAAGATGAGCAAAAGCTATGACAACACCATCCCGCTGTTTGCGCCGCGCGAGCAACTCAAAAAACTCATCGGCAGCATCGTCACCGACTCCACCGCGCCCGGCGAGCCCAAGGCTGTGGAAGGCTCGACCCTGTTCCAGATTTACCAGGCCTTTGCCAGCACCTCAGAGACCGAAGCACTGCGCCAGGCTTATACCGCCGGCATCTCGTGGGCCGACGCCAAACAGCTTGTTTTTGAGCGCATCGACCAAGAAATTGCGCCGATGCGCGCCGCCTACCAGGCGCTGATCGACAACCCGGCCAAGATCGAGGCCATCCTGCACACCGGCGCCGCCAAAGCCCGCGCCATTGCCACGCCCTTCATGGGCCAACTGCGCCATGCCGTGGGCCTGCGCCCCTTGCAAACCCAGGCCAGCACGACCGCCAAGGCGGTCAAGCAAGCGCTGCCGGTATTCAAGCAATACCGCGAAGCCGATGGCCAGTTTTACTTCAAGCTGCAAAGCGCCGACGGGAAACTGCTACTGCAAAGCGGCGCCTTTGCCTCGCCCAAAGTGGCCGGGCAAACCATTGCCGCGCTGCAAACCGACGGCATCAAGGCCCTACACAGCAGCCCGGTGCCGCTGCAGCCGGGCCAGGACATCACGGAAAGCGACATCGCGGCCGCCCTGCAAGCTTTGCGCGAGAGCAAACAGGCTTAGCGCACTGTACAATTCGCGGCTTCGCGGAGAGATGGCAGAGTGGCCGAATGTACCTGACTCGAAATCAGGCGTACCGCAAGGTACCGTGGGTTCGAATCCCACTCTCTCCGCCACGGCACACACCGTCGCCACCCCATGAACCTCGTCAAGTCCAAACAACGTGTCGCCGACCACGGCGAGGTGTTCACGCCTGCATGGATGGTCGAGGCCATGCTTGACCTGGTGAAGGACGAGTCCGAGCGCATTGACTCCCGCTTTCTGGAGCCCGCGTGCGGCAGTGGCAACTTCATCGTGCAAATACTCAAACGCAAGCTTGCAGCGGTAGAACTCAAATTCGGTAAGTCTGACTTCGAGCGGCAGCATTACGCATTGCTGGGGCTGATGTGCATCTACGGCATTGAGCTGCTGGTCGACAACATTGCCGAATGCCGCGCCAACGTGCTGGATGTGATTGCCAAGTACCTCAACCTGAATGAGACTGATGACCTATACCGGGCCGCAACACATGTGCTGTCGACAAACTTGGTGCACGGCGACGCGCTCACCATGCGCGCCATAGACGACCAGCCAGTCAAAGACCGCCCGCCCATCACCTTTGCCGAATGGGGCTACTTGGGCAAAGGCAAGTTTCAACGGCGAGACTTTCGGTTTGACGTGCTCACCGGCTCATCAAAATATAGCGAGGAAGGTTCACTGTTTGCCGATCTGGGTAAGCATGAGATTTTTACGCCCATCAAAACATACCCGCCCATGACGGTGCGCGAGCTGGCAGCTTTGCAGGTGCCATTGTGATCAACGCTTAGAAAAAGTCGAGCCCATGACTCAAATCATTCCCAAACCAGAAAATCTTGCCAAATTAGTGTTTTTGATCCGTGGCGAGAAAGTGCTACTCGACACCAATCTGGCAGACCTTTACGGTGTGGAAGCCCGCGTTTTGAACCAGTCGGTGGCCCGCAACCGTAACCGTTTCCCTGATGACTTCATGTTTCAGCTTTCAACCGAAGAGTGGTCGGCCATGCGGTCAAAAAATGTGACGAGTTCTCCGCCTGATGCGGGTTTGACATCACAAGTTGTGATGTCAAACGCCCGCGGTGGACGACGCACGCTGCCCTATGCCTTCACCGAGCAAGGCGTGGCCATGCTCTCCAGCGTGTTGCGCTCGCAGCGTGCGGTTGAGGTCAACATCGC
>NZ_JACUUE010000289.1 GCF_014859475.1 Rhodoferax sp.
AACGCAGCGGCTTGAGCAGATCCGACAACCCGTTGTGATCGATCTCGTGCATCAGCGCCAGCAGGCGACCAATCTCACCCTTGGGCACGCCTTCGCGCACAAACCAGCACAGATAGTCGCCCGGCAAATCAGCGATCAGCCGACCCTTGTACTTGCCAAAGGGCATGGCGCGGGTTACCAACAGTTGCAGGTCTTCGGGGTTCATGTCAGCCACCCGCGCGCTTGACGCTGTGACCTTGCGCCTTGAGCAGTTCCATGACACGCTCGGCATGGTCGCCTTGCACCTCGATCACGCCGTCTTTCACCGTGCCGCCCGAGCCGCAGGCGGTTTTGAGCTGCTTGCCTAACGCGCTCAGGGTGGCACCATCCAGGGCCAGGCCTTTCACCAGCGTCACACCCTTGCCGGCGCGCCCTTTGGTCTGGCGCGAGACCCGCACAATGCCGTCGCCCGCCGGACGAGCCGCGGCCGCGCGGCAGCTGCACTGCGCTTTCGGCTGGCGGCATTGCGGGCACATGCGGCCGCTGTCGGTGCTATAGACCAGACCACTGCTGAGGCGTTTGTCTTTCATGTGAATCAAAGCGATTTGAGAATTTGCATTGTCCCGCACAAGGCCACCAGATCAGCCAAAATAGCCACCCACCGCATTCATAGAAAGTCGCACATGTCACGTCCCAGCGTTTGGGCACCCAAAATAGTCGCCTTGATCAAGGGCGGCAACAGCGCGGCCGCCCTTGCGCAGATCAAGGTGGCACCCACCGTGAAAGACCTGCAGGACCTGCGCAAGCTGCTCATGGCGGCCAATCTGCTCAAGACCCAGCCCAATGTGGACGCGGCCACCAAAGACATGATCGCCGAGTTGTCTGCACCCCGGCTGCACCGCTCGCCCTGATGTTTCAGGGCAACAAATCAAGCGCCTGCATGTAAGCAGGCTGAACCATCAGCTCGTCCCACGGCGTGGCATGGCCAATGGGCAACATGGCGACACGGCGTGTTTCGCTGGCCTCCAACGGTTGCCACTGGCCCTTGAGCTGCGCTTCGGTCACGCCGTTGATCAGGGCATCCAACACGGCACCCTCACCGACTGACTGGTTGCACAGCAGCACCATGTCGCAACCCGCATTGAGCGCAGCCACCGCCGCCTGGGTCGGGCTGACTGGCTGGCCGTCGAGCACGCGAGCACCGGCCATGGACAGGTCGTCACTGAACACCGCGCCGGTAAAGCCGAGCTGGCCGCGCAGGATGTCGCCCAGCCACTTGCCAGAAAAACAGGCCGGCCGGGCATCGACCTTGGGGTAGATCACATGGGCCGGCATGACGCTGGTGAGCGCCGTGCCAAGCCAGGCATAGGGCTGGACGTCGTCGGCCAGAATGGCCTTGAGGCTGCGCTTGTCCACCGGAATGTCGGTGTGTGAATCGGCCGCAACAAAGCCGTGCCCCGGAAAATGTTTGCCGCAGTTGGCCATGCCGCTTTGCAATAGCCCGTGCATCAGACTCTTGGCCAGCAGGCTCACCACACGCGGGTCGCGGGCAAAGGCCCGGTCGCCAATCACGCTGCTCTCACCGTAATCAAGATCAAGCACCGGGGTAAAGCTGAAGTCAACGCCGCAAGCGCGCAACTCGGCACCCAGCACATAGCCACAGGCGGTAGCCGCCCGGGTGGCGCGCATGGCGCCGCTGCCCTCGCCGCCCTTGCCGTCTTGCAGCCAGAGCTCGCCCAGCGCGCGCATCGGCGCCAAATGGGTGAAGCCGTCGGTCTTGAAACGCTGCACATGACCGCCTTCGTGGTCAACACAAATCAGTAAATCCTTGCGCACCTTTTTAATGCTGTGGCACAAGGCCGTGAGCTGCTCGCGGCTCTGCCAGTTGCGGGCAAACAAAATCATGCCGCCCACCAGCGGGTGCTTTAGGCGCCGCTTGTCTTGTTTGTTTAAGCTCAAACCGGCAATGTCGATGATCAGGGGGGCGTGCAGGGTCATGATGTACCTAATGAAAAAGATGGCAACGCACTGTCGCTTTTGTCTTCGACCACGCAAAAGCTCGCCGCATAGTCGGTCTCGTCGGTGACACTGATGTGGGCGCTCAGGCCCTTGGCCTCGAACCAGGTTTTGAGTTCGCCGTGCAACACGATATGCGGTTGCCCGCTGGGTAGCTTGTCCACCTCGCACAGGCGCCAGGTCATGGGCATACGCATGCCCAGACCGATGGCCTTGCTGAAGGCCTCCTTGGCGCTGAAACGGGTGGCCAGGTAACGCACGCCGCGCTCGGGCCAGCGCTGGCTGCGCGCGCGCCAGGTGGCGAGTTCGGCCTCACTGAGGATTTTTTGCGCAAAGTGATCGCCGTGGCGCGCCAGGCTGGCCTGGATGCGGCGCACGTCGCAGATGTCAGTGCCAATGCCGTAGATCATTTGTCTGTCATTGCGAGCAAAGCGCGGCAATCCATGCAGCCCTGGATCGCCACGTCGCTACGCTCCT
>NZ_JACUUE010000053.1 GCF_014859475.1 Rhodoferax sp.
GAAGTCTCTGTTCAAGGTCCGTGTGCGGTATCGGACCAGGTACGGGGGGCTCGCAATGACGGTTCAAAGTCCGTGTGCGGTATCGGGCCGGGCACGGCGGGCTCGCGATGACGGTACTCTGTCATGATTTGGGGCGTCGCTGCGGATTCATGCCAGTTAAGCTCCCGTCAACCGCTTGGCCCGGCTGGCCAGTTCTTCGGCCAGGCGCGCCTTGGCTTCGGGGTAGATCAGGCTCTCTTCCAGCATGATGTGGTCGTGGCACAGGCTCACAAAAACCTCGATGGTGTGCTTGAGCTCGGCTATTTCCACCCAATCTTCGCCCTGCGCAATGGCGCGCAGCATGGGTGCCAGCTCAAGCCAGTTCTGCTCGATCCAGCGGTGATCTTGTTGCAGGGTTTGCACTGCCTGCACCAGTTCGGCGTTGCTGCTGAGAAGCAGGCCGGGGAACACCATTTTTTCTTCGTCGGCATGGTGAGGGCGCGCCACCTCCGAGAAAAAGGCCTCGATGGTTTTGGCTTTTTGGCGGCAATGCGGGCTGTCGCTGTCGGCATCGAGCCGCTCCAGCAAATCGGCCAGTTCAGCCAACTGCTGGTGCATGCGCTGGTGGCAGGTGTCGAGGGCCTTGAATTGGTCAATTTGTTGAATGGCTTTCATGGGGGCTCCTGGAATGGATGAGGCCATTTTGGCGGCGAGCCCATGCTGATGTTTGAGGCAAATCAAGTTTCTTGCCGATTTTTTCGCCCGATTTTTTTTTGATCTAGATCAGCAAAATGGCAATTCACAAGATAAACCTGCTTCATCAGTGCAGCCGTTGGGCGTAGGATGCCAAGCTGCACCTGCGGCATCATTTCGCAAGCGTTTGCAGGGCAAGGAGACAATTTTGCTAGCTACCAACATCTCGAACCCGACCTATTTCCACAAGGTCGTCGATTGCCAATGGGCCTGCCCGGCCCACACCCCCGTACCCGAATACATCCGCCTGATTGGTCAGGGCCGTTACAGCGACGCCTACATGATCAATTGGGTGAGCAATGTGTTTCCGGGTATTTTGGGCCGCACCTGCGACCGCCCTTGCGAGCCCGCCTGTCGGCGTGGCCGCGTCGAGGAAAACAACGGCACCAAGCCCGAACCAGTGGCCATTTGCCGCCTCAAGCGGGTGGCGGCCGACTTCAAGGACGACGTCAAGGCGCGCATGCCCACCGTGCTGCCGCCCAACGGCCGCCGCGTGGCCTGCGTCGGCGCCGGGCCAGCGTCGCTCACGGTGGCGCGCGACCTGGTGCCGCAGGGCTACGCCGTGACGGTGTTCGAGGGCGAGAGCAAAGCCGGCGGCTTTGTGCGCACCCAAATCCCCAAGTTCCGTCTGCCCGAGTCGGTGCTGGACGAAGAAACCGGTTACATCCTCGACTTGGGCGTTGACTTCAGGCCCGGGCAACGCATCGATTCGCTCAAGGCGCTGCTGGACCAGGGCTACGACGCGGTTTTCATTGGCAGTGGCGCACCGCGCGGCCGCGATCTGGATGCGCCAGGCCGCAAGGAGGCGGCGGCGCACATCCACATTGGTATCGACTGGCTGATGTCGGTGTCGTTTGGCCACATCACAAAAACCGCCGAGCGCGTGATTGTGCTGGGCGGCGGCAATACCGCCATGGACTGCTGCCGTAGCGCCCGGCGCATGGGTGGCAAAGACGTGAAAGTAATCGTGCGCAGCGGCTTTGAAGAGATGAAAGCATCGCCCTGGGAAAAAGAAGACGCGGCGCATGAGGGCATTCCGATCCTCAACTACCACGTGCCCAAATCGTTCGAGCACGACAACGGCAAGCTCACCGGCATGACGTTCGAGCTGGTGCGCGCCGAGTACGACGCCAAAGGCAAACGCAGCCTGATCCCGACTGGCGAGCCCGATGTGTTCGTGCCCTGCGACGAGGTGCTGATTGCCGTTGGCCAGGAGAATTCGTTCAGCTGGATTGAGCGCGACATTGGCATCGAGTTCGACAAATGGGGCCTGCCGGTGCTGAAAGAGGGCACGTTTCAATCAACTTTGCCCACGGTTTTCTTTGGCGGCGACTCGGCCTACGGCCCCAAGAACATCATCACCGCTGTGGCCCACGGCCACGAGGCGGCGGTGTCGATCGACCGGCTGCTGCATGGCGAAGACGTGGCCCAGCGCCCGGCCCCCGCGGTCAACTTGATGTCGCAAAAAATGGGCATCCACGAGTGGAGCTACAAAAACGACGTGTCGAACGACGTGCGTTTCAAGGTGCCATGGACCGCCGCAGAAAAAGCGCTGGCCAGCATCAAGGTTGAGGTTGAGCTGGGTTTTGACGCGGCCACCGCCTTCAAGGAAGCCAGCCGCTGCCTGAACTGCGACGTGCAAACCGTGTTCAAGGGTAACCTGTGCATTGAGTGCGATGCCTGCGTTGACATTTGCCCGATGGACTGCATCACCTTCACCAGCAACGGCGAAGAGGCCGACCTGCGCAGCCGGCTCAAAGCACCAGCGCAGCACACCGCGCAAGACCTGTATGTGTCGGGCGAGCTCAAGACCGCGCGGGTCATGGTGAAAGACGAAGACGTCTGTCTGCACTGCGGTTTTTGCGCTGAGCGCTGCCCCACCGGGGCCTGGGACATGCAGAAGTTCCGCATCGACATCACCCACGCCGGGCCGCGCGCACGCGACACCAAGTCAGCCGCTGCCCATCCCAATGTCACGGAGGCCGCATGAAGCCCATTGAAGCCATCAACGATTTCGTCATCAAGTTTGCCAACATCAACGGCTCGGGTTCGGCCAGCGCCAACGAGCTGTTTGCCAAGGCCGTGATGCGCATGGGTGTGCCGGTGAGCCCGCGCAATATTTTTCCCAGCAACATCCAGGGCATGCCCACCTGGTACGAAGCCCGGGTGTGCGAAAAAGGCTACCACGGCCGCCGTGGCGGGGTGGACATGATGGTCGCCATGAATCCGCAAACCTGGGACGCCGACGTGGCCGAGATCGAGCCCGGTGGCTACCTGCTTTACGACTGCACCCGGCCGATACCAGAGGCCAGGTTCCGCAAGGACATCACGGTCATTGGCGTGCCGCTGACCGACATCACCAACGCCACCTACACCGACCCGCGCCAGCGCCAGTTGTTCAAGAACATCATTTACGTGGGTGCCTTGTCGGTGTTGCTCGACATGGATGCCTCGGTGTTTGAAAAGCTGTTTGCCGAGCAGTTCAAGGGCAAGGAGCGTTTGCTGGCATCCAACGTGCAGGCCATCAACCTGGGGCGTGATTACGTCACAGCGCACCTGGCGTATCCGCTGGGTTTGCAGGTGCGCAAGTCCGACATGATTGGTGACCAGATATTTACCGACGGCAACAGCGCCATGGCGCTGGGCTGCGTGTATGGCGGTGCCACCGTGGCCGCCTGGTACCCCATTACGCCGTCGTCTTCGGTGCCGGAAAACTTTCAAAAATACTGCGACAAGTTCCGTGTGGATGAAAGCACCGGTCAGCACAACTTTGCCATCGTGCAGGCCGAAGACGAGCTGGCCTCGATCGGCATGGCCATTGGCGCGGGCTGGAACGGCGCACGGGCCTTTACCGCCACCTCGGGCGCAGGCATTTCGCTGATGACCGAGTTCATCGGCCTGGCCTATTTTGCCGAGATTCCGGTCACGTTGATCAACATCCAGCGCGGTGGTCCGAGCACCGGCATGCCCACGCGCACGCAGCAGTCAGATTTGCTGTCTTGCGCCTATGCCTCGCATGGCGACACCCGGCATGTGATGCTATTCCCGCAAGACCCGCACGAGTGTTTTGAGCACGCCGCCGCCGCGCTTGACCTGGCTGACCGCTTGCAAACGCCGATCTTCGTGATGAGCGACCTCGACATCGGCATGAACCAGCGCCTGTGCAAACCGTTTGTCTGGGACGACGCGCGCGACTACGACCGCGGCAAGGTCATGACCGCTGCCGATCTGGAAGCCGGCAAAGACTTTGGCCGCTACAACGACGTCGATGGCGACGGCATTCCGTGGCGCACCTACCCCGGCACGCACCCGAGCAAGGGCTCGTACTTTACCCGCGGCACGTCCAAGGATGCCTATGCGCGCTACTCGGAACGCGGGCCGGACTACATTTACAACATGGAGCGACTGCTCAAAAAGTTCAAAACCGCCGCCGACCTGGTACCGCAGCCCATCGTGCACAAGGCCGCCGAGCCCACGCGCATCGGGGCGATTTACTTTGGCTCCACCACACCCGCCATGCGCGAGGCGCTGGATGTGCTCGACGAAGACGGCATTCACGTCGATGGCATGCGCCTGCTGGCCTTCCCGTTCCCCAAGTCGGTCGAGACCTTTCTGGCCGAGCACGACACCGTGTTTGTGGTGGAACAAAACCGCGACGCCCAAATGCGCACCCTGTTGATCAACGAGCTTGAGGCCAACCCCAAACAGTTGACCAAAGTGCTGCATTACGACGGCACGCCCATCACGGCGCGCTTTATCGTGAGCGCCATTGCCGCCAAGCTGGCGCTTCTGAAGGAGACTGTATGACCTACCTTGCCAAACCCCGGTTGCATCACCCCACGCTGACCAAAAACAAGGTTGGCTACACCCGGCGCGACTATGAAGGCCCGGTGTCCACCCTGTGCGCTGGCTGCGGTCACGACTCCATCTCGGCGGCCATCATCCAGGCCTGCTGGGAGCTCGACATTGCACCGCACCGGGTGGCCAAGCTCTCGGGCATCGGTTGCAGTTCCAAGGCACCCACTTACTTTTTGGGCGCCTCGCACGGCTTCAACACGGTGCACGGGCGCATGCCCAGCGTGCTCACTGGCGCCAACCTGGCCAACCGCGAGCTGATGTACCTGGGCGTGTCGGGCGACGGCGACTCGGCCTCGATCGGTCTGGGGCAGTTTGCCAACGCCATGCGCCGCGGCGTCAATATGGCCTACATTGTGATGAACAACGGCGTTTATGGCCTGACCAAGGGGCAGTTTTCGGCCACGGCCGACCGCGGCTCCAAGAGCAAAAAAGGCGTTATCAATACCGACAGCCCGGTCGATCTGGTCGGTATTGCGCTGCAACTGGGTGCCACTTATGTGGCGCGCAGCTTCTCGGGCGACAAGGCGCAACTGGTACCACTCATCAAGGGCGCGCTGGCGCACGGCGGCGCGGCGTTGATCGACGTCATCAGCCCCTGTGTCACGTTCAACAACCACGCCGGCAGCACCAAGAGCTACGAATACGTTCGCCAGCACGATGAAGCGGTTAGCGTGATCGACTTCGTCGCGCCCGGCCAGGAGCTCACCAGCCTTTACGCACCCGGCGAATTGGTCGAGGTCGAGCAGCACGACGGCTCGGTGTTGCGCCTGCGCAAGCTGCACACCGACTACGACCCCACCGACCGTTACGCCGCCATGAGCTACATGAATGACCACGCCGCGCGCGGCGAGGTGGTGACCGGGCTGCTCTACCTGGACCCACTGCCCACCGACCTGCACACCTCGCTTAACACCAGCGCGCAACCGCTCAACACGCTGGGTGTGCAGCAGCTTTGCCCGGGCGCCAGCGCGCTGGACAAAATCAACGCGGCACTGCGTTAAAACCATCACACCAAGGAGTCTGTTATGACCGAACGTACTGTTTTTCAATCGATATCGCAGCGCCATGTGGTCAATGTGGCCCCCGGCGCCACGGTCTATACCGCTGCCTGTGTGATGACGCGTGCAAACTGCGGCAGCGTGCTGATCATCGACGCCACCAACACCTTGTTGGGCATTGTGACCGAGCGTGATTTGATGACCCGCGTGCTGGCCAAGTCGCTCGACCCGGCCACCACCACGGTGGCCGACATCATGACGCGCAACCCGCAATGCGTGGTGCCCGAGATCAAGGTGGCCGATGCCGTGCTGCTGATGATTGAGCGCGGTTACCGGCATTTGCCCATCGTCACCGAGGCCAAAAAGATTCTGGGCGTGTTCTCGGTGCGCGACGCCATGCCGCGCGAGGTGCAGGCGGCTGAACAGCTGGCCGAATTTAACGAGCAGGTGAACGACGCGCTGGGTTAAACCTGGACTCCGTAGTTGATCGCTTGAAAACTTCGACACGGTAATGGGATGATTACAAAAAGTGAGTTTGATCAGATTCACCTTTTGGGTTTAAGCGCTACGCGTCCAACTGTGCATCCAGGTTAATCACCATCGGCGTGCAGCCATCGCCTGGCCCACTGCAGCGCGCTTTGCAGGTGCACCAGGGCGCTGGCGCCGGGCCGCTCGCCCAATTCAAAGGCTTCGCCACGAATCGCCAGCAGGGTGCAGGGCGGTGGCGGCTCGCCCTGCAAATCCTGAAACACCTGCAGCAAGGCCTGCGGCGACAGGGCATGGGTGGTGTGGCTGGCATCGCGTGCCGCCCGCAACGCGGTAACTTCAAACGGCGCAGCGCAGCTCAGGCTGGCATCGATCAGCAACACGCGTTGTCGGCCGATCAGGTCGAGCGCGTGCTCAATCTGCAACTGGTAGTCTTCCAGAAACGCCACCTGGCCTTGCAAAGAGTCTTGCTCGCGCAGCGCGGCCAGGCACAGCGGCCCCAGCGCGTCATCGCCCCGGCTCAGATTGCCCCAGGCCAGCACCAGCAGAGGGGCCGGTTGCTTCGGCACGTCACTGCGAACCCCCCGTACCTGGCCCGATACCGCATACGGACCTTGAACAGAGACATCGTCACCGCGAGCGCAGCGCGGCAGTCCATGCTGTTGGAAGTCATGGATGGCTTCACTTTGTTCGCAATGACTGAATTCAGCCGCCATGCGACGACCTCTGCATCTGCTCCAGCAGCGTACCGTCAGCCGCCAGCAGCGTCACCTCCAGCGGCATCTTTCCCAGCGCATGGGTGGCGCAGGACAGGCAGGGATCGTAGGCGCGAATGGCGACTTCGATGTGGTTGAGTAAGCCCTCGGTGAGCTCCTGGCCGTCCAGGTAGTCGCGCGCCACCGCGCGCACCGCCTCGTTCATGGCCTGGTTGTTGTGGGTGGTGGACACAATCAGGTTGCAGCGCTTGATCAGGTCATCGTCGCCGACCTCGTAGTCGTGGATCAAGGTGCCGCGCGGCGCCTCGATCATGCCGACACCGTGGCGCTGGCGCGCGCCGCTGGTGATCAGGTCGCCTGACAGCAGCGCCGGGTCGGTCAGCAGCTCGGCAATCACTTCGACCGCGTGCAGCATCTCGATCATGCGCGCCCAGTGGTAGGCCAATGAGGCGTGCACCGGCTCGCCCTGGCCCCAGGCCACAAAGGCCTGGCGCTCTTCTTCAGCGCGCGCGCTGGGAATGAAGTCGCAGTTTTGTACCCGCGCCAGCGGCCCCACGCGGTACCAGCCCAGTTGCGCACCCAGGCTGCGCAGGTAGGGAAACTTCATGTAGCTCCATGGGCGCACCTCTTCTTCGATGAGTTCCAGATAGCGCTGGTCATCGACCTGATCAAATAAAATGTGGCCGTTTTCATCACGCACGCGCAGCACACCATCAAACAAATCCATGGCGCCGTCAGCGCGCACCAGTGACATCACGTTGGACTTGAAGCTGCCAAAGTTGTTGTACAGAGCGGGGTTTTGCGCATGCAGCTGCTTGGCAATGTCCACCGCGTCCTGCGCCCATTCCAGCATCTGGGGCAGGTCGCGCTGCAGGCTGTTGCGTTCTTCCCGTGTCACCAGTTTGTTGATGCCACCCGGCACCGCGCCGGTGCCGTGGATGCGTTTGCCCGAGGTGATGCGGATGATCTCCTGGCCGAACTTGCGCAGGAAAATCCCTTTTTTGGCGATCTCGGGATGCGCCTGCGCCACGCCCACGATGTTGCGTTTGGCCACTTCGGAATCAAAGCCAAACAGCAAGTCGGGTGACGATAGATGAAAAAAGTGCAGCGCATGGGACTGCAGTATTTGCCCGTAGTGCATCAGGCGCCGCACCGCGTTGGCGCTGGCGCTCACTGGCGTGGCGCCCAGCACGCGGTCAAAGGCCTTGGCCGCTGCCAGGTGGTGCGACACCGGGCAGATGCCGCACAGGCGCTGCACCATCACCGGCACCTCCCAGTAGGGGCGGCCCTCGATGAATTTTTCGAAGCCCCGGAACTCGACAATGTGCAGGCGCACCTGCTCGATGTGGTTGTTGGCATCGAGCAGCAGCGTCACCTTGCCGTGCCCTTCGACACGCGATACGGGTTCGATCGCCACCCGGCGCAGGTTCTCGGGGTGGGCGGCAGTTTCAAGGGGAAAAGTCATTGAATGTTCCTTGCGGTCTGGGTCATCGCGGCGAGGGCGCCGCTCCTACAGGGGCCGGATGTTTTGTAGGAGGCCCGCCCTCGGGCCGATGGTTTTCTTCAGTCATAGTGAATCAACCCATGCCCCAATTGCGGCGTGCGGCCAGCCAGCAGATCGCTCAGAAACGACCAGATGGCGTCGGCGCCGGGCGGGCAGCCGGGCAGAAAGTGGTCCACATGCACCACCTCATGGATCGGGTGCACGTGGTTGAGCGGCAGCGGCAGCTCGGGGTCGTTGGGCACCTGGCTGCCGACTGCCGTGCCGTTGTGCTTGCAGTACACCGCGCACAGCATGTTGCCCACGTCGAGCTGGTTGCGCTGCGCCGGCAGGCCGCCGTTGATGGCGCAAGCGCCCACCGCCACCAGGGTTTTGCAATGGGCGCGGAACTCGCGCAGCACCTGCACATTCTCGGCGTTGCACAGGCCGCCTTCGATCAGGCCGATGTCGCAGCGGCCAAGGGTCTTGATGTCGGTTAGCGGCGAGCGGTCGAACTCGATGTGCTCCAGCAGTTCCAGCAGGCGCTCGTCAATGTCGAGCAGGGACATGTGGCAGCCGAAACAACCCGCCAGCGACACCGTGGCCACCTTGAGTTTGCGCGGCGCATGCAGCGGCGGTGCACTGCTTTTCAGGGGGTTCATGTTGCGTCCTCTTGCGATACCGGGTGGCTGTCAAAGCGGCGCTGGCCGATCGGGATCACAAAGCCGCGCCGCTTGGGCAGGATGGCGCCCACCGGGCAGATGTTGGCGGCGCTGTCCGTTATGCTGACGGCGCTGTCGCCCAGTTGGCCGCTAGCGCTGTTGACCAGCAAGTGGCTCGTGATGCCGCGCCCGCCCATGGCAAACACGTGCTTGCCCTCTTGCGCGCTGGCGCGCACACACAGGCCGCACAAGATGCAGCGGTTCAGGTCGAGCAGCAACTCGGGGTGGCTGGCATCAACGCGCCGGTTCGGGTAAAACTCTTCAAAATGCGGGCCGTCCATGCCCATTTGGTAAGCGGTGGCCTGCAGCAGGCAGTTGCCGCTTTTTTCGCACGATGGGCAAAAGTGGTTGCCCTCGATAAACAGCATTTGCAGCAGTGTTTTGCGCTGGGCGTTGAGCTCGGGGGTGTCGCTTTCGACGTCTTGCCCGCTGCTGGCTGCAATGGTGCAGGCGGCACCGGTGCGGCCGTTGACCTTGACCGTGCACAGGCGGCATGAGCCGTGCGCGGCAAAGTCGGGGTGCCAGCACAGGTGCGGAATGTAATGCCCGGCACGGCGCGCGGCTTGCAAAACGCTGTCGCCCGGGCTGAACTCGACCTCCTGCCCGTCCAGCGCGAAGGTGCCGGGGCTCAGGGCGTCAATGCGGTAGTCTGTGCTCATTCAAAATTCTCCAGATGCGCGCCGCTGTCGTTGCGCCCGGTTGCGCGCCGCGCCTGCGACAGCTCGGCGTCCATGTCAAAACCCGCCACAAAGTGCAGCGACTTCAAATGCTGTTCATAGGCCGGGCGAAACTTGGCGATGGTGTCGCGCAGCGGGTTGCAGGCGGCGGCGCCCAGGCCGCAGTGGGTGGCGCCGTGCATCAGTTTGTCGAGCTCATACAGCACCTGGATGTCGGCACTCGACCCGTAACCACGCTTGAGTTTGTCCAACTGGCGCACCACCAGCTCGGTGCCGACACGACACGGCGTGCAAAAACCGCAGCTCTCATGGGCAAAAAAGTGGGCGAAGTTGCGCGCCACGTCAAACATGTCGCGACTGCGGTCAAACACCATGAAGGCGCCCGCCGTGGGCACGTCCTCAAAACCAATTCGACGGTTGAATTCCGAGGTTGACAGGCACACGCCCGAGGGGCCGCCCACTTGCACCGCCTGCGTGTCATGCGCGCCACAGTCTTCCAGAATGCGGCCAACGCGGGTGCCAAATGGGTACTCGTAAATGCCGGGGCGCGCGCAGTCGCCAGAGACCGAGTGGAGCTTGGTGCCGGTCGATTGGGCCGTGCCAATGCGTGCCCACCAGGCACCGCCATGCACCGCAATGTGCGTCACGGCGCAGAAGGTTTCGACGTTGTTGACGGTGGTGGGCTGACCCAGGTAGCCATGCTCCACCGGAAACGGCGGGCGAATGCGCGGCACGCCACGCTTGCCTTCGAGCGATTCGATCAGCGCCGACTCTTCGCCGCACACATAAGCACCGGCACCGACGTGGATGCTGATGTCAAAGTCAAAACCGGCCTTGCCCTGGATGGCGTTGCCCAGCAGCCCTTGTTCGCGCCGACGCTGCAACACCGCTTGCAGGTGCGCCAGCAGGTAACGGTATTCGCCGCGCAAATACACCAGTCCATGTTTGGCGCCAATCGACCAGGCGGCAATCGTCATGCCCTCAAACAGGGTGTCGGCGTAACTGGTGAGCAGCACCCGGTCTTTGAAAGTGCCAGGCTCGCCCTCGTCGGCGTTGCAGACCACGTAATGCGCCTGCCCGACTGCATTGCGGCACAGCTGCCACTTGGTGCCGGTGGCATAACCGGCGCCACCCCGGCCGCGCAATTTGGAGCGCTTCAGGTCGTCGAGCATGGCTTGGGGTTCGCGCGCCAGGGCGGCGGCAATGCCCGCACCCGGCACCGGTTGCGCGCCCAGCTTGACATCGGCCAGGCGAATCTGGTCGTCCACCTGCGACCATTCAGAAGGCCATTGCTCTGCTGGCAGCTGTTGCTCAATCAGAGCAGCCATCTGTGTAACGCGCTCGGGCGTGAGCCGGGTGATGAGCTGATGGTGATTGATGAGCAGCGCCGGTCCCTGGTCGCACAGCCCGGTGCATGAGGTGGTGGCGATGCTCACCAGGCCATCGCCGCGCATCTGGTCGGGGGCCACTTTGAGCTGTGCGCACAACTGGCGCAACAGTGCTTCGCTGCCGAGCATGCGGTCGGTGATGTTGTCGCTGAACAGCACGCGGTAGCTGCCCACCGGCTGGGTATGAAAAAAACGGTAAAAATCGGCCACCCCCTGCACATGGGCCAGCGTCAGGTTCAGCGCGGTGGCCACTTGCTGTAAAACCGGCTGCGACAGCCAACCGCGGCTGGCTTGGACTTCGCGCAGAATTTGAACCAGGGCGAGCGGCGCGCTGTGGTGTTGGGCCAATAAGCCCTGCAAGTCAAGGGGTGACGCCTCCAGCGCCTGGCGATGGGTGTTCATGGGGTTCAATATAGCCGACAAAATACAATTCGGTGCATGGAACCGTCGGATCAGATCGCATCCATTGAGCCAAATCACTCTTCAGAACAGGAATCCCCATGATGGACAGATTTTTAAGCACGGTCGATGACGCCCTGCGCACCGTATTTGCCCAGCACCGTGGTGCCCAGCCCTGCCCGACCGTGCCCGGTGATGCCACCGAGCTCTCGGAGCTCGATAAAAAGGAAGCCGGCGCGTTGATGCGCGTCAACCATGTGGGCGAGGTGTGCGCCCAGGCGCTTTACACCGCACAGGCGTTTGCCACCAAAAATGAAGCGTTGCGGGCCCATTTCCAAAAGGCCAGCGCCGAAGAAACCAACCATCTGGCCTGGACCGAGCAGCGCCTCAAAGAGCTGGGCGAGCGCCCCTCGCTGCTCAACCCGCTGTGGTACGCCGGGGCTTTTGGCATCGGCCTGCTCGCGGGCAAGCTCGGTGACAAGGTGAGCCTGGGTTTTGTGGTGGAGACCGAAAACCAGGTGGAGGCACATCTGGACAGCCACCTCAGCCGCCTGCCTGCCGGTGACCACGCCTCGCGCGCCATCGTGGCGCAAATGAAAGACGACGAAGCGCGCCACGCATTCAACGCCAAAGAGCTGGGTGCCGTCGAGCTGCCGCCGCCCGTCAAGGGCATGATGGCCGCCGCAGCCAAGGTGATGACCACCGTGGCGCACCGGGTCTGATCCGTGCCTGGTTGTTTGTGGGGTCGACTTCAGTCGATCAAGGCAGACTGAAGTCTGCCCCACAGGGTTCAATGACCGATTTTCAGGCCTCCAGCACCTCAAAGCTGGTCGTGATGTCTGCGGTTTTGCCCAGCATGACGCTGGCCGAGCAGTATTTGTCGTGACTCATGGCAATGGCGCGCTCCACTGCGGCGGCGGGCACACCCTTGCCGGTCACGGTGAAATGCATGTTGATTTTGGTGAACACCTTGGGGTCAACGTCGGCGCGCTCGGCGTCGAGCCTCACCGTGCAGCCGCGCACATCGTGGCGACCGCGTTTCAGGATCAGCACTACGTCATAAGCAGTGCAGCCACCGGCGCCGGCCAACAGCGTTTCCATTGGGCGCGGCGCCAGGTTCTGGCCGCCATTTTCGGGTTTGGCGGCGTCGGGCGCGCCGTCCATCACCAGCGTGTGGCCGCTGCCGGTTTCGGCCACAAAACCCATGCCCGAGCGCGTGCCCAGGGCGCCGGTCCAACTCACTGTGCATTCCATATCACGCATCCTGTTGATGAAGATGCGTCATTGTGCATGAACTCCGTGTTTACATTTCATGCTTTAATTGATGCCATATAAAGTGCTTTATCAAATAGTTTGAGGATGTGCCATGGATACTGTTCTTTCACGTTTTGCGGTGAGTGTCACCGAACTCAAACGCAACTATGCTGAAATCCTGAAGCAAGCGGACGACGCGCCGGTGGCGGTGCTCAACCACAATCGCCCCGAGGCCTACCTGCTTCCAGCCAGTCATTACGAGCGGCTGATGGCTTATCTCGAAGACATGGAAGACGCCAAACTGGTGCGCGAACGCGCGGACGGGCCATTTGTCGAGGTGCGTCTTGACGACTTATAAGCTTCGATTTCATGTGCTTGCCTTGCGTGAATGGCAACAACTCGACACCAGCGTGCGTGAGCCTTTCAAAAAGAAGCTGGCCGAACGCCTGTTGAATCCCCGTGTCGCATCGGCTGCTCTGCATGGCCTGCCCGACTGCTACAAAATAAAATTGCACAGCGTCGGTTATCGTCTGGTGTATCGCGTGGATGATGCCGGGATTTTTGTCACGGTGATTGCTGCTGGCAAACGCGAAAAAAACAGGGTTTACCGCAGCGCGTTGCAGCGCCTGTGAGTGAATCCAATCAAGCTCCCACAACCTCTTCAAGTCCAAACCAAACTTTATGAACGCGACGACCCGCTCCGCTGTACTCACCCCCGCCGACTACCTGATCAAGATCCTGAACGCCCGTGTTTACGATGTGGCCGTCGAGTCGGCCCTGGAGGTCGCGCCGTCGCTCAGTGCGCGCCTGAACAATACCGTGCTGCTCAAGCGCGAAGACCAGCAAGCGGTGCACAGCTTCAAGCTGCGCGGTGCCTACAACAAGATGGCGCACCTGAGCCCTGCGCAACTCAAAAAAGGCGTGATTTGCGCCTCGGCCGGCAACCACGCGCAGGGTGTGGCCTTGAGCGCGCAGCGGCTGGGCTGCCGCGCCGTCATCGTCATGCCCACCACCACACCGATGCTCAAGGTCGATGCCGTGCGCGGCTTTGGCGGCGAGGTGGTGCTGTTTGGCGACAGCTACTCCGACGCCTATGGCCACGCGGTGGCGCTGGAAAGGAAAGAAGGCCTGACCTTTGTCCATCCGTTTGACGACCCCGACGTGATCGCTGGCCAGGGGACCATTGCCATGGAAATGCTGCGCCAGCACCAGGGTCGGCTTGACGCGGTGTTTGTGGCGATTGGCGGCGGCGGGCTGATTGCCGGCGTGGCCAATTACATCAAGGCACTGCGCCCCGGGATCAAGGTGATCGGCGTGCAGATGAACGACTCCGATGCCATGACGCAATCGGTGGCTGCCAAAGAGCGCGTGACGCTGGCCGACGTGGGCCTGTTCTCCGACGGCACGGCGGTGAAACTGGTGGGCGAAGAGACTTTCCGCATCGCCAGCAATCTGGTGGACGAGTACATGCTGGTCGATACCGACGCGGTGTGCGCGGCCATCAAGGACGTGTTTGCCGACACCCGCAGCATCGTCGAACCCGCCGGCGCGCTGGCGGTGGCGGCCATCAAGCAGTATGTGGCCACGCACAAAAAAAAGGGCGAGACCTACGCCGCCATCTTGTGCGGCGCCAACATGAACTTCGACCGCTTGCGCTTCGTTGCCGAGCGCGCCGAGGTGGGCGAGGAGCGCGAGGCGCTGTTTGCCGTCACCATTCCCGAGGAGCGCGGCAGCTTCCGGCGCTTTTGCGAGCTGATTGGCGATTTGCCCAGCTTTGGCGGTGCCAAAACAGCCCGCAACGTCACCGAATTCAACTACCGCATCAGCGATGCCAACAGGGCCCATGTGTTCGTCGGCCTGACCACCGCGGCCAAGGGCGAGTCCGGCAAAATTACCGCGCACCTCACCAAGCATGGCTTTGGCGCGCTCGACCTGACCCACGACGAGCTGGCCAAGGAGCACATCCGGCACATGGTCGGCGGGCATTCTGCGCTGGCCCAGGAGGAGCGCCTGCTGCGCTTTGTGTTCCCCGAGCGGCCCGGCGCGCTGCTGAAATTTTTGAGCCTGATGCGCCCGGGCTGGAATATCAGCCTGTTCCATTACCGCAACCAGGGGGCAGACTACGGCCGCATTCTGGTGGGCTTGCAGGTGCCGCCCAAAGACAGCAAGGCGTTCGACAAGTTTCTGGCTACGCTGGGCTACCCCTACGTGGAAGAAACCGCCAACCCGGTGTACCGGATGTTTTTGCAGCAATGACTTCCAACTGCATGGACTGCCGCGCTACCCTTTCCATGAACAGTGCCGTCATTGCGAACGCAGTGACGCAATCCATGACCCCGGAAGTCATGGATCGCC
>NZ_JACUUE010000290.1 GCF_014859475.1 Rhodoferax sp.
GCCGCCCATGCCTTGCACGATGAAGTCGTAGCCTGGGCGCCGAGCGTACGGGCCGGTTTGGCCAAAGCCCGTAATGGAGCAGTAAATCAGATTCGATTTGATTGCCTTCAGACTTTCATAGTCAAGGCCATACTTGGCAAGCTGCCCGACTTTGTAGTTCTCGACCAGAACGTCAGCTTCGGCAACGAGTTGCGCGATAAGCGCCTGCCCCTGCGGAGTTGAGATGTCGAGCGTGACCGATTTCTTGTTTCGGTTCACTGCCAGGTAGTACGCCGCCTCTGTCGTGTCGTTGCCTTCCGCGTCCTTGGCATACGGAGGGCCCCAATGGCGAGTATCGTCGCCAGCATGGGGACGTTCGATCTTAATGACTTCGGCACCCAGGTCGGCCAGAGTTTGCGTGCACCATGGACCCGCCAACACCCGGGTTAGATCTAACACACGCAGATGACTAAGGGCGCCCATATCAATTCAATCCAACGTTGGTCGTCTTCACCACCGCGAGCCGTTGACTGAGTTCGTTTCTCACGGACGTCGGCAGTCGAACCGCTTGCGGCACTGTGCCCTGGCAATGCCTGGGCGGTCTGCGCGCGGTGCGCGCAAACTAGCCCACAATTGTCCGTAGTTAAAGTCCAATGAACAATCACAAGAAAACGTGACAATCTGTCAAAAAAAACTGTAGGTTCCAGTGATTGAGGAGGCGCTTGGCGGTACCCATCTTTGGGATTTGGTGTGTGCGGCGCCTCATTCTTTTGGACTCAGCTGGCCCACGCGCGGGCTTTTTCCACGACGAAGTTGATGAGTGTGCGTGTCGCCAAAGTTTGGTAGCGACCCGGCATACGCAAAAGAAACATGCGGGTGCCGAACACGCTTAAGCGCCAATCATTCAATGTCGTGCTGACGCGTCCCTCTGCAACGTCCTGCTGAACGACATAGTCGGGCACCAAGCCGACACCCAAGCCTGCCAAGATGGCTTCGCGCAGGAACTGAAAATTCTCTGAAGCCAACGTCGGGTGCAGTATCAGTTCGTGGCGCTGCTCGTCTTGGTAAGCCGAAACCCGTAGATCCCGCCCGGCCACGGCCGAGGTAATCAGAGGTACGTGGCCTAGGTCTTCCAACGTAACAGGCATGGAATGCGCGTCCGAGTAGCTGGCCGACGCGCACGTGACATAGCGCACTCGCGCCAACTCGGTGGCGACCGTTTGCTGGGGTGGCTCGGACATGACCCGAACCGCCACGTCGACCTCGTCCCGCAGCAAGTCATCCACGCGGTTGTCGAAAAGCAGGTCCAGCGCGATGTCTGGGTACTGCCGTTTGAAGTCGATGAGCCAGCCGGACATCACCATGTGGCCGAAGCCCGTGGGCACGCTCAGGCGGACCGATCCTTGCAGCGTCTTGCCGAAGACAGCCACAGATTCCTGTGCGGCCATCAGTTCGTCGCGGATGACGCGCCCATGCTGATACAGACGCTGGCCAATTTCAGTCAACTCGACGCGCCGCGTCGTGCGCCTCATCAACTGCTGCCCGATGGATTTTTCCAGTTGGGTCAGCCGGTAGCTGATGTTGGCTCGGCTCATCTTCATGTTTCGAGCCGCATTGCTGAGGTTGCCGGCCTCTACGATGTCCACGAAAAGCACAAGTGAGTGAGCGTCCATCACATCTCGATTGTCATAAGAATTTGTACAGCGTGTTCACATTCTTTGGGATTGTCAAGGCTGGCCGACGAAAGAACAATGCAGCCAATCCATAGGAGATGTCATGTCGCTCGACCAAGAAACCTTCAAATTGCTCAAGGACAGTGTTCAACGCTTCGTCAGGGAGCGGCTGATGCCCGCCGAGGACTATGTCGAGGAGCACGATGAAGTGCCCGCCGACATCGTGAGCGACATGAAGGAGTTGGGTCTGTTCGGTCTCTCAATCCCTGAGGAGTTCGGTGGCATTGGCCTGACGATGGCACAGGAATGCGAAGTGGCCTACGAACTCGGTCACACGGCGCTGGCATTCCGCTCGGTGGTCGGGACGAACATCGGCATTGGTTCGCAAGGCATTTTGATTGATGGCACTGCCGAGCAGAAGGCTGAGTATCTGCCGCGTATTGCCAGCGGTGACCTAGTTGTGTCGTTCGCACTCACCGAACCCGATGCGGGCTCCGACGCAGCCTCCATCAAAACCAAGGGCGTGAAGGACGGGAGCGACTACCTGCTCAGTGGCACGAAGCGTTTCATCACGAATGCTCCGCGCGCGGGCGCGTTCACGCTCATGGCCCGAACTGAAGGGGCAGGCGCAGGTGGTATTACCGCGTTTATCGTGCCTGCTGGCTTGCCAGGTCTGTCGCTGGGTAAGCCTGATCGCAAGATGGGCCAGCGCGGTACCAAGACGTGCGATGTGAACCTCGACAACGTGCGCGTGCCAGCTGCAAACATCATCGGTGGGGAACCCGGCAAAGGCTTCAAGACGGCCATGAAGGTA
>NZ_JACUUE010000291.1 GCF_014859475.1 Rhodoferax sp.
CCGGGGTCATGGATTGCGTCACTGCGTTCGCAATGACGGGGCTGTTCATGGAAAGGAGCGTCAGCGACGCGGCAATCCATCGAGTCCGGCGGCGCTTTGCTCGCATGGACAAGGGCGGCCTCTTCTTTGCCGCAGGTAGCACCCCGGCCTGCCGCTTGTTCGCTGGTGGTCTGGTAGGGGTTGATGTGGGATTCAACCGGGCCGGGCACGTCAACATCAGTGGCATCGATCTCGAACCAGCCCAGGCGGGTGGCGTCGTCGGTGCGGCGCACAAAGGCGGTGCCGCGCACGTCGGTGATGTGCTCCACCGGCTCGCGTCGGCTCAGGCGGTGGGCAATTTCAACGATGGCGCGCTCGGCGTTGCCGTACAGCAGCAGGTCGCACTTGGCATCGACCACAATGCTGCGGCGCACCTTGTCGCTCCAGTAGTCGTAGTGGGCGATGCGGCGCAGGCTGCCTTCGATGCCGCCCAGAATGATCGGCACGTCCTTGAAGGCCTCGCGGCAGCGCTGGCTATAAACAATGGCCGCGCGGTCGGGCCGCTTGCCGCCAACATCGCCGGGGGTGTAGGCGTCGTCAGAGCGGATTTTGCGGTCAGCTGTGTAGCGGTTGATCATGCTGTCCATATTGCCCGCCGTGACACCCCAGAACAGGTTGGGCTTGCCCAAAGCGCGGAAGGGCTCGGCGCTTTGCCAGTCGGGCTGGGCGATGATGCCCACGCGAAAACCCTGCGCCTCGAGCATGCGGCCAATCACGGCCATGCCAAAGCTGGGGTGATCGACATAAGCGTCGCCGGTGACCAGCACCACGTCGCAGCTGTCCCAGCCGAGTTGCGCCATCTCGGCGCGGCTCATCGGCAAAAACGGCGCCGTGCCAAAGCGGGCCGCCCAGAACTTGCGGTAGCTCGACAGCGGCTTGGCGGCGCGCGGAAAAAAAGAGACGTCAACAGGGGCGTTCATGGGCGTTGGGGGGGTCAAAGGGCAGGCGCCGAGTGTAAGGTTTTGAGGCATCAAGCGTTGCCATCAAGGACATTGCGGGCAGGGCCTGCGGCCAAAGTCGCTATAGAATCCTCGCAGCGTTTAACGACGCATTCGCTAGGGGTGTTGTGCTGCCGGGTTTGCTGGCAGGACGACTGAGAAAGTCCCTTTGAACCTGATTGAGGTAATCCTCGCGCAGGGAAGCAGGTTAAAAACCGGTGCTCGCCGCCTTCTCTGGCGAGACACACCACCTTTTCGACCGCCGACCTGCCAACTTTTTGCATGGAGCAAACGGATGGCAAACACACATTTTTCTGATTCAACCCAGGTCCCCCCGACGCACACGGCGCTGAACATCGTCATTTTGGGCGCCGGCCTGATGGGCCGACTGCTGGCCTGCACTCTGGCGCGCGCTAGCCACACAGTAAGCGTTTATGACGCTGCCGCGGCTGATTCACGCCGCGCCGCCGCCTTTGCGGCTGCTGCCATGCTGGCACCGCTGGCCGAGTCGGCGGTCGCCGAAGACACGGTGGTGCGCATGGGGCAATATGGCCTGACACGCTGGCCAGCGCTGATCGCCGAACTCGATACCCCGGTGTTCTTCCAGCAGCAAGGCACGCTGGTGGTCTGGCACCGCCAGGACGCGGCGGAGGCACAGCGCTTTGCCCAATTGCTGGCCACCACCGGAAAGCGACTGCCCAGCCTGCCAGCCCAAAAAACACTGGATGCGGCGGGGCTGGACCAGTTGGAGCCCGGCTTGGGCGCACACTTTGCACAAGGCCTGTACCTGCCGGGCGAAGGCCAGTTGGACAATCACCAGTTGATGGACGCGTTGCTGGCGCAAATGCAGCGCTTGCAGGTCAGCCTGCACTGGAACACATCGCGCAGCCCGGGCGACTTTGCCCCGGGCCAGAGCGGCGGGCCTGACTGGGTGCTCGATTGCCGCGGCCTGGGTGCGCAGCCGCAATGGCCCGGCTTGCGCGGCGTGCGTGGCGAGATCATCACCCTGCACGCCCCGAACGTGACGCTGTCGCGCCCCACCCGGCTGATTCACCCGCGCTACCCGATCTACATCGCCCCCAAGCAGGACGGCTATTTTTTGGTGGGCGCCACGGAAATCGAATCGGGCGACACCTCGCCCATGAGCGTGCGCTCGGCCCTGGAACTGCTCAGTGCCGCCTACACCGTGGACAGCGGCTTTGGCGAGGCCCGCCTTGTGGAACTGGTGGCGCAGTGCCGCCCCACCCTGCCCGACAACCTGCCCGCAGTGCGCCGCCTGGGCGCGCGCTGCCTGCAAGTCAACGGCCTGTACCGCCATGGTTACCTGATCGCCCCGGCCATGCACGACGTGATGCTGCAGCTGATGAATGGTGAGCACTCGACACTGGCAACGCAATTTGAGATGACCGTGCCTGGCCCCGAACTCCATCGGCCCGAGGCGGGCCTCCCACACAACACCGG
>NZ_JACUUE010000054.1 GCF_014859475.1 Rhodoferax sp.
TCCATGACCCCGGAAGTCATGGATCGCCACGCTTCGCTCGCGATGACGAAGTCTCGGTTCAAGCTCTGTGTGCGGTATCGGGCCCGATTCGGCGGGCTCGCCGTGGCGATGATTTATGACGACAACCATGCCACCAGTTGTTGCGCCACCGCCGGGCTGCTCAGCAGCGCCAGATGGCTGGTGCGGTAGGCAATGTACTGGTGAGCGGGGGCGAAGTGCAGGCTGCGCTGCGGGTCGTCATGCTGGCCCAGCGCGCTGTGCAGCGGCACCAGGCCGTCGCCGAGCAGTCGGTCTGCCAGCGCGCTGCGCTTGGCGGCGGTGGTGGCGGCCACGGCAAAGCAGGCGACCGACTCGGGTAGCGGCAGCGGCAGGCGGCTGTCGGGCTTGCGCCGAAAGCGGTCATGGCCCTGCCAATCGGCATCGAGCACATGGCCATAACGCAGGTCGGTGATACCTGCGCTGCGCAACTGGCCGAGCTTGGCCAGCGGGCGGCTGTAGGGCGTGCTGCCCAAAATCACATCAATCCAGTTGCCGGCACGCTCCAGCGGCGAGCCGTGGTGCGGTGTGCCCAGGAAAACAATGTTTTTCAACAAGCCGGGCCAGGCCATGGAGCTTGCTGTGGCGCTGGCCAGCGCACTGCGCGTGACCAGCCCGCCCATGCTGTGCGCCAACACGCTGAGCTCGGTCACGGGCATCGGCCAGCAGCGCACCAGGTCGTCCAGTTGCTGCGCCAGCAGGTGGCCGTTTTCCGACACATGCAGCCCGGAGTTGTAGCGCACATAGACAAGGGTGTAGCCCAACGCGGCAGCCAGCATCTCGGCGTGATTGACGGGCGCACCGGCATGGCGGCTGGCCCATTGCCGCTCGTTCATGCACAGGCCGTGGATGACGATGAGCACCTTGCCTGTGACCCGGCTGGCATCGGGTGGTGCCGCCTTGTCGAACACCTTGTTGTGCAAGCGCGGTGTCATGGGGGTTGCCAGCGGGTTGCCTGCGGCCTGCAACCGGTCGCCCATGACACCGTTGAGGGCGGCCAATACGGCTGCGCGCTCGAAAGATTCGTCGCCCGGGGCTTCAAGGCGCTGCAACAGGGGCTCCAGCCGGGTCAAGGCTGCGGCCACGCCATGGCCTACGTGCTGCGTCACGCCGGTAATGCTTTGGTAAATCAGCCCGGTCAGGCCGCGTGCCTGCTCTGGCGTGGCGCCGCTGGGGGCACCCAAAGTGCGCCAGACCGACTGGTGCACGCCTTCGGCCATGCGCGTCACAGCCGCGGTGGCCTCAGTGGCAAGCAGGGCAAGCGCGCGCAAGTCAGAGGCGCGCAGGTGGCGGAGGGTATTTTGTGGGTAGCGGGCAGTCATGCGGCCATTGTGAACGCACGGTGGCCCGGCAAAGTAGGCGTTGCCGTCTAAGACGCGCAAGACAACGACTGGCAGCCGGCTACTGGCGGTAAAACAGGGTGGGCAGCCACAGGGTGAGCGGTGACCACAGCGCGGCGATCATCAAGTTGATCATGGCCACAATCACCAGCGGCGTCACGGCGCGCGCGATGTTGCCCAGGCTGATGCCGGCAACGCCGCAACTGACAAACAGGCAAATGCCGACCGGTGGCGTCATCATGCCAATGGCCAGGTTCACCACCACCAGCACGCCAAACTGCACCGGGTCAATCATCATTTGCGGTGTCAGCAGCACCAATACCGGTACCATCAGAAGCAGCGCGGCGGTGGTTTCCATCACGCAGCCCACCACCAGCAGCAGCGCCATCACCAGCAGCAGCAAGCCCAGCGGCGGCAATGACAGCGAGTTGACAAACACATCAAGCAAATGCGCGCCTTGCTGCATGGCCAGCAGCCAGCCAAAGATTTTGGCCATGGCAATGATGAACAAAATGCCGCCTGCGGCCACCTGCGACTTGATGATCAGGCCGGGCAGGTCTTTCCAGGCCAGTTCGCGGTTGATCAGTGTGCCCACCAGCAGCGCATAGCCCACCGCCAGCGCGGCGGCTTCGGTGACTGTGACCACACCGCTCAAAATGCCGCCCAGCACCACTACCGGCGCGCCCAGCGACCAAATGGCCAGTTTGCCGTTGGCCCGCACCGCTTGCCAGCAAAACGGCGCGCGTTGGCCATAGCCCTTGCGCCACGAAATCCAGACCGCCACGGCAATGAAAGATGTCCCCATCAGCGCCCCCACCAACATGCCGCCGGCAAACAGTTGCGAGGTGGAAATATTGGTCATGAAGCCAAAAATCACCATCGGAATCGACGGCGGAATGATGACCCCGATGGCACCACCCGCCGCCACCACAGCGGCCGCAAAAGGCGCGGGATAGCCTTGGCGGATCATGGCCGGAATTACCACGGCACCAATGGCTGCCGTGTCGGCTGCGGCCGACCCCGAGATGCCGGCAATGATCATCGAGGCCACGATGGCCGCTGCTGCCAGCCCACCCGGGGCCCAGCCCACCAGGCTGTTGCAAAAGTCGATGAGTCGCCGTGAGATGCCGCCCGTTTCCATCAGTGCGCCAGCAATCATGAACAGCGGCACCGCCAGCAGATCGAACGAATCAACGCCTGAAAACAGCTGCTGCACGATGGTTTGCCCGAGCGCGGCAACAGTGACAACGTCAGGAAATACGCCGGGCGTGACGATCAGGCCGATGGCGGGCAGGCCAATCGACAAGGCAATGGGCAGGCCCAACGCCATCAGCGTGAACATCAGCACAAAGAGCAGAACGATGATCATGTCAAGGTCCTGCCAGCGGGCGGCTCATCCGCCTTGCGGCGCGTGATGTCGGTCAACACATGCAGCAGGAAAATCAGCCCCGACAAGGGAATCACCGAGATCGGCAAAGACATCGGCATCTGCACGGCGGTGGAGGTCTGGTCCCAGGCTTTGAGCGTGTAGATCACGCCGTACCAAGTGATCAGACCAAAGCAGCCCAGCGTGAACAATTGCAGGCCGCGCGTGATGAACTGCTCGACAGTCCGCCCGAAGCGCGCGCCAAAGCCCGCCAGGCCAATGAAGCGGGCGCGCTTGTAGGCCACTGTGGCGCCAAAAAAAGTGGTCGCCACCAGCAGATAGCGGCCAATTTCTTCAGACCAGCTCAGTGAATGCCCGGCATAGCGCGCGATCACCTGGGCAAACAAAATCAGTGAAATGGCCACCCCGGCCAGCAACAGCACAAACTCAACCCACTGGTTGACCCTGTCGCTGGCGGCCAGCAGCCGACGATGCAAACTCATGCGTGCTCCTGACAAAAACAAGCGGCGCAACACCCTGCTGCGCCGCCAGCGCCTGGCTCTGGCCGGGCCAATGCCGCGCTGATGCCCGCTGTTTACTTGGCGGCCTTGCGGATCTCGTCAACGATCCGCTTTGTGTCGCCACTCAAAGCGGCGTACACCGGCTCGGTCTTGCTACGAAATGCCGCCAGATCGGGGGTTTCAATAACCTGCATGCCAGCGGCCTTCAGGGCGGCCAACTGGCTGGCCTCGTTGTCGCGCACAAATTTGCGCCCGGCAAGCGACGCTGTGGCGGCGGCGTCCATGAAGACCTTGCGGTCTGCTGCGGGCAGCTTGTCCATGAACGCCTTGCTGCCGACAAACACCAGTGCAGAATAGACGTGGCGTGTCATCGACAGGTACTTCTGGCCGGCCTCGTTGAGCTTGGCCGCCGAAATGACCGACACCGGATTCTCCTGGCCGTCGAGCACCCCTTGCTGCAACTGTGTGGTAATCGGCCAGGCCATGGGCGTGGGGTTGGCACCAATGGCGCGCCAGATGGCCAGGTGCGTGGGCGACTCCATGGTGCGAATCTTCATGCCTTTCAAGTCATCGGGGCCCTGAACCGCGTGCTTGGAATTGGTCACGTTGCGAAAACCATTGTCCAGAAAGTGCATGCCCACCAGGCCCGCCTTGTCGAAGCGCTTGAGTAAATCCTGGCCGATGGGGCCATCGAGCACTTTGTCAGTGGCTTCGTATGAGCTGAACAAAAACGGCATTTCAAGGGCCTTGATTTCGGGCACGAACGACTCGATCGGACCCGTGGTGCAAACGCTCATTTGCACGGTGCCCAGTTGCAGTTGTTGCAGCACCTGGGTCTCGCTACCCAAAGCGGCCGAGTGGTGCACCACCACGTCATACTTGCCGGGCAAGGCTTTGTTGACTTCGTCCTTGAACTTGTTGGCGGAAAGCGTGTGAACAAAGCTAGGGCCGGTGACGATCCCGATGTTGACTTTTTCTGCGGCCAGTGTCGGCAAGGCCAAGGTCAGGCTGGCGGCACAAGCCAGGCCAGTCAAGGTGCGGGAAATCAGTTTCATGGTGATCCTTGTTTGATTAAAAGTAGCTGGCTTGCCCCGGTCGGGACGGCACGCAATGATAACTTTGGGTGCCAGGCACCGCCTCAGCCTTGCGGGTGCCGTGCCTAAAAGCGCTCATGCGGTGCCAGGTAGCGCCACTGCCCCACCGGCAAATTGCCCAGCATGACGTGGCCAACACGCACGCGTTTCAGGCCAACCACTTTCAGGCCGACCTGCTCACACATGCGGCGAATCTGGCGCTTTTTGCCCTCACGCAGCACAAAGCGCAGTTGCTCGGGGTTTTGCCATTCCACCTTGGCCGGCTGCAGCGCCTGGCCGTCAAGCTTGAGGCCGTGGCGCAACAGCGCCAGTTTTTCTGCCGGAAAGACAGATTGCACGTCTTGGCTCACCGGGTCGTCGTCGTCAATGCGGCTGAGCTGGGTGATCTGGCCCGGGCGCGGCTGCTGTGCGGCTTGCGCCATGCGTGCAGCCGCACCCGGCGCAGCGGCATAGGTGGCCGTAGCTGAGGTGGCTGCGGCCGCATTGACCACGCCGGTATAAATCACCCGCACCAGGTACTCTTTTTCCATCACCGCGTCTTCGCCAATCAGCTGGCGCGCCACCCGGCCGTCCTGCGTCAGCACCAGCAGGCCGGTCGAGTCAATGTCGAGCCGCCCCGCAGGCACCAGGCTTTTGAGCTGGCTCGGGTGAAAGAAAAAGCGCGCATTGTCTTCGGCCCAGCGGTTTTGCGGCTGCACCAGGGTGATGGCGGGCTCGTGCCCGTCTTCGGCCTGGCCGCTGACCAGCCCCAGCGGCTTGTTGATCAGCACCGTGACCAGCTTGGCCTGCTGGCCTTGCGCCTGTTTGTCGATCTCGATGCGCACATCGGGCGCCACCTGCATGCCCATCTCGGCCACCCGGCCGTTGACCTTGACCCAGCCCTTGCCAATCCATTCGTCGGCCTCGCGGCGCGATGCCAGGCCGAGCTCGGCCATGCGTTTGTTCAGGCGCAGCGTGCCGCCGGCGCCATGGGCTGCCGTGTTGCTTTGCCCGGCGGGAATCGGGGCCTTGGCCGGTGGCGGTGCGGCGCGACGGAAAACGGGGGGGTGTTGTGGGGTTGTCATGCTGAAAATGGTACTTGGCGGGCCGGGTGCTGAGGAAACTGCAGTTCTTTTATTGTCATGCCGGACTTGACCCGGCATTTGCGGGTTTGGCGTGATGGATTTCGGTTTGCAGCAATTTCAGCGCTGCCAGGATGTCGTCCCGGGTTCGGTAGCTGCCAAAGGTCTGCAGGTCTTGCGTGCGCACGATGGGGAAGGTGTCAAGAATGTAGGCCGCGTCAGCGGCATCCAGGCCGTAGAGGTAGAAAAACAGCGCATCAAGTGCGGCCAGTCGGGCGCGGCGCGCGGCCTCGTCCCAGACAAACGGCGGCAGCACCTCGCCGTCGGCATCCACATAACCCAGGTCGCGGGCAAAAGGCGCCATGTCGTGCGCGGTGTAAGTGAGTGCCAGCACCTGCGGCAGCACAAAGTCGGCCACCGTGGGCTGTGGATGGTGGCCGTTCATCAAATTGGCGGCGCGCATGGCGGTGGCGAAAGCGGCGGGCAGCGGTTCGTCGAAGCGGGCCGGGGCGATGACGGGGAGTTGTTCGACCACGAACCAGTTAACGTGTTGTGCCTGCACCTTCTGGCGAGCAACATAGTCGTAAGCCATGCTGCAAAAATTTGCCAACAACAATGCCGCAGTCCGACAGTAGTTCGTCGGAGCTTCTTCGATGCCAGGTAAGAGAACCGGCAGGGTGTTGCCGTAGCCCGCTTTTGGCACCATGGCTGCAATCATGGTTCGCATATTGGTCGAGGCGGTGACATCTTTAAAGCCAAGACAGTATTCCAGATTGCCCATGGAGGTGATTTCAGCCGATGCCACCCAATACTGTGGTGTCGGGTAGCGGTCAGGGCTTGCTTTCTCCACCTGTGTTATGGCTTCTTGCTGAGCGGCGCGCTTCAGGTTGCTGGTGTTCATCACCACGTCAGCGGCGCGGTGGTCAAACATTTGCACCATCTTGCCCTCGTACAGCGGCACCGCCAAAGCTGCCGGGCTCTTGCCGTCTGCCAGCTTGAGCCAGCGGTTCAGCGGCGCAGGCTGCCAGCCCTGCTTTGCCAGTTCGTCGGGCTTCAAAAACAGGTGAGAGTCGTTGGTCATGTCAAACATGCGCTGGTACTTCACCGGCCACACTTTCACATCCGGTTGTTGGCCCAGCGATTCGCTCAATTCGCCATGTTTCACCAGCACCGGGTGCTGTGCGTACAGCCGCAGCGTGATGTCGGCATCGCGCTGGTTGCGAAAAATGGGCGCGGCGCCGGTGTTGGGGTTGACGCGCACAAAGTCTTGCGCTGACAAGCTCAGCACGCGGCCCGGTGCGTCAAGCTCGTCCAGGCTGTGCAGGTAAAACGCACAGCGGCTGGGCAGGGCCTGCGGGGGCTCGTCAACCGTCATGCGCGGCGCCTTGCCAAACACCAGCGCACAAAACTTGAAGCGGGAATCGACGTCCGGGAAAAACACTTTGCGGTTTTCAAAGTCGAACAAGGCGTGCAACTTGCCGGTGCTGCTGATCGACCTGAAAAATTCAGCCGCGCCCTTGTCTGCGGCAATGCCACTGGGCGTGATCAGTGCCACGATGCCTTGCGGGTTGATGAGGCTCTGGGCGCGCTCCACAAACAGGCTGTACAGATTCACATCGCCACCCCCCAGCAACGGATAGTCGCCGCTGCCGAGCTTGCCGTTGCCCAGCACGCGGGCGTTGGCCTCGGCGCGCTCGCGGGCTTGGCTGTACTGCGCCCACAGGTCCACCATGGGCGGGGTGTTGATGCCGGTTTGCGTCATGTTGACGTGTTGCAGCGCGGCGATCATTTGCTTGCGATCAGCGGCGCGCGCCTGCTCGGCAATGGCCGGGCTGCGCTCAGAAAACCATTCGACCTCTTGCAGCTTGATGCGGTCCCAGGGCGGGTTGCCCACCATGGCGTCAAAACCGCTGCGCGCGCCGGCACCAAACACAGTGGGGAAGCTGGTCCACCAGTGAAAAAAGGTTTCGCGTGCGGCCAGTGCCCGGGCACGCCCGATGAGCGCGTTGGCGGCCTGGCTGGCCGCATCAAGGCCTTCCACGCGGCCGGCGCCCAGCACCGTGACCAGGTTTTGGCCCGGCTCCAGCAGCTTGAGCAGCGCCGCGTATTCAGGGCATTGCCCGTTGGCCAGCGCGGTTTGCCGGTCGCGCTCCAGCCTGGGCAGCTTGAGTAGTGTGGCCAACTGGCTCACTTTGGCCACCGGCCAGCCGGGAATGATCCAGCGCAGCGCGCGCCAGAAGTCCAGCACGGCGTGCAGCGGGGCCAGTTCTGCATTGGCGGCCTCGGCCAGTTCTTTTGACAACTGGGCTTCGGCAATGTCCACGTCGGTCAAGTCAGCCACCTGGGCCAGTTGGGTGGCGGCGCGCTTGAGGCGGTCAAACTCGCTTTGCAGCAGCAACGCACCCAGCGATTGCAAGCCTTTTTGCACCTGGGGCAATTGCTCGCCGTGCAGGCTGTCGCCTACTTTGAGGTGGTGGTCCAGAAAGCTCAGCGGCGCACCCACAGTAAAGGTGTGCAGCCACAAGGCGGTTTTGGCCAGCTCTACTGCCATGGGGTTTTTGTCCACGCCGAAAACACATTTTTTCAGGATCATGCGGCGCACGATGTGGCGGTCGTCCAACTGGGTGTCGGTGACCGCCCAGCCGTGGTCTTTGGCTGTTGTTTTGATGCTGGCGCGAATGTGGGCAATGCGTGCCACCAGCGGGCTCAGCCAGGGCCGGTTTTGCTCGACCAGGTGCGCGGCCCAGGGCTCCTCATTCACCAAGTGCGTGGCAGTGGCGATGGCTTCCAAAATGAGGTCGGCCAGGTAGTCCACCAGCGCCACCAAAAAATGCCCGCTGCCCATGGCCGGGTCGCACACCTTGAGCGCCAGCATCCGGCTGGCGGGGTCAAGGGCATCCAGGGCGTCCCAGTCGCCGGGATTGAGCGAGGTTTTTTTGGACCATTTTTTCAGCCGCAGTTCAAACGCCGTCACCTGCGTGCTGGCCAACTGCCCAACCGATTCGCGCAAATTCAGGCGCACCAGGTCGTCGTGGGTGTAATACCCGCCCGAAGTTTTGCGGGCAAAACTGGCCGGCAAAGCGGTGATGCGGTTGATCTCGGGCTTGTCCTTGTAGTCGTCTTTGGCCTGCACATGGTGGGCCAGGCTGTATTCCAGCAGGCGCTCATAAATGCCGCCCAGGTGCGCCACGGCCAGGTCGCGGTAATTGATCCAGCCGTGCAACAGGTCTTCGGTGCGGCGTGACAGGGCGTCGATGATGGGCGCCATCACCTTGTCAGGCACTTTGGTGCGGTTGAGCAGTACGGAGCGGCCGCGGTTGAACAGGCCGCCGTTGTAGGCGGGCATGCCAATGTCGTCGTCGCCTTCGTCGATGAGTTGGAACGCCCCTTGCAGTGAGAGCCAGATTTTGGCCATGGTGCTGGAAAACGTGCCGCCCGCATCGACCTTGTCGCGCACTTCTTCGCGGATGCGGCGCACGCTGTAGGGGGCATAACGCGGGTCGCGCACCGGCAGCAGGTTGCGGTCTTCGGCATAAAACAAAAACAGCAGGCGGTACAGCAGCACCAGCGCGGCTTCGCGCACTTCGTCCAGGTAGTCGGGTGTGAATTGTTTGCGCTTGAACTGGCCAAAGCCGATGTCATGCGTGGTGGCTTGCAGGTCGCCGCGCGCCAGGGCGTCGGCCAGTTGCGGAAAGATGTCGGCAAACACGCGTGCGCCCAGGTCTTGCGAGACCTTTTCTTCGTACAGTCGGGCCTCGTTGAGGGCGTAGGCATGAAAGCTGCGGTTGGCGCTGTCCCAGCTTTGCGGCAAAAAGGCATCGCGGTTGAACAGCAAAAAGAACAGCCGCAGGGCGTGGCTGGGGGCAAATTCATCAAACTCATGTTGCACGCCCTGGATGCCCAGCGCCGCCGCCAGATCAAGCTCAAAAAACTCTTCCGAGCGCGAGCGGGCATCTTGCCAATACAGGCGCCAGACGTTGCCGTTGGTCAACAGGCCCCATTTGACGGCGCGGTCTGACACCACGTCGGCACGGCTCAGGTAGCGCAGCATCTGGGTGGAGGGGGCGTCGGGGTCGGTGGCCTCGGACGCGTCGCCCCGGTCCAGCGGGCGCATCCAGCGTTTGGCTTCCAGAATGGCCAGGCCGTGGCGGTAGCGGCGGTCGTCCTTGTGTTCGGCGAGGGCCACAGCCTTTTGCGCGTTGCAGGCAAACAGCAGGCAGTCGGGCACGTCTTCGCGGCGCTTGCCCGACAGGTTGACCTGGGGCAAAAAGTTGTCTTCCCAGCCCAGAGCGACCAGCACTTTGTTGATGACCAGGGCTTCGGTTTGCGCCTCGTTGATGGTTGAGCTGGCATCCAGACCCACAAAGATGTGACGCAGCGCGGCCTCGAAGGCAGCGAATGCCTCAGGGGTCAGAGCCTGGCAGGGCGGTGTCTCCAGAACGCCGCGCAGCAAAAAGTCGTGGCTAAAAAGTTGCCCTTGCATGGGGTGTGGCGCTGGTTTGGTGAGTGGTTTGAGTGTAAAGCGCGGGCGCTTGGCGCACTAGCGCACCAAGCGACGCAGCAAAAAAGACAGCAGGTCGCGGCGTGCATCGACAACAAGGTGGATGTAGATGGTTTCCTGGCGCACCTCGTAAATGATGCGGTTCTGACCGCTGAGCACTTGGCGATATTGCGTCAGATTGAGGGTTTGAAGTTCATCCGGCACAGTGCCCAGCAGCGGGAAACTGGCCAAATTGCGAACACTGGCTTTGATCTGTTTAAAAGTCTTTTGCCACGTGGCTGCAGAAAAATCTTTGACGATGTAGGCGCGCAAGTCTTGCAAATCCAGCTCGGCCGATGCCAGAAAGACGATTTTCATGGGGCATCAAGTTGCGCGATGCTGGCAAAAACGTCTTCGGCATCCCGAAATTGCCCTTGTTCAATGTCACGCTGACCCATGGCCAGAAGCTTCAGCAGGGCCAGGGTGTCTTCATGCGCCTGGTAGCTTTTAACGTCCATCACCACCAGCGTGGCTGTGCCATTTTGGGTGATGATCATCGGCTCGCGGCTTTCGTTTAAGTCCGTCACGATCTGCGCGGCATGACTCTTCAGGTAGCTGATGGGTTTGATGTGCGTGTGCAGTTTCATAAGGCGTGAGATTGAGTCTGGGTGAGTCTGATTTTAGACTGAATTTGGTCCGATGCCCCCCGGATTGCGCTGCGCTCCAGCCGGGCTGCAGCGGAACCAACTTCACATACTAAAAATATCCCGACCGCAAGGCCTGCAAGTTCGTCACCCGCAGACCGCCATATTCGACGGTGATGGCATTCTCGGCGGCCAGCGTCGACAGCGCCTCGTTAACGCGTTGGCGCGACAGGCCCACCAGGTAGGCCAGCTCTTGCTGGGTGATGCGCAGCACGGTGCCCAGGCCGGGGTAAAGCACCGGGTTGAACAGGGCGGCCAGGCTGCGCGCCACGCGGATGTTGGGGTTGGTCATGCGGTCGATCTCGCGCGCCGCAATGAACTGGCCCAGGCGCTCGTTGAGCTGGTTCATGATAAAGCGGTTGAAGCCGATCGAGTGGTCGAGCAGCCAGTGAAAGGTGTCCACATGCAGGCCCGCCACCAGGCTTTTGCGCAATGCCTGCATGTTGTAGCGGTAGCTCTCGCGCTTGAGCGCCGTGCCTTCGCCAAACCAGCCGCCGGGCGGGATGCCGGTGAAGGTCATGGTCTGGCCGTCCACGTTGTCGGTGCTCATTTTCAGCAGGCCATCGACCACGCCAAACCAGTAGGTTACCGGGCGCCCGGTGCGGCAGACAAAATCGCCCGCATCGGCATCGGTGACCTTGAGGTCTTCCACAGCGCGCTCTTGCTCGGCATCGGAGAGTAATTTAAACCACGGAATCACATCCAGCTCTGCCCCTGTCAATGGGCGGCGGCGTTGAAACAAAGTCACTTCAGGCTTCATGGGTCGGGCTTTGCGGGTGAAATATGTAGAGGATAGTGCAGGGAAAACACCTAGCAAGAAAAGCCTGAATTGTCGTCCAAACGACAACATGGCGTCAAATCGGGTTTTATGATTCGATCACTCCAGCAGCATGGGCATGTAGCCCGCGCAGCGATGATTCAGAGACAAGGTGTAGCGATGCAAACAACGTTTCCCCGATTACTGTTAGACCATGCCGCCCAGCGCCCCGGGGACGCGGCCATGCGTGAAAAAGAGTACGGTATCTGGCAAGCCATTACCTGGGGCGACATGGCCACGCTGGTCGAGCATCTGGCTTGCGGCCTGCATCAGGCGGGTCTGCGTCAACACGATCACATGGTGGTGATCGGTGCCAACCGGCCCCGCCTTTACGCCACCATGCTGGCGGTGCAGGCGCTCGGTGCGGTGCCGATTGCCCTGTACCAGGACGCCGCGGCGCCCGAGTGCGTGTTCCCGATCAACAACGCGGAAGTCGCCTTTGCCTTTGCCGAAGATCAGGAGCAGGTGGACAAGCTCCTTGAGATTCGCGACCAGTGCCCGCAAATTTCCAGGCTCTACTTCGACGACCCGCGCGGCCTGCGCAGTTACGATGAACCGGGCTTGCAGTCGCTCGATGAACTGATTGCCGAGGGCAAGGCTTTTGCCGCGCAAAACCCTGGCTTTTTCAAGGCGGCGGTGGACAGCGTCAAGCCCGACGACGTGGCCTCGCTGTTTTTTACTTCCGGCACCACCGGCAACCCCAAGGGCGTGGTGCACTCGCACGACACGCTGCTCAACCGGGCGCGCGCCGGTGCCGAGTTCGACAAGCTGACCAACCAGGAAGACGTGCTGGCCTACCTGCCGCCAGCCTGGATCGGTCAAAACATTTTTTCCTATGCCCAGTGGCTGAGCTGCGGCTACGTGGTGAACTGCCCCGAAGATGCCTCCACCGTGAGCATCGACCTGAAGGAAATCGGCCCCACGTATTACTTTGCGCCACCGCGTGTGTTCGAAGGCTTGCTCACCAGCGTGATGATCCGCATGGAAGACGCGGGCGCGCTCAAGCGCAAGATGTTTCAGTACTTCATGAGCGTGGCCAAGCGTGTTGGCCCGGCACTGATGGACGGCAAGCCAGTCGGCCTGGCAGACCGTGTGCTTTACGCGCTGGGCAACTTCATGGTGTATGGCCCCTTGCGCAACAACCTGGGTTTCAGCCGGGTGCGCGTGGCCTATACCGCCGGCGAGGCCATCGGCCCCGACCTGTTCAGTTTTTACCGCTCGATCAGTGTCAACCTGAAGCAGCTGTATGGTTCCACCGAGACTGCCGTGTTCGTTTGCCTGCAGCCCGACCACGAAGCCCGCGCCGACACCGTGGGCGTGCCCTGCAAGGGGGTGGAGATCAAGGTGGCTGACAACGGTGAGATTCTGGTCAAGTCGCCGGGCTTGCTCAAAGGCTACTTCAAAAATCCGGAGGCCACGGCCGAGGTGCTCACGGCTGACGGCTGGTACCACACCAGCGATGCCGGTTTCCTCGATGCCCATGGCCACCTCAAGATCATCGACCGCGTGAAAGACGTGGGCCGCATCAAGGGCGGCGCCAACGACGGCGCCATGTTTGCTCCCAAGTACGTCGAAAACAAGCTCAAGTTCTTCCAGCACATCAAAGAGGTCGTGGCCTATGGCGACGGACGCGAAAAAGTGTGCGTGATGATCAACATCGACTTCGACGCGGTCGGCAACTGGGCCGAGCGGCGCAACCTGCCCTATGCCGGTTACACCGACCTGGCGCAAAAACCCGAGGTCTACCAGCTCGTCAAGGAATGCGTGGAAAAGGTCAACGCCGACCTGAGCGTGGACACGCTGCTGGCGGGCAGCCAGGTGAGCCGCTTTCTGGTGCTGCACAAGGAGCTCGATGCCGACGACGGTGAACTCACGCGCACCAACAAGGTGCGCCGCGGCTTCATCGCCGAGAAATACGACGTGCTGGTCGACGCCCTGTACGGCGGCAAGACCTCGCAGTTCATCGAAACCCAGGTCAAGTTCGAGGACGGCCGTACCGGCAGCGTCAGCGCCACACTGCGCATTGACGATGCCAAAACCTTCACACCCGTCAAGGCGGCAGCATGAGACTGTCCGTCATCGCGAGCGAAGCGCGGCGATCCATGCAGTCCGGGGTCATGGATTGCTTCGCTGCGCTCGCAATGACGTTTTTTTGCGATCAAGAATAAAACGACTATGGCAACAAAACAAATCGGCGACGTCATTCTTGACGTCAAAAACATCTCTTTGAGTTTCGGCGGTGTCAAGGCGCTGACCGACATTTCCTTCGACGTGCGCGAGCACGAGGTGCGCGCCATCATCGGCCCCAACGGCGCGGGCAAGAGCTCGATGCTGAACTGCATCAACGGCGTCTATCGGCCGCAAGAGGGCGCCATTACCTTCAAGGGCCAGACCTTCAGCCACATGGACAGCTACCAGGTGGCCAGCATGGGCATCGGGCGCACCTTTCAAAGCTTGGCGCTGTTCAAGGGCATGAGCGTGATCGACAACATCATGACCGGGCGCAACCTCAAGATCAAAAGCAATCTGTTTCTGCAGGCGCTGCGCATCGGCCCGGCCCAGCGCGAAGAAGAAATGCACCGCGAGTTTGTCGAGCACATCATCGACTTCCTGGAAATCCAGGCGCACCGCAAAACCCCGGTGGGCCAGTTGCCCTACGGCCTGCAAAAGCGCGTGGACCTGGGTCGCGCGCTGGCCATGGAGCCGCAGTTGCTGCTGCTCGACGAACCAATGGCCGGCATGAACGTGGAAGAAAAGCAGGACATGAGCCGCTTTGTGCTCGATGTGAATGAAGAATTCGGCACCACCATCGTGCTGATCGAGCACGACATGGGCGTGGTCATGGACATCTCCGACCGGGTGGTGGTGTTGGACTACGGCAAGAAGATTGGCGACGGCACCCCCGAAGAAGTTCGCAATAACGAAGAAGTGATCAGCGC
>NZ_JACUUE010000292.1 GCF_014859475.1 Rhodoferax sp.
TGTATGCGCCTGCGCTGGGTGGGTTTTGCGGGATCAGGCGTCGCGATTGTCTGAGCGCAGCGAGTTCGAGCGACGCCCCCGCAAAACCCATTCAGCGCAGGTTGCCCGCAGCAAAGCTGCGGGTCGCAGACAGCGGGGTCGCCTTTCTTTTGGGTACTTTTCTTTGGCGAAGCAAAGAAAAGTACCTCGCCCGCCGGGGAGAGACCCGGCACCGGAAGCCAAAAAAGGGTAGCGTCCCCTTGCACTCATCACCGTCATTGCGAACGAAGTGACGCAATCCATGCACCCGGAAGTCATGGATCGCCACGCTTCGCTCGCGATGACGATCCTCTTTCACGGTAGTCGGTTGGGCCTCAGGCCACCCCGTGTGCCTTGAACCAGGCAAGCGCACGCTTGAAGCCATCTTCGGCCGCCTCCTTGCGGTAGCTCGGACGGTAGTCGGCATGAAACGCGTGCGGCGCATCCTTGTAAAGCACAAATTCCGAGGCTTTGGCAGCGGCATTGCCTCGGGCACCGGCATCGGCCAACGCGTCTTTCATCTGGTTGATGGTGGTCAGCGGAATACCGCCGTCCTGGCCGCCGTACAAGCCCAGCACAGGGGCCTTTGTATCGGCTGCCTGGTCCAGCGGGTGTTTGGGCGTGAGCGCGGTGGACGTGCCCACCAGACGGCCATACCAGGCCACGCCAGCCTTGACCTTGCTGCTGTACTGGGAATACAGCCAGGTGATGCGACCACCCCAGCAAAAGCCGGTAATGCCCACTTTTTTCAGGTTGCCGCCGTTGGCACCGGCCCAGGCCACGGCACCATCCAGGTCTTTCATTACCTGCGCATCGGGCACTTTGGAGACCACCTCGGCTATCAACTTGGCCATTTCGCCGTAGCTGGCAGGGTCGCCCTGGCGCGCATACAGCTCGGGCGCGATGGCCAGGTAGCCGGCCTTGGCAAAGCGGCGGCAGGTGTCGGCAATGTACTCATGCACGCCAAAAATTTCCTGGATTACCAACACCACCGGCAGGTTATTTTTTCCTTCAGGCGCGGCATAAAAAAACGGCACCGAGAAACCTTCCACGTCGTAAATCGCCTCGCCAGTGGTCAAGCCGTTGCTAGGGGTCTTGATGGCCGTTTGCGCCATGATCGGCATGGCCGAGGCGGCGTAGCCCACGCCCAGAGCCACTTTCAGTGCGGTGCGGCGGCTGGCACCGCGCAGGGTCGAATGACCTGGCAGCAAAGCGTCGAAATCTTGGGTTTGATCCTGGGTCAGCATGGCGTGTCTCCGTGGGTTGAAAAAGCGCGAGCTTAAGTGCGAATGCTTTACCAAGTTAATCCGTTGCGCGCAAATCCTCACAAATGACACAGGTGTTGGGCACTGGCGTTGCGCTATGATTTGTCACGCTGCCAGATGCCACGGTGATCCCGTGACTTCAGCAACACAGTTTGGCCTAAGTGCTTTACCCAATGCACACCCGGCCACTTTCCACGTATTCTTTGCTGGATCACAAGTCCGCCAGGAGATAGTCCCCATGCCACAGCGCAACCCCTTGCACCTGCACGTGCCCGAGCCCACCGGACGCCCCGGCCACGACACCGACTTTTCTTACCTCCCCCTGTCTGCTGCGGGTGCCAAACGTCGCCCGCCGGTTGATGTGGCGGCGGCCCAGACCAACGACCTCGCTTTTGCGCTGATTCGCGTGCTCGACGACGACGGCAAGGCGGTCGGCCCCTGGGCACCGCAAATGGAGGTGGCGCTGCTTCAGCGCGGCCTGCGCGCCATGCTGCTGACGCGCGCCTTCGATGCCCGCATGTTGATCGCGCAGCGGCAGAAAAAAATGTCGTTCTACATGCAGTGCCTGGGTGAGGAAGCCATTGCCTGCGCCCACGCGCTGGCCATTGGCGACGGCGACATGTGTTTCCCCACCTACCGCCAGCAGGGCCTGCTGCTGGCGCGCGCAGACAACAACATGGTGGAGATGATCTGCCAGCTCTACAGCAACACGCGCGACCCCATGAAAGGGCGGCAACTGCCGGTGATGTACTCCAGCAAGAAACAGGGCTTTTTTTCCATCAGTGGCAACCTTGCCACCCAAGTCGTCCAGGGCGTGGGCTGGGCCATGGCCAGCGCCATCAAGGGTGACGACAAGGTGGCCAGCGCCTGGATTGGCGACGGCGCCACCGCCGAGGCCGACTTTCACACTGCGCTGACCTTTGCCCATGTCTATCGCGCGCCGGTCATCATCAACGTGGTCAACAACCAGTGGGCCATTTCCACCTTCCAGGCCATTGCCGGCGGCGAAGGCACCACCTTTGCCGCGCGCGGCGCCGGTTGCGGCATTGCCTC
>NZ_JACUUE010000293.1 GCF_014859475.1 Rhodoferax sp.
TGCGCACCTTCCAGCGGTGAATTGAGCGCCAATACACCGCCCGCGTTTTCCAGGTCGCCCAGCAGCGCCAGCATCAGCGCATGACTGTCAACAATGCCGGTGCTTGGCGACAACAGGGCGGCCTCGCACACCAACTGCGGCTCCAACTGGCGCGCCTCTTCAGCGCTCAACAGCACCAGATCAGCCACACCGTTGCGCCGCGCCTTGTCGGCAATGCCCAACAACTGCGCCACTTGCGCCGCGGTAGTCGCCACGATCAGCTTGCCGCAGCGCCGGTGGCTGATGCCGCGCTGCTGGCAGTAGTCATACAGCAGCACCCTGCCCTGCGCGCACAAGCTGGCCTTGAGCGACCCCGGCGCGTAGTAAATGCCGGCGTGAATCACCTCGCTGTTGCGCGAACTGGTGCCGGTGCCAAAGGCGTTGGCTGCTTCGAGCACCAGCACCTCGCGCCCCTGCAGCGCCAGCGCGCGCGCCACGGCCAAACCGACCACACCGGCACCCACCACCACACAATCCACTTGATCCATCTGTTTTCTCCTGGCCTGGCAACACACGCCGACCAACAAATGAGTTTAGCGAGCCCGCCGATGGCAACCAAGCATCGTTAAAATGCAGGGTTTCTACCAGTGGCCGAACGGTCACTTTCTTCACCTACCACAGGACTTTGTCATGTCACTTTTTTCCGCTGTCGAAATGGCCCCACGCGACCCGATTCTGGGCTTGAACGAACAATTCAACGCCGACACCAATCCCGACAAGGTGAACCTGGGCGTGGGCGTGTACTTTGACGACAACGGCAAACTGCCCCTGCTGGGCTGTGTGCTGGCCGCAGAAAAAACCATGATGGAAACCCCCAAGCCGCACGGCTACCTGCCCATCGATGGCATTGCCGCCTACGACGCCGCCGTCAAGGCGTTGGTCTTTGGCGCCGACAGCGAGCCCGTCACCTCGGGCCGTATCGCCACCATTCAGGCGCTTGGCGGCACCGGCGGCCTGAAAGTGGGTGCCGACTTCTTGAAGTTTATGACCCCCGGTGCCAAGGTGCTGATCAGCGACCCGAGCTGGGAAAACCACCGCGGCATTTTCGGCAACGCCGGTTTCACCGTCGAGTCTTACCGCTATTACGATGCCGCCACCCGCGCCCTCAACTTCGAGGGCATGCTGGCCGACCTGAACGCTGCAGCGGCCGGCACCATTGTGGTGCTGCATGCCTGCTGCCATAACCCCACGGGTTACGACATCAGCCCGGCCCAATGGGACCAGGTGATTGCGGCGGTCAAAGCCAAAAATCTGGTGCCCTTCCTCGACATGGCTTACCAGGGTTTCGGCTATGGCCTGAAAGAAGACGGTGCCGTGATCGGCAAGTTTGTCGATGCCGGGCTGTTGTTTTTTGTCGCTACCAGCTTCAGCAAAAGCTTCAGCCTGTACGGTGAACGCGTGGGTGCCCTGAGTGTGGTTTGCACAAGCAAAGAAGAAGCCGCCCGCGTGCTGAGCCAGCTCAAGATCGTGATCCGCACCAACTACAGCAACCCACCAACGCATGGTGGCGCCATCGTGACCACCGTGCTGAGCACCCCGGCGTTGCGCGCGCAATGGGAAGCCGAACTCGGCGAGATGCGCGTGCGCATCAAGGCCATGCGGCAAAAACTGGTGGACGGCCTGAAGGCCGCCGGTGTCAAGCAGGACATGAGCTTCATCACCCAGCAGATCGGCATGTTCAGCTACTCGGGCCTTTCCAAAGACCAGATGGTGCGCCTGCGCAATGAGTTTGGCGTCTATGGCACCGACAGCGGCCGCATGTGTGTGGCCGCCTTGAACAGCAAAAATATCGACCACGTCTGCGCCAGCATTGCCAAGGTGATGTAAGGCCAGCCGGCTTGAAAACCATCAATCTGATTGGTGGCGGCCGGGTCGGTCAGACGCTCGGCTGCTTGCTGGCGCAAAGTGGCCAGGTTCTGGTGCAGGACGTGCTGACACGCAGCGCGGCATCGGCTCGGGACGCTGTGGCGTTCATCGGAGCGGGCCGTGCCGTGGTGCACATGCCAGACCTGCGCCCGGCCGACTACTGGTTGCTGGCGGTGCCCGACAGCCAGATTGCGCCAGTCGCGGCAAGCTTGGCTGGGCCTGATGCCTTGCCCCCGGCGCTGGCGTTTCATAGCAGCGGTGCCTTGGGCGCAGACCTTCTCAAACCCCTGCAAGCCAAAGGCTGGCAAGTGGCCAGCGCCCATTGCCTGCTGAGCTTTGCCAGCCCGGCAACAGCGCTGGCGCAATTTGCCGGCTCGCCCTGCGCGCTCGAAGGCGATGCGCCAGCGCTGGCCGAGT
>NZ_JACUUE010000055.1 GCF_014859475.1 Rhodoferax sp.
AGAAAAAGTTCATCGCCGCGGTAAGCAATGTGGGGCTGGCCCGGTAAGCGGTTGGAACTCATTGATGTTGGGGTGATGAGTCGGCAGTTGCCGGTTGCGGGGTGCCTGGCGCGTTGCCGGGTGCTGGCAATACAGATGCAGGCGGCGGCAAATAAAGCGGCCCCTTTTGACCGCAGGCGATCAGAACCGCACTGGCACCAAGGGCAAGGGTGCGCACTAGAATTTGAGAATTAAACAGCATGGTGAAATTGTAATGACTGACTCAGAATTCATGGATCGCGCGGAACAGCTGCTCAAGGCCATAGAGGCCAGCTGTGACTGCATCAACGATGAAACCTCCGCTGACATCGACAACCAGCGCACTGGCGGCATGATCACCCTGGCGTTTGCCAACCGAAGCCAGATTGTCATCAACCTGCAAAAGCCTTTGCATGAGATCTGGCTGGCCGCCCGATGCGGCGGTTTTCACTACCAGTTCGATGGCGCGCAGTGGCAGGACACCAAAGGCCAGGGCGAGTTTTTTGCGTCGCTGTCGCGTTATGCCAGCGAGCAGGCCGGTCAGCCGCTTAAATTTGCCCCCTGATCGCCGGTCTATCTGAATAAATCCAGAATCCGGTTTTTTTCTTCAGCCGCTGGTAATGGAATGACTTGAGGCCTGCCTGCCTCTAATTCATTGTTGAGGCCCAGGCTGGTCACGCCAGCGTCGCCAGCGTATTCATCGTAAAACCACTCTCCGTCCAGATTGACGACCCCCTCGGGCACGGTGTACGCCATGACCGGAGCGCCTTTCAGTACCTGTGCCATGAATTCGATCCAGACCGGCAGGCTCAAGCCACCGCCGGTTTCACGTGCGCCAAGCTTTCTGGGCGTGTCGTAACCGATCCAGGTGATGGCCGCCAGGGTTGGCTGATAGCCGGCAAACCAGGCATCCAGCGAATCATTGGTGGTGCCGGTCTTGCCATACAGGTCGGGGCGCTTGAGCCTGGCCTGCGCCGAAGCGGCCGTGCCCGAGCGGGTGACTTCCTGCAGCAAACTGTTCATGATGAAGGCGTTGCGTGGCGCAATGGCGCGCATCGACTCGTTCAGCATGGGCGCATGGGTTTGCGTGATCAGCTTGCCTTTCTGGTCGGTTACCCGGCTGATCAGCCAGGGGTTGACGCGGTAGCCACCATTGGCAAAGACCGAGTAGGCGCTGGCCATCTGCATCGGGGTGACCGAGCCGGCACCAAGCGCCATGGTCAGGTAGGCGGGGTGCTTGTCGGCATCAAAACCAAAGCGGGTCGCCCAAGCCTGTGCGTTTTGCGGCCCCACGGTTTGCAAAATGCGGATCGAAACCATGTTCTTTGATCGGGCCAGGCCGCTGCGCATGCTCATGGGGCCTTCGAACTTGCCATCGTAGTTTTTCGGTTCCCAGGGCTGGCCGCCGGTCACGCCAGCATCAAAAAACAGCGGGCTGTCGTTGATGATGGTGGCGGGCGTCACGCCGTACTCCAGCGCGGCCGAGTAAATAAACGGCTTGAAACTCGAACCCGGCTGGCGCCAGGCCTGGGTGACATGGTTGAACTTGTTTTTTTCAAAATCAAAACCGCCCACCAGCGCCTTGATCGAGCCGTCGCGCGGGTCAAGCGCCACAAAAGCGCCTTCCACATCGGGCAGTTGGGTTGCTGCCCACTTTCCATTGGGTGTTTGCACCACCCGGATCACGGCGCCGCGGCGAATCCTGATGTTGGCCGCGGCCTTGTCAGACAAGCCTGAGCGAACCGGTTGGAGCCCGCTGCCGGTGATCTCGATGATTTCGCCGTTTTGCCGGATCACCTGGATTTTTTTGCTCGAGGCTTCCAGCACCACGGCCGACATCACGTCGCCGTTGTCAGGATGCTCTTGCAGCACTTCGTCGATCACGTCGTCCATGGCTTGCGGGTCACTGGGCAGGCTGACAAATTTTTCAGGGCCCCGGTAAAACTGGCGCTGCTCATACTTCATGATGCCGTTGCGCAAGGCCTTGTAGGCGATGTCCTGCTGAGCCGTGTCGAGCGTGGTGAAAACATTCAGCCCCCGGGTGTAAGTGGCATCACCATATTGCGCAAACATCAGTTGGCGCACAGTTTCAGCCACGAACTCGGCATGAACGGTGGTGTTGTCGGCGTTTGTTTTGACCGTGAGCGGCTCCTGCTTGGCCGCCTCCGCCTGCTCGGGGCTGATAAAGCCGTTGACCAGCATCCGGTCAATGATGTGGAGCTGGCGCGACCGGGCCCGCTTGGGGTTTTTGATCGGGTTGTAGGCCGAAGGGGCCTTGGGCAAGCCGGCCAGCATGGCGGCCTCGGCGACGGTGACATTTTGCAGCGACTTGCCAAAATACGCCTCGGACGCCGCAGCAAAGCCATAGGCGCGGTTGCCCAGAAAAATCTGGTTCATGTAGATTTCAAGAATCTGGTCTTTGGTGAGCAAATGCTCCAGCTTGAAGGTGAGCAAAATCTCGTAAATCTTGCGGGTGTAAGTTTTCTCGGAAGTCAGGTACACATTGCGCGCCACCTGCATCGTGATGGTTGAGGCGCCCTGGCTTTTGATGCGCCCGAGGTTGGCCAGTGCGGCCCGCAAAATTCCTTTGTAATCCACGCCGCCATGTTCGTAAAAGCGCGCATCTTCAATGGCCAGCACGGCATCCTTCATCACCTTGGGGATGTCCTGGATGGGCGTGAGATGGCGGCGCTCTTCGCCAAACTCGCCAATCAGCTTGCCGTCAGAAGCAAAAACCCGCAGCGGCAGCTTGGGGCGATAGTCTGACAAAGCGGAAATGTCGGGCAGGTTGGGGTAGGCAACTGCCAGCGCGATACCCACCAGAAGCACCAGGGTTGTTGCACCGGCCAACGTCAGTCCACCGGCCCACAACATCAGTCTGATCGCCCAATGCAGCGCCGGGCGCTTAGGTTTTTTAGTTGGTGTGGAAACGTGAACGGTCATGGAAGGCAATCGATTAATCTAGCCCATTATAAAAATCAGGACAGATGCCGCGCTTAGGTTAGCATCGCAAACGTTGTGCCAATGGAGAATTTGGTACCAAGGGCGCATTTATTTCTGCGCAACAGGGGGCCATTTTGCGATTTCGCGTCTATATTTGGCAACATCAGCTTTTGTATAAAGACAAAATTTTCTTTACGCAACAACAATCTTGCTGCTAACATTCAAGTGAGTTCTTAAGAGTGGCGTTGATTTTTTATCTTGTTTGGGGATTGCATTGATTTCTTTGAGATCATTATTTAGCCAACAACTTGCGCCTTTAATTGGCCTGGACATTGGCGCTTCCAATGTCAAACTTGTCGAGTTGGGGCGCGACAAGGAAAACAATCTGGTTCTTGAAGCCTGCGGCGTGCTGCCACTTGAAAGCGGCTGGATCAAGGACGGCAGCATTGAAAAATTTGACGAAGTCGCCGACACGGTGCGCAGCCTGATCAAGATCACCAGAACCAAAACAAAAAACGTGGTCATGGCCTTGCCGCCGTCTTCCGTCATCACCAAAAAAATCGTCTTGCCGGGTGGTATGACAGACCAAGAGCTGGAGATGCAGGTCGAGTCCGAGGCCAACCAGTACATTCCGTTTCCGCTCGACGAAGTCAGCCTTGACTTTTGCATTTTGGGCCCGAGCGCCAGTTCAGACGGCGACATTGATGTCCTGATTGCTGCCTCGAGGCGCGAAAAAGTTCAAGACCTGCAGGGCCTGGCCGAGGCCGCCGGGCTCAATCCCGTGGTGGTCGATGTCAAGTCCTACGCATCACGGCTGGCCGCCAGTCGCCTGATCGCCGACATGCCCCACTTTGCCGCAGACAGTGTTGTGGCCTTGTTCGAAGTCGGCTCGCTGAGCACCAGCATGCAGGTCATGCGCAACGACGAGGTTTTATACGACCGCGACCAGGCCTTTGGCGGCGCCCAACTGACGCAGTTGATCGTCCTTCAATATGGTTTTTCGTACGAAGAAGCCGAAGCCAAAAAATGCCGTGACGAGTTGCCGCCAGACTTCGATGCGACCGTGCTGAAGCCTTTCGTTGAAAGCCTGGTTCAGGAAATGAGCCGCGCGCTCCAATTCTTCTTTACCAGCACCACCCACAACAAGGTTGACCTCGTGATGCTGGCCGGCGGCTCTGCTGCCCTGACGGGCCTGACGGCCATGGTCACCAAACAATCCGGTTTTCCTTGCATGATCGCCAACCCCTTCAATGGCATGCATATTGCCGAGAGCATCGGGCAGAAAAAACTGCTGCGTGATGCACCCTCTTACCTGACCGCCTGTGGCTTGGCTTTGCGGAGGTTTTCGCAGTGATTTTGATTAACCTGCTTCCGCATCGGGAACTGGCCCGCAAACGCCGCAAAGAACAATTCACGCTCGGCCTGGGCTTGTCTGTGTTGGCGGGTGTCTTGTTGGCTGTGCTGGTCTATACGTGGTTTCAGGCGCAAATCTCGGACCAGCAGGACAAAAACCAGATGCTGAAAACCGAGATCACCAAGTTTGATGCCCAAATCAAAAACATCGCTGGTCTCGAAGCTGAAATTGCCGCCTTGTTGGCGCGTCAGCAGGCGGTCGAAAACCTGCAGGCCGACCGCAACATGCCCGTGCACCTTCTGGCGGAACTGGTGCAGCAACTGCCCGAAGGGGTTTACATCACATCCATGCAGCAAACCGACCAGAATGTTGCCTTGCAAGGGGTTGCCCAATCCAATGAGCGGGTGTCGGAACTGCTGCGCAACCTGGCCAATAATTCACCCTGGTTCAGTAGGCCGGAGCTGATCGAGATTGTGGCCGCTACGGCCAATCTGACCCCGCGCGATGTGCGCCGCGTGGCCAACTTCCAGATCAGGGTCAAACTGGTTCGCGCCAGCGAAGCACCCAAGACACCCGCCAGCAAGTCGCCCGCTCAACTGTCTTCAAAGCCCGCGTCTGATGCGGTGAATCGGTAAAGGTGGGCATGATGGTCAAGCAACCCAACATCACTGTCGATTTCAAGGAACGGTTCGAGACCGTTGCCAAGCAGTTTCGCAACCTCGACAGCCAAGACCCGTCCAGTTGGCCCTTGTTGCCACGCGCTGCCGTTTTTGTGCTGCTGGCGGCCGCCTGCGTGGTGGCACTCTGGTTTGTCTGGTTGTCCGATGTCGAAGAAGAACTGGTGCAAGCGCAAACCACCGAACTCAAGTTGCGCGACGAATACAAAGCCAAGCTCGCCAAGGCTGTCAACCTTGAAGCGCTGACCAAGCAACGCGAGCAAGTTCAGCAGTACGTGACCCAGCTCGAAAAGCAACTGCCCAACAAGGCCGAAATGGATGCCTTGCTGTCTGACATCAACCAGTCCGGGTTGGGCCGCAGTTTGATGTTCGAGCTGTTCCGACCCGGTCAGGTGGTGATCAATGACTACTATGCAGAGCTGCCCATTGCCTTGCGCGTCACCGGTCGGTATCACGATATGGGCGCTTTTGCCGCAGACATCGCCAATTTGTCGCGCATCGTCACGCTCAACAATCTGGTCATCACATCGGCCAAAGAGGGCGCACTGACCATGAACGTGACCGCCAAAACATTCCGCTATCTCGACGTCAACGAGATCAATGCGCAGCGCAAAGCCACTGCCAAGCCCAAAAAATGATCATGAAGTTGTTTAAAACTGCTGTTTTGTTGGGGCTTATCGGGCTTTTAACCGCTTGCGGCTCTTCCTCGCGCGACGAGTTGAGCCAGTGGATGGCAGAGCAAAAGGCCCAAACGCAGCCCAAAATCAAGCCGGTCTCGGCGCCCAAGCCATTCAAGCCGGAAAGTTACCAACTTTTTGCCGAGCTCGATCCATTCAACAAGCAAAAGCTCATCATGGTCCTCAGTAAAGAGTCGAAACAGGCTGGCGCCGCAGATGCCTTGATCGCTCCCGAGCTGGCGCGCCGCAAGGAGCCGCTGGAAGAATTCCCGCTCGACACCATGTCTCTGGTGGGCAGCATGGTGCGTAACAAGCAGCCGGTAGCTTTGGTCAAGATCGGTCCACTCCTGTATCAGGTGAAGCTGGGCGATCATCTGGGGCAAAACTACGGCAAAGTAGTCAAGATTGAAGAAAACGAAGTTATCTTGCGCGAAATTGTGCAAGATGCCGTGGGTGAGTGGATAGAGCGCACAGCCAGTCTGCTGTTGCAAGAGAGGTCAAAATGAAGAATCGCCATATTGGTTGGATGGGTCGTTGGTGGCAACAGCTGGCACTTGGCTTGAGTTTGCTGCTGACGGCTGCCTTCGCACAAGCCCAGGTGGCCATCGAGTCGGTTTCAGGAGCGGTGCAAAGTGGTGTTGAGGTTGTCAAAATCGATTTCAGTGATGCGCTCAGCACACCACCCACAGGGTTTACCGTCCAGTCGCCAGCCCGCATCGCGCTCGATTTCCCCTACGTGGTCAGCGGCATCGGGCGCGCCACCACCGAGGTCAACCAAGGCAACCTGCGCACCGTCAGCGTGGTCCAGGTCGGCAACCGCACCCGCGTGGTACTGAACCTCAAGCAAGCCACCACCTACACAACCCAATGGCAGGGCAAGTCATTGTTGGTGTTGCTGGACGCGCTGGCAGCTTCGGCCCCGGCACCGGCAGCCCGGATGTTTGCTGAAAACCAGAGCCGCGATGTGCAGCCCCTGCGCGACCTCGATTTCAGGCGCGGTGACGAAGGCGCCGGTCGCGTTGTGGTGTCCTTGCCCAGCAGCCAGGTCGGTGTCGATGTGCGGCAGCAAGGCCAGTTGCTGGTGGTTGAATTCATGAAAACCAGCCTGCCCGAAGGCATGCGCAGACGCCTTGATGTGAACGACTTCGGCACCCCCATCAAAACCATCACCACCACCCAGACAGGCGACCGGGTGCGCATGGAAATCTTGCCGCAAGGTGTGTGGGTGCACAGCGCCTACCAGACCGATGAGCAGTTTGTGCTGGAGGTCAAGCCCGTCAAGGTCGATCCCACCAAGCTCACGCAGGGGCCTGGCTACAGCGGTCAAAAACTGTCCTTGAACTTCCAGAGCATCGAGATTCGCTCGCTGCTGCAGGTGATTGCCGACTTCACCAACTTCAACGTCATCACCTCCGACTCCGTCTCCGGTACAGTCACCCTGCGCTTGCAGGACGTGCCCTGGGATCAGGCGCTCGACATCATCCTGCAGGCCAAGGGCCTGGGCGTGCGCAAAACCGGCAACGTGCTCTGGATTGCGCCCAAGGAAGAAATTATTGCCAAGGAAAAGCTGGAGCTTGAATCAAAGGCAACCGTGCTCAGTCTGGAGCCAGTGCGCACCGAGTCGTTCCAACTGAATTATGCGAAAGCTGTAGATGTCGCCGCGCAGCTCTCGGCAACGGCCACCGGCTCCGGCCCCGCGGCAAACACTTCCAGAATTCTGAGCCCGCGTGGGAGCGCCACTGCCGAGACGCGTACCAACCAATTGTTTGTAACCGACGTGCCAAGCAAACTTGAACAGGTGCAAAACCTGATTACCAAGCTGGACATCCCGGTGCGCCAGGTGCTTATAGAGGCGCGCATCGTCGAAGCCTCCGACACCTTCGGCCGGTCGCTCGGGGTCAAACTGGGCGGAGGTATTACCGCCACGCCCAATGGTGGGCCTAGTCCCAGCGTGGCGATTGGTTCTAGCTACACAGACAACATTGGAGGCACCACTTCCGGTAGTTTCGTCAACTTGCCCGCGGTCGGCCTGGGCGACTACAACCCGGCCACATTTGCGCTGTCAATTTTCAGCTCTGCAGCCAACCGTTTCTTGAACCTGGAACTGTCCGCGCTCGAAGCTGATGGCAAGGGCAAAGTTGTGTCGAGCCCGCGAGTCGTTACAGCAGATCAAAAAGAGGCTGTCATCGAACAAGGCCGAGAAGTTACCCTGCAATCGACCTTTGACGGTAAACCGCAAACTGATAAAGTAAAAGGCGTTCTTTCCTTAAAGGTAACCCCAAGAATTACCCCCGATGGCGGTATCGTCATGGCTGTTGAAATAACCAAAAACACCATCATGAGCCGGAGTCCGGTAGAAATCAGCGTCAAGTCTGTCAAAACTGAAATTCTGGTTGAAAACGGTGGCACCGTGGTGATTGGTGGTATTTTTGAACTGTCAGAAACTGTCGATGAAACCAAAGTGCCGCTGCTGGGCGACATACCTGGCCTTGGCAACCTGTTCAAGAGCCGATCCCGGTCAACAGACAAACAGGAAATGCTGGTCTTCATCACGCCCAAGTTGGTGGCTGACAAGGCCATTCGGTAAATATGATCATCCGGATGCGGCTGATATTTTTAAAAATTTTAAAAATTGCAGATTAGCCTCATCGGCCTCCCAGGCTCAGGCAAATCCACCGTCGGGCGACAGCTCGCCCGGCGGCTGCAACTGCCGTTCTTTGACTCCGACCACGTGATAGAGCGGCGCCTCGGCTGCTCGATTCGCGAGTATTTCGAGCGCGAGGGTGAAGACCGCTTTCGCGACCTTGAAGTCGCGGTGATCGACGAACTCACGCAAAAGCCCGAGGGCGTGATCTCCACCGGCGGCGGCGTGGTGTTGCGGGTTGAGAACCGGCAACACCTGCACGCGCGAACCAAGGTGATTTACCTGAAGTCGTCGCCTGACGAGTTGTATCGCCGCCTGCGCCACGACAAGCATCGCCCCCTGTTGCAAGTGGCTGACCCGCTGCAGCGCCTGCGCGACCTCTACGCCCAGCGCGATCCGCTGTACCGGGAAACTGCGCACTTCCAGATAGAAACCGGCCGCCCCTCGGTGGCGGCCTTGGTCAACATGATCATGATGCAGCTGGAGCTGGCGGGCATGACGCGGCCTTGAAGCACCACTGTTTGAGGTGATTTAGCATGCATCCGGCGATGTGGAGCCAGTCAATTGTTATACACTTTGTCTAACAAAGCTATTTGAAAGACAACGCCATGAACGCCGTGACATCCAGAGAGGTCATTCACAATTTTTCAGCCGTTGCAGCACGTGTTGCCGCTGGTGAAGAGATCACGGTGACCCGGTACGGCAAACCGGTTCTTAAATTGGTGCAGTTGCCCGCCGCGGAACTGAGTGACGCTGATCATGCGGCCTTGATTCACAGGGCCTTGTCTTTTCGCATGACTGCCCCTTATGGCAAGGCCTTTGAGCGCAGTGATGCTTATGAAGAGTGAGTCGCTCTGGGCTTTAGACACCAATATTTTGGTTTATGCCACCGCGCCGGACACACCTCCTGAAAAACAACGTGTGGCGCAAGACCTGTTGGCGCGGCTTTTCAAGAGTCCGTTTGGATGCTTGCCGGGGCAAGTCCTGAGCGAATATTTGGCCGTGGTATTGCGCAAAAAGACCATGCCACCCGAACTGGCCCTGGAAGCGGTGACGGTGTGGTCGCAAGCCGCCAAGGTACTGGGTGTTTCTGCTCAAACCTATGAACAGGCCTGGAAATTGGCTGGCTCGCATCAATACCAAGTGTGGGACGCATTGATCGTTGCCGTGTGCGCCGAGCATGGCATCAAAAAGCTCTACTCTGAGGATGCGGGCTCAATGAAGCAGCCTTTGGGAGTGCGGGTGATCAACCCATTTGCGCATGGGACAACCTGAACTCAACGCCATGCATTCATCAGCTCGCGATGCCCTGGGCCTCAAAGCCGGTAGCAAGCTTCAAATTCGCATTGATGGCAATCGACTCGTGGTTGAAAAAAAGGTAGCACTGGACTTGAGTCGTTGGGTCGGCAAAGCCGTGGATGACGGTTTGACCCGAGACGAAGCTCTGGCGGAGTTGCGGGGTCGCGCGGTGCCGTGGCAAGCTGAGCAGGCCAAGCCATGAAAACAGCGGTGAATTCAAGTGTGCTGTTTGACATCTGCTGACAACCGATGCTGGCTTTTTTCGCCAATACTTTGAGGGTTTGGTCGTTGTTGTGACACCTGCTGCTGATGAATCAAGGTGCTGCTAAGATATCGGCTAATGATATCAACTGGGGCAATAAATGAAGCGAATGCTTGTTGGTTTTTCTGATCGGGACATTCAGGAGTTGGATGCCTTGTCAAGCATCAAGCGCACTTCGCGCGCGGAACTCATTCGTCAAGCCGTGGCTCTGTATCTCGACAAATTCAAGCCGGTCGAGGCGAGCGATGAGGCCTTTGGTTTGTGGGCTGATAAAAAAGAGGATGGCCTGGCCTATCAGCAGCGCCTAAGGCAAGAGTGGTGAAAGCGCTTTTTGATACCAACATTCTGATTGATTACCTCAACGGGATTCAAGAGGCCAGGTCGGAGTTGGCCCTGTATCGCGACAAGGCAATCTCTATTGTGTCGTGGATGGAAATCCAGGTCGGAACCACGCCCGAGGATCAGCGCGCGGTGGATCGGTTCTTGGGCAGCTTCACCGTTGTGCCGCTGGATGCGTCGATCTCGGTAGAAGCGGTTGCTTTGCGAAAAACCACCCGGGTCAAGCTACCCGATGCGATCATCTGGGCGACTGCCAATGTCAGCAGCAGACTGCTGGTTACGCGCAACAGCAAAGATTTTTCCGCTTCACTTCCGGGGGTTCGCGTGCCCTATGTTCTTTAGCGCAACTGATCAACACTATGAACTCCTCCGACCTTCAACTTGTCACCATCGACCTGGCCGAGCGCAGCTACCACATCGCCATTCGCCATTCGCCATTCGCGGCTCGCTTGAGCTGGCGGTTCATTTTTTGATACACTCGCGACACCATCCCTTCGCGGTGTCATTCAGTTGGCTCAGGCTTAGGGCGAAAAAGCCACTGCAAAGTGGCTTTTTCATTTTTGGGCTTGCGCCATGCCGAAGAAAACTATCATCTACATAGACGGATACAACCTCTATTACTCTCGTCTCAAAGATACGCCGTTCAAGTGGCTTGACATTGTGCGTCTCTTTAGAGACCAGATTTTGAAGCAGCAAGACCCGTCTGCGGAGGTGGTTGCAGTTAAATATTTCACCGCTCCGGTCATGGCTAGTTACGCACGCCATGGCGTCGCCTCAGAGCAAGCACAAACGCAGTATTTGCGTGCCTTGCAAGCTAAATACGAATGTATTGAGGTGATTAATGGGTTTCATATCTTTGAGCCAACAAAACTGCCAACTTTTATCAGAAGCGTTGTAGCGACAAAAGCCAACTTATCGCCGGTCTGGATGATTGAAGAAAAGCAAACGGACGTCAACCTGTCATTACAGGTTTACCGCGACGCTATCAAGGCACAGTGTGATCAGGTAGTCATTTGCTCCAATGACAGCGACGTGGAGCCAGTACTGAAACTACTCGCCCAAGATACCCCCGAACTCACCGTGGGCTTGATTTTGCCTCTGCGCGAACCCGGTTCGGACACGCGTCGATTTTCGAACAAGCGACTTGTTGGCAAAGCCAATTGGGTACGTCATTACATTCTTGACGAAGAATTGGCTATCTCCCAACTCCCTCAAAATGTACCCACCAAAAAGAAGCCTGCCAGCAAGCCGACACATTGGTAGCATTCCCAAATTCACCCTATGAACTCCTCCGACCTCCAAACCGTCACCATCGAGCTGGCCGAGCGCAGCTACCACATCGCCATCCGCGGCTCGCTGTTCGACAACCCCTTGAGCTATTCCGAGTTGCCGGCGGCGCACAGCGCGCTGATTGTGACCAACACCACCGTCGGCCCCTTGTACGCCGAGCGCCTGCAGCGCGCGCTGGCCGGCAAATACCCGCAGGTGCACACCGTGGTGCTGCCCGATGGCGAGGTGTACAAAACCTGGGAAAGCCTGAATCTGATTTTTGATGCCCTGCTGGGCCACGGCTGCGACCGCAAGACCATGCTGTTTGCGCTGGGCGGTGGTGTGGTGGGCGACATGACCGGTTTTGCCGCGGCCAGCTACATGCGCGGCGTGCCGTTTGTGCAGGTGCCCACCACCTTGCTGGCGCAGGTGGACTCGTCGGTGGGCGGAAAAACCGCCATCAACCACCCGCTGGGCAAGAACATGATCGGCGCGTTTTACCAGCCGCTCAAGGTGATTTGCGACCTCGACACGCTCGAGACCCTGCCTGCGCGAGAGTTGAGCGCCGGGCTGGCCGAGGTTATCAAATACGGGCCCATTGCCGACATGAACTTTCTGGCCTGGCTGGAGGCGCACATGGATGCCCTGCTGGCGCGCGAACCCGCTGCGCTGGCGCACATCGTCAAGCGCAGTTGCGAGATCAAGGCCGATGTGGTGGGGCGGGACGAGCGCGAAGCGGGCCTGCGTGCCATCCTCAATTTTGGCCACACCTTTGGTCACGCCATCGAGGCCGGCCTGGGTTATGGCGAATGGCTGCACGGCGAGGCGGTGGGCTGCGGCATGGTGATGGCGGCGCATTTGTCGCAGCGCCTGGGGCTGGTCGATGCGTTTTTTGTCCACCGCCTCAAGACATTGATTCAGCAGGCCGGTCTGCCGGTCAAGGCGCCGGTGCTAAACGCGGCTGACAACGCCGGGCGCTACCTTGAACTGATGCGGCTCGACAAAAAGAGCGAGGCCGGCGAGATCAAGTTTGTCGTCATCGACCAGCCGGGCCGGGCCGCCGTGCGCAGCGCGCCTGACGCCATGGTGCGCCAGGTGATCGACGCCTGCTGCGCCGGCTGAGATGCCAGTATGACCCTGGCTCCTTACGCCTGCGACCCGGCCAAGTCGCGCGGGCGGCGCTACCCGCAGCCACCGGCGCCCACCCGCACCGACTACCAGCGCGACCGCGACCGCATTGTGCACAGCACGGCGTTCAGGCGCCTGGTCTATAAAACCCAGGTGTTTCTGAACCACGAGGGCGACCTGTTTCGCACCCGGCTCACGCACTCACTCGAGGTGGCGCAGCTTGGCCGCTCGGTGGCGCGCACACTCGGGCTCAACGAAGACCTGGTCGAAGCCATTGCGCTGGCGCATGACTTGGGCCACACGCCATTTGGCCACGCCGGGCAGGACGCGCTCAACGCCTGCATGGCCGACTTTGGCGGCTTTGAGCACAACCTGCAAAGCCTGCGCGTGGTGGACCATCTGGAAGAGCGCTACCCCGAGTTCGACGGCCTGAACCTGACGTTCGAGACGCGCGAGGGCATCCTCAAGCACTGCTCGCGCCACCACGCTGAACAGCTCGAGCGCGTCGAGCCGAACGGCGTGGGCCAGCGTTTTCTGGCGCGCACCCAGCCCAGCCTGGAGGCCCAGCTGTGCAACCTGGCCGACGAAATTTCCTACAACGCGCACGACATCGATGACGGCGTGCGCTCAGGCCTGATCACGCTGGCGCAGTTGCACGATGTGCCGTTGTTCGATGATTTCAGGCAGCAAACGTTGGCCGAGTTTCCGCAGTTGCTGGACAAATCGCAGGGCAGGCGGCTGCTCTACGAGTCGATTCGCCGCATGTTGAGCGCGCAGGTGTATGACGTGATCAGCGCCACGCAGGCGGCCCTGCAAGCGGCGGCACCGGCGGATGCGCAAGCGGTGCGCGAGCTGCCACCCATGATTCAGTTCAGCGCGCCGATGCGCGACAAGTCGCAAGCGTTGAAAAGATTTTTGTTGCAAAAGCTGTACCGCCACCCACAAGTTCTGCAAACCGTCGGCAAGGCACAGCAGGTGGTGCGCGACCTGTTTGAGCGCTACCTGACGCAGCCCGACAACATGCCCGACAGCCACCACCGCAGGTTGGCCACGGCGCGACTGACCGAGTCGCTGCCCGAGCACGCCTTGCCGCGCATCGTGGCCGACTACATTGCCGGCATGACCGACCGCTTTGCCCTGCGCGAACACGAGCGCCTGACCGGCTTGCGCTTGCTCGACTGACTTGCATGAATCCGCAGCGATGCCTCGAATTATGAAAGAGCGCCGTCATCGCGAGCCCCCCGCACCTGGTCCGATACCGCACACGGACCTTGAACAGAGACTTCGTCACTGCGAGCCCTCCGTACCTGGTCCGATACCGCACACGGGCCTTGAACAAAGACATCGTCACTGCGAGCCCCCCGCATCAGGCCCGATACCGCACACGGACCTTGAACAG
>NZ_JACUUE010000294.1 GCF_014859475.1 Rhodoferax sp.
ATGGAGGCGGATGCTTTCGTCATGGCGGGCTTCGCGATTTGGATGGAAAAGACGCGACTTGATGTAAGCGTTTTGGTGAAACGGACTACCAGGCTAGGCCTGCCCTTTACCCACAATTATTTTCATCCTGACTTCTCTGCGCCAAGCGCGAAGCCGGCGCACATCATTTGCAGGCAAGCGTAGCCCTGCCACATCAACTGATGTCCGGGCGCAGGATCTTTAGCCCGACCAATGTAGCCCCCGAGTTGTGCGACCAAGCGCACGGCCTGCCCGAGCAGGATGGGTTCAGCTAAACTTTTTTTTAGCCAAAGCCTTGAGCACCTGCATCTCGACATCAGAGAACAAGACCTCTGCAGCCAATTGCGGACACTCGCGCCCCAGTAAGGTCAACAGCATGATGCGCCAGGCGATCACCAAATTGATGGCAATCGTGCGCTGCAACCGCACTGCCGTCTTGTGCTGTAACTTCTCGATATTGCAGCCACTCTTGAGCACCCGATGCCAATCCTCAATGCGCCAGCGCAGACAGTACCAATGCAAAATCTCCTGCGCCTGCTCAGGGCCGGACACCTCGCATGTCGTCAGTAAAAACCATTCCACTGGCTCATCATCTTTGGGCTGGCTGGTCTCCTGAATATGCACCACCGTGAGCTTGATTGGCGCTTTATCCTTCTGATGCGCTGCGGGGCGCAACTCAACCTCAAGATAACGCAAGGCTACCGTGGCACTGCGCTGCACATGCCCGGGCTTGGCCTGCTGTTTGCTCTTCTTGGTGCGCGTGCTTTGCCGAGGCACCTTGATCACCATCTCGCCACAGGCTGGGGTGTTGCGCACCGAATCAAACAGATGCCCGTCCTTTGCACCAATGCGACGGTCATGCTTGGCGCGCACCAACAAATCAACCTTGTTCGCTTTACGCTGCTCATCAAAAAGCTCAAAGAAATCAGCCTCCCGGTCCAGCACACTGACCAAATGGGTGTCGGGCAGTTGTCGGCTCACGGCCTCACAGTCGCGCAAGCCCTTGATCCAGGTGAAGGTCTTCTTCTCCTCAATCGGGATGCTTGTCTGTGCTCGGGTGTCAGCGTCTGATTTGAGCTGGGGCGCTGAGAATTGTGCATTCAACACCCCCAGCGGCAAACCCTCGGTACTGACACAGAAGGTTGAGTGCAGGTGCAGGCCACGGGTTTTTGCACCGGTCTGGTTTTTGCTCAGCACGCCCAGACCTCTGCATTGGTCGAGCTGGTTGTAGTTCAAGTCGGTGCCGTCCTGGATGCACAGCACCGTGCGCTGCGCCATCATGCGTTGCACGGTTCGCGCGCGGTGCGGTGCCAGAATGGCCGCAGCATTCAGCGCGCAATCGTCGGGTTTGTCGATCATGCGGTAGTAGCCTTTGACCGCTGGCCAGTCGCCCTGGCGTGTCGCGCTCAAGGTACGCCCGGGCATGGCACCCAGGGCCTGTGCGCTTGTGACAATGCGATCGTTTAGGCGACTGTCGCCGAGCTTGGCGCCACCAAACTCTTGTGCCGCCCATTGATCGGCATCGAGCCCTTGGCCGATTTCAAGCGGTTGCAACCCCACTGGCTCGGCCACTCCCATCTTGGTGCGCCAGTCAGGCTCGATCGCATAGACGTAGATGGTTTTGATCGACTTGGCTGCTTTATTGTCACGGTCCTGACGCCCTCGGCCTTGGGTTTGTCCTATGGCGATCCAATTGGCCGCCTTGTAGCAAGTGCCCAGGAACTGCTCGTTATCAACAAAGCTCTCAACCAGCCAGGGCCGATAGTTGTACTGGGCCTCAAAGTCTGCACCCACCTGGCGCAGCACCAACCCCAGCAGGGTGGAGGCCAGGTTGTGGCAATGTACGCTGGTGCGCAGTAAAAAGCGGCTCATGCCCAGCACGCGCTGCAGGTGCTGGCTGTGTTGCTCAGCGCTCCAGCCGATCCATTGGTCTCTGTCACGCAGCTTCAAGGCCGCAGCACTGAAAGCAAAGCCGCCGAGCCAGCCGTGCTCTGAGTTGATCAGGTAGCGCAGTTGGCAGCCCACCAGGGGACCCGCACCTTGGGGGTGTTCAGCGATCATCATCTCGTTCCAGATGCGCATCTGCTCAACACTGGCGACTTTGACCAGTGCAAGCCCTTGAATTTGGCCTGCAAGCGCTGGCACATCGACGGGCTCGGGCACGGCAACGTTCAGGCGACGTGGGCTTTTGGCGGTTTTGGGCATGCTTGAGACGGGCAAGGTGAAGTGCCCGGCCTGCTCCAACTCCCGCAGCGCTTTGTTGCAGCCGCCGATTTGTGGCTTTGAGCA
>NZ_JACUUE010000056.1 GCF_014859475.1 Rhodoferax sp.
TGCTGGCGCAGGCCATACCACGTCAGCGCCACGCTGCTGCGGCTCTCGTCGGTGTAAAGCGCGATGTCATCGTCATTGACGCGGTTGGCCGGGTACAGGCCGACAATGCCATTGGCGCTGAGCCAGCGCCCCTCGATGATCTTCTTGAGCATGGCCTGGCCGTCGGCAAACACTTTTTTTGCCTCAGCGCCGACCACTTCGTCGTCCAAGATGGCCGGAAACGGCCCGGCCAGGTCCCAGGTCTGGAAGAACGGGCCCCAGTCGATGTACTGTGCGATCTCGCTCAGGTCGAAGTTCTTGAAGACGCGCCGGCCGATGAACTTCGGCGCGGTCGGCTGGTAGCTGGCCCAGTCGATCGGCGTCTTGTTGGCGCGCGCCTTGGCCAGCGGCCACAGCGGCGTGACCTTCTTGTTGGCGTGCTGCTGGCGCACGCGCGCGTAGTCAGTGCCAATCTCCTGCACAAACGCGTCAACGCCTTCACCCAAAAGGTTTTGTGCGACGCCGACGCTGCGCGACGCATCGGGCACATAGACCACCGGGCCGTCGTAATGCGGTGAAATCTTGACCGCCGTGTGCACCCGACTGGTGGTGGCGCCGCCAATGAGCAGCGGGATTTTCTTGATGCGAAAGTAGTCGTCCTTTTGCATCTCGCCGGCCACGTTGGCCATTTCTTCCAGGCTCGGCGTGATCAGGCCTGAGAGGCCGATGATGTCGGCGCGCTCGGCCTTGGCGCGCGCCAGGATTTCATGGCAGGGCACCATCACGCCCAGGTTGACCACGTCGAAGTTGTTGCATTGCAGCACCACCGTGACGATGTTTTTGCCAATGTCATGCACGTCGCCCTTGACCGTGGCAATGATGATCTTGCCCTTGGTCTGCACGTCGCGCCCGGCCGCTTCGTCGCGCAATTTTTCTTCTTCGATGTAGGGGATCAGGTGCGCCACCGCCGACTTCATGACGCGCGCGCTTTTGACCACCTGCGGCAAAAACATCTTGCCCTGGCCAAACAGGTCGCCGACGATGCTCATGCCAGCCATCAGCGGGCCTTCGATCACATGCAATGGCCGCCCGCCTTTGGCTATTGTTTGCTGGTAGGCTTCTTCGGTGTCTTCGACAATAAAGTCGGTGATGCCGTGCACCATGGCGTGGCTCAGGCGCTGCGCCACGCTCACGGGCTGCTCGGGCGTGCCGCGCCATTCGAGCTTTTTGCTCTCATCTTTGGCCCCGCTCTTGGCGGTTTCGGCAATGTCCACCAGCCGCTCACCGGCGTCGGGGCGGCGGTTCAGCACCACGTCTTCAACGCGCTCGCGCAGTTCGGGCGCGAGGTCGTCATAGACGCCGACCATGCCGGCATTGACGATGCCCATGTCCATGCCGGCCTGGATGGCATGGTACAAAAACACGGTGTGGATGGCTTCGCGCACCGGGTCGTTGCCGCGGAAGCTGAACGACACATTCGACACGCCGCCACTGACCTTGGCGCCCGGCAGGTGCTGTTTGATCCAGCGCGTGGCGTTGATGAAATCGACCGCGTAGTTGTTGTGCTCCTCGATGCCGGTGGCAATGGCAAAGATGTTGGGGTCAAAAATGATGTCTTCGGGTGGAAAGCCCACCTCGTCCACCAGGATGCGGTAGGCGCGTTCACAGATGCCAATCTTGCGCTCGTAGGTGTCAGCCTGGCCCTGCTCGTCAAACGCCATCACCACGGCGGCAGCACCATATCGGCGCAGCAGTTTGGCCTGCTGTTTGAACGCGTCCACACCTTCCTTCATGCTGATCGAGTTGACCACCGCCTTGCCCTGCACGCAACGCAGCCCGGCCTCGATCACGCTCCACTTGCTCGAATCGATCATCACCGGCACGCGCGAGATGTCGGGCTCGGAGGCAATCAGGTTCAAAAAGCGCACCATGGCGGCCTGGCTGTCGAGCATGGCCTCGTCCATGTTGATGTCGATGATCTGCGCGCCGTTTTCCACCTGCTGGCGTGCCACGCTCAGGGCCTGATCAAAGTCGCCGCTGAGGATCATGCGGGCAAAAGCCTTGGAGCCGGTCACGTTGGTGCGCTCGCCAATGTTGACAAAGGTGGCTGTCTGCAACTTTGGGGACAAATCTTTAGCTCTGTCCTCAACACTTGGTACTTCAGCCGAAGCGGCAATGCCAATGGTCAACGGCTCCAGGCCGGACAACTTCATGGGGGGGACAATAATTTCAGACATGCGACTCACCTGTGGAGTTCAATAATGATCAGGTGAGCGTCGTTGAGATATATCCAAGCCTGGCCGGCCATGCGGCCCGCTGCAACGCTCCTTGGAGGAGGCTGATTTTAAGGGCTGTTGCCCTCACCGGGTGCGGGTTGGCGCAAAGCCAGTACCACCAGGGTGATCACGGTCAGCGGCAGCACAAAGCTCAGCATCGCGCCCGAAAACGCAGCCAGCGCCATATGGTTTTGCGCTGCCAGCACCAGATAGCCCACATAAGCCAGGTAGTAGCCAAAAAACATGCAGCCTTCCCAGCGGGCAATCTCGCGCCCGGTCATGAACACCGGCAGGCAGGCCAGCGCCACGGCCGTCATGACCCAGAGGTCGAAGTTCAGCATGGCCGCCGGCACCACCAGCCCGCCGGCACCCACCGCGCCAGACACCACGCCTGCAAGGCCCAGGCTGCCCAGAATATTGAAGGTGTTGCTACCCACCACGTTGCCTACCGCAATGTCGCGCTCCCCCTTGAGGGCCGCCATGACCGAAGTGGCCACCTCGGGCATGGAGGTGCCGGCCGAGACGATGGTCAGGCCTATGATCAGGTCGCTTACGCCCAGTGCCTTGGCAAACACCACCGAGGCCTGCACCAGCCAGTCTGAGCCTGCCACCAGCAGCCCCAGGCCCACTGCGATCAGTGCCAACTGCACAGACAGGCGGTCAAGCCAGGGTGCGGGTTGGTCTGGTGCAAACTCGGCGGCGTATTCGTCTTGCGCGGCCTGGCCCTGGCTGCGCGACTGCCACACCAGAAAAACGGTGTAGGCAATCATCAGCGTCATCAGCATGATGCCGTCAAGAAAACCCAGGTTGCCGTCGAGCACCAGCAAAAACAGCAGCAGGCTGGCCCCCAGCATGATGGGCACCTCTTGCCGAATGAGCTGGATGTTGACCACCAGCGGCGTGATCATGGCCGACAGCCCCAGGATGAACAGCACATTGAAAACATTGCTGCCCACCGCATTGCCCAGCGCCAGGTCGGCATTGCCCGCCAGCACAGCACCCACGCCGACCGCCATTTCGGGCGCACTGGTGCCAAACGACACCACCGTCAGACCCACCACCAGTGGCGATATGCCCAGCGTCAAAGCCAGCCGCGAGGCGCCGCGCACCAGCAGCTCAGCGCCCAGAATCAGGGCCATCAGGCCGCCTGCAAACATCAGTAGTGTCATGGTCATTCGCTCGGTGTATGCGTGTGAGGTCAGTGTGCCCAGTCGTAGGCTATGGTGAGCGGTGCGTGATCCGAGAACTTCTCGGCTTTGTAGATGGCGGCGGATTGTGCACCGCCCGCCAAACCCGGCGTGGCCAAGTGGTAATCAAGCCGCCAACCAACATTCTTGGCGTAGGCCTGGCCCCGGTTGCTCCACCAGGTGTAGGCTTCGTCGGTGGCGTGGGGGTGCAGGCGGCGGTACACATCGACCAGGCCACCGTCGCCGAGCAGTTGGCTCATCCAGGCCCGCTCTTCGGGCAGAAAGCCCGAGTTTTTCTGATTGCTTTTCCAGTTTTTCAGGTCGATTTCCTGGTGCGCGATGTTGACATCGCCGCACAACACAAACTCGCGTTCGGTTTTAAGTCGCTGCAAATGCGGGTAGATTGCCGCCAGAAATCTGAACTTGACCTGCTGCCGTTCTTCGCCCGACGAGCCGCTGGGAAAATAGCAGCTGATGATGGAGCGCTTGCTCACAGCGCTGTCAAAACGCAATTCAACATAACGGCCTTCGGCATCGAATTCGGGCACGCCCAGGCCGGTGATGACCTCGCTGGGCTCCCGGCGGCTGTAAATGCCCACGCCCGAGTAACCCTTTTTTTTGGCAAAATGAAAGTAGCCACGCAAGCCGTCAAGTGCGTCAAAGCGCCCGGCCACGTCATCGGCCTGGGCCTTGATTTCCTGCACGCAAATACAATCGGGCGCTGTCTTGCTGACCCAGGCCTGCAAGCCTTTGTTGCTGGCCGAGCGGATACCATTGAGATTGAGGCTGGTTAATTTGAACAAGGATTTTTCCATGACAGAGCGTGAAGAACCCCAAGCTGCTCCGATGCCAAGCCAGGATGCGCTGGCGCTGGACTTCGTTCAGTTTGCGGTGGATTGCGGGGTGCTGCGCTTTGGTGAATTCAAGACCAAGGCGGGGCGGCTGAGCCCTTATTTTTTCAACGCCGGCCTGTTTGACGATGGTGCCAAACTGGGCCGCTTGGCGCAATTTTATGCGCAGCGCCTGCTGGCCAGCGGTCTCGAATTCGACATGATTTTTGGCCCCGCCTATAAGGGCATTCCGCTGGGTGCGGCGCTCGCAGTGGAGCTGGCCCGGCTGGGCCGTAACGTGCCGTTTGCCTACAACCGCAAAGAAGCCAAAGACCACGGCGAGGGTGGCAGTTTGGTGGGCGCGCCGCTGCAGGGCCGTATCTTGATTGTTGACGACGTGATGTCGGCCGGCACCGCAGTGCGTGAATCCATCGCCCTGATCGAGGCGGCCGGTGCCAGCGCGCACGCCGTGGTGATCGCCCTTGACCGGCAGGAAAAAGCCACAGAAAACGGCGCCGACGTGAACCACAGCGCGGTGCAATATGTGCAACAGCAGTTGGGCCTGCAGGTGTGTGCCATTGCCCGGCTTGACGACCTGATGCACTACCTGGCGCAGCACCCGGTGCCCGGTCTGGCCGACGCCCACCAGCGGGTGCAGGCCTATCGCGCGCGGTATGGCATCAACGAGGCCGCAGCGTGTCAATAGCAGTCCGACCAGCCCGGCTTTGGCGCGATTGTGTCTGGCTCATGCTGGCGGTATTTGGCTCAACATTGTGGGCCCAATCCGCAGATGGCAGCCAGATTTACACCTGTGTCGATGCCAAAGGGCGCAAGCGCAGCTCTGACCGCCCCATCATGGAATGCATGGATCGCGAGCAGACCATTCTCAACCCGAGCGGTACCGTCAAAGCCAGGCTGGGGCCTGTGCTGACCGCTGCCGAACGCAGCCAAATCGAGGCTGCCAGAAAAGCTGAACAACAGGAAATCGCCCGCAGGAAAGAAGAAAAGAGCCTGAACCGCTCCCTGCTGATCCGCTACCCGAATCAGGCCGCGCACCAAAAAGAGCGGGAAGAGGCAGTGGCCCAATCATCCTGGTCAAGCAGGCGGCAGCAGCGCGTATGACGGCGCTGCAAGCCGAGCGCGCCACACTCGACGATGAATTGGCGTTTTATGCCAAGGACCCCGGCAAAGCACCGCCCAAGTTAAAACGGCAGGTCAGTGAATTGACGCAAAGTCTGGCCGCGCAAGAGCGTTTCATGGCTGAGCAGGACAGCGAGATCGAGCGGATCAACGCGCGCTTCGACCAGTATCTCCTGCGTCTGCTGCCAATGTGGCGTGCCAGGCAGGGCAGCGAGTCGCCAGCGCCTGGACGCTGAAAAAGCCTACGCCAGTTTTTGCAGCAACAGGGCATTGACCTGCTGCGGGTTGGCCTTGCCCTGGCTGCCCTTCATGATTTGCCCCACCAGCGCATTGAGCGCCTTGGTGTTGCCGGCGCGGTATTGCTCCACGTTTTTCGGGTTCGCAGCCAGCACGGCATCAACGATTTTTTCAAGCGCGTCGCTGTCGTTGATCTGCTTGAGCCCTTTGGCTTCGATAAGGGCATCAACCGTGCCTTGCGGCTCTGACCACAATGCATCAAGCACCTGGCGTGCGGCGTTGTTGGAGATGGTGCCGTCCTGGATGCGACTGACCAGTTGCGCCAATTGCGCTGGCGTGATCGGGCAGGCGCTGATGTCGGCCTCCGCCAGGTTGAGCCGGCGCGAGATTTCGCCCATGATCCAGTTGCCGACCAGCTTGGGCTGGCCGCAGGCTTGTGCTGCGGCCTCAAAATAGGCCGCCACCTCGCGGCTTTGCGTGAGGGCTGTGGCGTCATAGTCCGACAGGCCGTAGTCGGCCACAAAACGCTGCGCCATCACGCGCGGCAACTCGGTCATCTCGGCGCGCACCCGCTCCACCCAGTCGCGGCCAATCATCAGCGGCGGCAGATCGGGGTCGGGGAAGTAGCGGTAATCGGCGGCATCTTCCTTGGTGCGCATGGCACGGGTCTCACCCGTGTCAGGGTTGAACAGCACGGTGGCCTGCTGGATGGCGCGGCCGTCTTCCAGCTCCTCGATTTGCCAGCGAATCTCGAAGTCGATGGCCTGCTGCATGTTCTTGAAGCTGTTCAGGTTCTTGATTTCGCGCCGGGTGCCGAGTTCGGCACCGGGCTTGCGCACCGACACATTGGCATCGCAACGGAACGAGCCCTCCTGCATGTTGCCGTCGCAAATGCCGATCCAGGTGACGATCTTGTGCAGCTCCTTGGCATAGGCCACCGCCTCGCTGCTTCCGCGCATGTCGGGCTCGGTCACGATCTCAAGCAAGGGCGTGCCGGCACGGTTCAGGTCAATGCCGGTCTGGCCAATGAAGTCCTCGTGCAATGACTTGCCCGCGTCTTCTTCGAGGTGGGCACGCACCAGGCGCACCGATTTTTTTTCCAGCACCGACCCGGTGCCTTTTCCGTTCTCCAGGTAAAACTCGATCGCGCCTCCCTGCACCACCGGAATCTCGAACTGGCTGATCTGGTAGCCCTTGGGCAGGTCGGGGTAAAAGTAGTTTTTGCGCGCGAACACGCTGCGCTCGGCAATGTGCGAGCCCACGGCCAGGCCGAACTCGATGGCGCGCTCCACCGCGCCCTTGTTCATCACCGGCAGCGTGCCGGGCAAGGCCAGGTCCACCGCGCAGGCCTGGGTGTTGGGCTCGGCGCCGAAGGCGGTCGGTGCCCGGCTGAAAATCTTGGATTGGGTGGAGAGCTGGGCGTGTGTCTCGAAGCCGATGACGACTTCGTAACCCTGCACCAGCAGCTGAGCGGCGGGTTTCTTGTCTTGTACTGCGGTGTTCATGGTCAAATTCCTTGCGGCTTCGCCGTATGCCAATCTGTGGCTTGCTGGAAGCGGTGCGCCACGTTGAGCAGGCGCGCCTCACCCAGGTAGTTGCCGATCAGCTGCATGCCCACCGGCAGGTGGCCAGCGCCAAAACCCACCGGCAAGCTCATGCCGGGCAAGCCCGCCAGCGAAGCGGGCAGGGTAAAGATGTCGGCCAGGTAGTCAGCCAGTGGGTCGCTGTGGCCGCCGAGCTTCCAGGCCACGGTGGGTGCCACCGGCCCGGCAATCACGTCACACTGCTTGAAGGCCTGCTGAAAATCGTCGGCGATCATGCGGCGGATCTTTTGCGCCTGCAGGTAATAGGCATCGTAATAGCCGTGGCTCAGCACATAGGTGCCGATCATGATGCGGCGTTTTACCTCGTCACCAAAACCCTGCGCCCGGGTTTGCAGGTACATGTCGTTGAGGTCGGTGTACTGCGGGGCCCGATAGCCGAACTTGACACCGTCAAAACGACTCAGGTTGCTCGACGCTTCGGCCGGCGCAATGATGTAATAGACCGGGATCGACAGCTCGGTGCGCGGCAGCGAAATGGGCACCAGCCGGGCGCCGAGTTGCGCCAGTTGTTTCAGGGCAGCATCGACCGCAGCGCGCACGTCGGGGGCGAGGCCGTCGCCAAAAAACTCGGCCGGAATGCCGATGCGCAAGCCTGCCAGATCGGCGTTGAGGTTGCGGCAGAAGTCCTCAGTGGGCAGGTCGAGCGAGGTTGAGTCGCGGTCGGGGTCGGGGCCGCACATGGCGCCCAGCAGCAAGGCGCAGTCTTCGGCGCTGCGTGCCAATGGCCCGGCTTGGTCGAGGCTGGAGGCAAAGGCCACCATGCCGTAGCGCGAGGCGCGGCCGTAGGTGGGCTTGATGCCGGTGACACCGCAGAACGAGGCGGGTTGGCGGATCGATCCGCCGGTGTCGGTGCCGGTGGCGGCTGGGGTCAGGCGGGCCGCGACGGCCGCGGCACTGCCGCCCGATGAGCCGCCGGGAATGCAGCTCGTGTCCCAGGGGTTTTTGACCGGGCCATAGGCCGAGTTTTCGTTGGCCGAGCCCATGGCAAATTCGTCGCAATTGAGCTTGCCCAAGGTCACCATGCCTGCGCCAGGAGGAGTGCCGGGCACGCCTGCGCCCAGCTTTGCAACCACCGTGGCGTCAAACGGCGATTTGTAGCCCCGGAGCATTCTGGAGCCCGCGGTGGTGGCGAAATCGCGCGTGACAAAGATGTCTTTGTGCGCCAGCGGCACGCCAGTCAAAGGCCCGGCGCTGCCGTCGGCCAGGCGGACATCGGCAGCACGGGCCTGCGCCAGCGTGGTGTCGGGCTGCAGGTCGAGAAAGGCGCCGAGTTGGGCATGGGCGCTGGCACGGGTCAGAAAATGCTGGGCGGTCTCAACGGCCGAGACTTTGCGTGTGCTCAAAAGCGAGGCCAGTTGGGCCACCGTCAGATCGTGCAGATCAGAGGAAATTTGCGTCATGATGAGGTGTTCTTTTTGGTTTATTCAATCACGCGCGGCACCAGGAACAGGCCAGCCTCACGTGCGGGCGCATTGCGCATATTGTCTTCGCGCTGATTGGGCTCGCTGGCGATGTCGTCGCGCAGGCGCAGTGCCACGTCGCCCATGATCTCCACGGGATGCGCCAGCGGGACGATGCCGCTGGTATCGACAGCGCGCATCTTTTCCACAATGCCAAAAAAATCATTGAGTTGGGTGTGCAGGCGCTCGCGTTCATCAGGCTCCAGGCCAAGCCGCGCCAAATGCGCCAGCCGGTCGATATCTGCAATGGAAAGTGACATGGGTGTTCAATCGAAACAGGGTGTAAATGAAGGCCAAAACATGGCTTTTGAAAAAGTTATGCACAGGCAATAGGGTATTATCCATGCCTTGAGCACCAGCGTGCAGCAGCACGTCCTTAAGCCCAAATTTAACCCATTTTGAACCCGTTACCCGGTGACATGCAGGCCGAAGCGCCCCATGTGCCCAAAGGATTTACCCATGTTCGGATCATTCCGTCAGTATTTCTCGACTGACCTCGCCATTGACCTCGGCACCGCCAACACCCTGATTTACGTGCACGACAAGGGCATTGTGCTCGATGAGCCCTCAGTCGTCGCCATCCGCCACGAAGGCGGCCCGCAAGGCAAAAAAACCATCCAGGCGGTTGGCAAGGAAGCCAAGGCCATGCTCGGCAAGGTGCCTGGCAACATCGAGGCCATCCGGCCCATGAAAGACGGCGTGATTGCCGACTTTACAGTCACCGAGCAAATGCTCAAGCAGTTCATCAAGATGGTGCACCCGCGCTCCATCTTTCGGCCCAGCCCGCGCATCATCATTTGCGTGCCCTGCGGCTCAACGCAAGTGGAACGCCGCGCCATCCGCGAAAGCGCGCTGGGCGCCGGTGCCAGCGACGTTTATTTGATCGAGGAACCCATGGCAGCCGCCATTGGTGCCGGTTTGCCCGTCAGCGAGGCCAGTGGCTCGATGGTGGTCGATATTGGCGGCGGCACCACCGAGGTGGGCGTGATCTCGCTCGGCGGCATGGTTTATAAAGGCAGCGTGCGCGTGGGTGGCGACCGCTTCGATGAGGCCATCATCAACTACATCCGGCGCAACTACGGCATGCTGATTGGCGAGCCTACCGCAGAGGCCATCAAGAAAAACATTGGCTCGGCTTTTCCGGGCAGCGAGGTGCGCGAGATGGAAGTGCGTGGCCGCAACCTGTCCGAGGGCGTGCCGCGCAGCTTCACCATTTCCAGCAACGAAATCCTCGAAGCCCTGACCGACCCGATCAACAACATTGTGTCGGCCGTCAAGAATGCGCTGGAGCAAACGCCCCCTGAGCTGGGCGCCGATATTGCCGACCGCGGCATGATGCTCACCGGCGGCGGCGCGCTCTTGCGTGATCTGGACCGTCTGCTGGCCGAAGAAACCGGCCTGCCGGTGCTGGTGGCCGAAGACCCGCTGACCTGCGTGGTGCGCGGCTGTGGTATGGCGCTGGAGCAGATGGATCGTCTGGGCTCCATTTTTACCAGCGAATAAGCGAGCCACGCAGCGATGCCACTTGGTACGCTGGATAGCACGCCACCGCCTTTTTTCAGGCAGGGTCCGTCGGCCCTGTCCAAGCTGGTTTTTTTCAGCGCGCTGGCGCTCTTGCTGATGCTGGCCGATGTGCGTTTTCATGTCACCCAGCCGCTGCGTGATGTGATTGCCACCGCGCTTTACCCGGTGCAATGGCTGGTGCTGCGCCCCATTGTTTGGGTGCAGGGCGGTAGCCAGTATTTTGAATCCCTGAATCGCTCCCAGGCCAGTGAGGCCGCGGCCCAGTACCAGTTGGGTCTGCAGTCCCAGCGCGCCCAGCAAGTCGAGCAGCTCACGCTCGAGAACACCCGCCTGCGCGCCTTGCTGGAGATGCGCGCGCGCATCAACACGCCGGCATTGGCGGCCCAGGTCCTGTACGACGCCGCCGACCCCTACACCCGCAAAGTTATCCTCGACAAGGGCGCCCTCGATGCCGTGGCGGCGGGAGCACCGGTGCTCGATGAGTCGGGTGTGTTGGGCCAGGTCACGCGGGTTTACCCCGCCGTGAGCGAAGTCACCCTGATCACCGATCCCAACCAGGCCATTCCTGTGCTCAACGCGCGTACCGGTGCCCGCGGGCTGGCTTTTGGCAACGCCAGCCTGGGCAGCCCTGCGTTGGAACTGCGCTATCTGGACTCCAACGTCGATATGGCTGCGGGTGATCTGCTCACCACCAGCGGCGTGGATGGCGTTTACCCGCCCGGCCTGCAGGTGGGGCGCGTGCTAAAACTGGAAAACCGCCCCGACTCGGGCTTTGTCCGCATCACGGTGGCGCCGGTCGCCAGTCTGGATGGCAGTCTGCATGTGCTCGTGCTCAAACCCCTGACCGACCCGATTCTGGCCAGACCCGCAGATCAAGCCGAGCCCAAGTCCGCCCGCAGGGGAGGTCCGCCATGATCATGCCGCGCGGCCAGCAACTGCTGCTGCCGGCCAGTTCGCTTTTCATCTGGAGCAGCCTGCTGGCCGCCCTGGGCTTTAACATGCTGGTCAACATGGGCTTGCTCGGGCGCAGTGCCTGGCTGCCCGATGTGCTGGCACTTGTGCTGGTGTTCTGGACCATCCACCAGCCGCTGCGGGTTGGCATGAGCGCGGCGTTCCTGTTGGGCCTGGCGATGGACGTGCACCAAGGCGCCTTGCTCGGCCAGCATGCCCTGGCCTATGCTGTGTTGAGCTTTCTGGCCATCGCCATGCACCGCCGCCTGCTGTGGTTCAGCGTGCCTTCGCAGGCGGCGCAAGTGTTGCCTCTGTTTGTGGTGTCCCAGGCGCTGATGCTGCTGGTTCGCCTGCTCGCTGGCGACGATTTTCCGGGCTGGTCACTGCTGCTTGCGCCATTCCTGGAGGCGCTGCTGTGGCCGCTGGTGAGCGTGCTGTTGCTGCTGCCGCAAAAGCGCGCACCCGATCCGGATGCCAACCGGCCCTTGTAAGCCCGCTGGCTCCGACACTGCGCTGTAGCGTTCATGAAAGTCATCCGCAACGTCCAACTCGATCTGGCCCGCTTTCGCCTGCGGGTGCTGGTGGCCAGCCTGCTGGTGCTGCTGTGTTTTGGCCTGCTGGTGGCACGCCTCATCTACCTGCAGGTGCTGCGCCATGACGACTTGCGCGCCCAGGCCGAAAACAACCGCACGGCGGTGGTGCCGATCGTGCCCAACCGTGGCCTGATCCTGGACCGAAACGGCATCGTGCTGGCCACCAATTACTCGGCCTACACCCTCGAAATCACCCCATCAAAGACAGCCAACCTGGCGCAAACGCTCGATGACCTGGCGCAGCTCATCGACATTACCCCGCGCGACCGGCGCCGCTTCAAAAAACTGCGCGAGGAAGGCAAGAGTTTCGAGTCCATCCCGCTGCGCAGCCGCCTCAGCGACGAAGAAGTGGCGCGCTTTGCCGCCCAGCGTTACCGCTTTCCCGGCGTCGATATCAAGGCGCGGCTGTTTCGCAGTTACCCCTATGGCGAACTGGCGAGCCACGTGATTGGCTACATCGGGCGCATTAACGCCGCTGAAAAAGAGCGACTCGAAGAATCCGGGGAGGCCGCCAATTACCGCGGCACCGACTACATCGGCAAGCTCGGCGTCGAGCAAAGTTTCGAGACGCAACTGCACGGCACCACCGGTGTCGATGCCATGGAAACCTCGGCCGGCGGTCGCGCCACCCGGCGCCTGTCGAGCCAGCCCGCAACACCCGGCAAGAGCGTCAAGTTGTCGATTGACATCAAGCTGCAGCAACTCATTGAGGACATGTATGGCGAGCGCCGCGGCGCGCTGGTGGCGCTTGACCCCAAGAGCGGTGAGGTGCTGGCTTTTGTCAGCAAGCCCACCTTCGACCCCAACCTGTTCGTTGAAGGCATTGACCAGGAAAGCTGGCAGGGCCTCAACGAGTCGATCGACAAACCGCTGCTGAATCGGGCGCTGCGCGGCACCTATCCGCCGGGCTCCACCTACAAACCCTTCATGGCGCTGGCGGCGCTTGCCACTGGCAAACGCGATCCGCGCACCATCATCAACGACCCCGGCTTTTTCGTGTTCGGTGGCCACCGCTTCGGCAGTCCCGAGAACGAGCGCGGCGGCCCGATGGACATGCACCGTGCCATTGTCGAGTCGAGCAATGTTTACTTCTACACGCTGGCCAATGAACTCGGCGTCGATGTCATGCACGACTTCATGGCACCGCTGGGCTTTGGCCAGCGCACCGGCATCGACATTAACGGCGAAGTGCGCGGCGTGCTGCCCAGCCAGCAATGGAAGCGCAATTACTTCAAGCGCCCCGATCAACAGCGCTGGTACGCTGGCGAAACCATCTCGCTGGGCATTGGCCAGGGCTACAACAGCTTCACCATGCTGCAACTCGCGCAGGCCACCGCCATCGTGGCCAACAACGGCATCAAACACCCACCCCAGTTGGTATCGGCGACACAGCTGCCCGGCAGTCAGGCAAGTGAGCGGGTCGCGCCGCAAGCCGCTGTCGATCTGGGCTTCAAACGCGAACACGTGGACACCATTCGCCGTGCCATGGTGGGGGTGACGCAGGATGGCACTTCGCGCCGCGTGTTTGCTGGCGCGCAATACCTCAGCGGCGGGAAAACGGGAACGGCGCAGGCGGTTTCGCTCGCCAGGAACGAAAAATACAACGCCGCCCGCATGGAAGAGCGCAGGCGCGACCATGCGCTTTACATCGCCTTTGCCCCCGCCGACGACCCCAAGATAGCGCTGGCCGCGATTGTTGAAAACGCCGGTTTCGGTTCGACCTCAGCCGCCCCGATCACGCGCCGGGCGTTTGATTACTACCTGCTGGGCCTCTACCCCAACGACGAAGACATGGCCCTGGTGCGCAAGGGCCAGGCGTCAGCGCCCGTGGGCCAGCCGCTGCTGGCTGCAGACCTTCCCTGGCCGCGCGGTTCAGTGGCGGCGCTACCGCCTGCGTCGGCAGCGTCAGCCGCGTCGTTGCCGGTTCAGTAACGATCTAGCGCAAAAACGCATCAAAACTGGTTTTCAGGATCAGCGCGCTGACCACCAGTAAAAACACC
>NZ_JACUUE010000295.1 GCF_014859475.1 Rhodoferax sp.
GACTACTACATTGTATTTTTCAAGTCAAGTTCCACACGGAATGACGAAGGGCCGCCGTACCCCACACCAGCACCGAGCACAATTTTCGGATTTTCTTTCGGCACGTTAGTATTTATTAGCGTACCAATTCCAATGAAAAGTGATGCTGTTGCCCTGATGGCCACTTCAAATTCCCCCACCTTTGGCCAGTCAAATTCCCCCAGGCAGGACGGCTAAATTATCAGTCTTTTGGTCTGACTGCCTCTGGTCTCTTTTTTTGGTAATTTCTCCCTGGATTTTTGGAGTTTTTTGTAGACGGCTGTTTGGCAAGCGCAAGCGCGTCAGGCCCAAGGCAAACCTCGGGGAGCGGTGGGCAACTGTCGCACCGGTGCGCAGCACCGGCTGTCCACAGGCCCGCCCTGTGGGCAGGACAGTTGTCCACGGCGGGCGAGTTGATCACGCGGCGCTGGCACTGACGATGCGCGACGCAGCCTCCTTCAGCCGGTAACTCTTGCCCTCAAACGCCAGCAGGGCCGAGCGGTGCATCAGCCGGTCCAGAATGGTCGTACTCATCGTGTTGTCGCCCAGGTATTTGCCCCAATCCTCAACAATGCGGTTGGAGGTCACCACGATGGAGCGACGCAGCTTGTAGCGCCGGTGCACCACCGTCTGCAGCAACTCGGCAGCACCGTCGGAGATGCGCCGCGCGAGGAACAGATCATCGAGCACCAGCAAAGCTGGCTCGAGCATGCCCTTGAGCAGCTTGGCCTGCTCGGCAGGGCTGGCCAGGCAGTAATGCGCAAACACGCTGTCAGCCTCCACGTAGCGCACGTCATAGCCCTGCAGCGTGGCCTGGTAGGCAACAGCTTTGGCGATATGACTCTTGCCGGTGCCGGGCTTGCCAATGAGCAGCCCGTTGATCCCCTCGGTGATGAACTTCAAAGTGTGCAACTCAAAGCAGGCTTGGCGTGGCACTTTCGGGTTGAAGTGCCAATCAAAATCTGCCAGCGTCAAGCGCTCATCGAGCCCGCACTGCTTGAACCGCCGTTCGGTCAATCGGGAGCGGCGCAGGTCTTGTTCGTCCTGCAGCAGCATGCAGAAGGTTTCAAGGAAGGGTTGTTCGCTGCCCTGGGCTTGCAGGACACGGGTGTCCAGTGTGGCGGCCATGCCCGACAGGCGCAGCTCAATGAGGGCGCGTTCAATCTCATGTTTGCTCATTGTCATTGTGATTCCCCTACTTGGTTTTGTGCTCGGGTCGCTGCCTGGGTCGAAGCCAGCGTGGCGCTTTGCTGAGCCCCCAGGGTGAACAGATCGGCGTAGTCGTCACCCGCGCGAATCAAGGTGTGACTCTGGGTCAGGGATACCTCGCTTGGGTTGGGCGCATCCAGCAGAATCAACGCATCCGCCATGAGCCGCTCGGTCAAGGTCTTGACATGGCCGTAGCTGCACACACCCTCTTGCATGGCCTGCTCACAGGCGGCCTCGATCAGTCGGCGCGGGTAGTGCCGCACCAAGCCGACGATACCCCACATCTTGCGTTGACCGACACGGCCTTCACGCTCGAACAAGGTCTCGCACAGCTTGTGGGTGGCCGCCCCAATGGCCTTGGCCTGACCCAGAATGCGCTGTGTCTCGCGCGATGGATTGAAGACGCGCTCGTTCATGGGCAGCACCACCGTGCCGGGCCTCTCGGCGCGGTCATGCGTGCGCAGCAAGGCTTGCGTCTTGAGGTCTCGGATTTCCAGGCGACGGGCAAACAGGCGCACCAGCACCCGGCTGCCAATGACCGCCGGACGGGCGGCATAACTGCTGTGGTCCACCCGCACGCACGAGTCGTCGTTGACGGTGTACTGCGCCTCGGTAAAGTATTGCATGCCAAGTAGCGGCAGGGGTAACAGATGCGGTTTCTCCTCCTCGAACATGGCTTGCACCTGGCGGCGCTCACTGCCGTGAATGCGCTGGGCGGCCCACTTGGTTTCCCAATGTTCGAGGTACTGGTTTTGTTCCTCAATCGACTCGAAGCGTCGCCCCTTCAGGGCTGTGGCCTGGGTGTGACCAATGGCGTGCTCAACGGTGCCTTTGCGATTGGGGTCACGCACCCGTGCCGGGTCACCCACCACGCCGTAGTGTTTCAGGGTGGCGGCGTAGACGGCATTGAGTTGTGGTTCATACAGGTCGGGTTTGATGACACCCTCCTTGAGGTTGTCGAGCACCACGTAGCGGCAGGCGCCACCGAAGTACGCCCAAGCCTCTTCGTGCA
>NZ_JACUUE010000296.1 GCF_014859475.1 Rhodoferax sp.
CCGGTCTTTAACAGCCCCCCAAAAACACTGATACAAATCAACGGCTTAGCGTGAACTGGTATTTTTTAGGTGTAATTTACTCGTTATTGCGAACTCAAACGACAAGTTTTCTGGTGCTGCCCGGTGACGCATCAATGCCAAGCGCGCGGTAAATCCGGGCCAACTCTGGCTCGGCCTTGGAAGTCTTGCGAACATGCAGCATGCGCCCATCGGCGCGGCGCATGCTGGTGGTGGTGCGCCGTTGCCCCTGCATCGTCTTGCGCAGACTCTCCCAGCTGTCATTGATTTGTGCCTGCGCCTTGAGCTCGGTGCGAATCAACTGCACACACTGATACGCCAGCACCGTGATGAACAAATGCCCATCGGCGCGATCCTCCTTGTGATGAAACACCGGGCGCAGCCCCAGCTCAGTCTTGAAACTGCGAAACACACTCTCAATATCGGTCAAACTCGAATACGTCTGCCACAACTTCTGTGCATCCCAGTCCAGCACATTGGTGCGCAAACAATACACCCCCGGATGAGTGGCCATGGTGCCACTGACCCACTCTTGTTTCCAGCTCAGCGCCGTGGCATTTTTACCTGCCTCATCGCCCGTGAGCGTGATCTGGTAATGCTGACTCACCCCTCGGCTTCTTTGCTTGAGCCGGCCAATGCGCTCATTCAATTTGTCCATGCGTTTTTCACTGCGCGGCTTGCTCAGCCCATCGGCTATTTTCTTCAGGCCCGCTTCAAAGGCGGTGCAAAAACGCTGGCTCATCGCCTGTTCCTTGGCTTGTCTGCCCTCAGAGTGACAATGCAGCTGCACCTCCTGGCCATCGGCACTGAGCACCTTTTGCAGGCGAACCGTCTCGCCCCCCATGGTCTGGGTTGATACCGATTGCTGGGCATCAAACTCACGCACCCCACCCCGGCGCACCACCAGGTAGCGGTACTTGTGCTCGATCAACCAGTCGATGTTGGCCTGGGTGGCAATACCCGCGTCCATGATCACCAATGCACCCACTGGGGCGGCCAAATCAGTGAGCATCACTTGCAGCGTGGTGCCCTCACTGACGTTGCCCTCAAAGGTCTTGGAGCGCCGCACAAAGCCACTGCCGTCAAGCACCAGCCCCAGCGTCACCAGCGGGCAGTCGCTGCGCTTTTCTTTGGAGCGGCCAAACCGGGCTTTGGGGTTGTTTGTCGCTTGCCCTTCAAAGTAGGTGTTGGTCAGGTCGTACAGGGTGACGGTCTCGGTCAGACTAAACAGCGTTGTCACGGCACCAAAGACATGCGCTTCAATGGCCTGGCGGTGTTTCATCAGCAAATCCGAGGCCCGGTACAGCCGCATGTGCGACAAGCCCTCAAAGTCCACATCCAGCAATTCACCCAGGGCGCTGTGTCTTTGCAGCCAATCCCAGGTGGCCAGCTCCGAGCCCGGTGCGGCAATGCGCCCGATGAGGTTGCCCACAATGCACGCGCGCATCACACCGTTGATGCCCAGCGCTGTGAGTTTGTCCACCAGGCTCAACTGATTGATGGCGTGCAGGGCGACGTGCTCCACGCCCACGCTGCGTGGCAGACTGTCCACCATGGAGGCAATGTCGACGTGTTGCAGGTCGACTGCGCCACATACGCCCGCAGCACTGCAGATGTTTCCTGCAGTGGCAGGCGCTGGCGCGGTTTGATCCGCAGCACCCCGGGTTTGAGCAGTCGTGTTGGCGGCGTGCGCCGAGTCGGCACTGAGTTCACTCGCAGGTGCCGGTGTGGCTTGCGTGCTCGCAGCCGCGCCGGGTTTGTCGCTTGCGCGGGCGATGAGTTGGCCGACGTAGCGTTGGGCGGCGCGCTCAAGGTGTGGCGGGCATTTGATCTCGCACAGCAGGGCCTGTGGGGCCAGCAGTTGTTCGATGCGACTGCACAGCAGTGGCCAGTCGTCTTGGACTACGGGGAAGTGTCGTCCCAGGTTGAGTACGGTGATTTGACGCACCTTGCCCGCAATGCGCTCACCGCGCACGAGTCGGTAGGTGAAGTAGCCCTCGCCTGTGGCTTTGTTGCTGGTGCGGGTTTGTCTAATAAACATGCGTGCCATGCTAGCCGCAAAAACACGAAAATCGAAATTTAAGCAAAAATTCTATGGCACAACAAAACGGAAACAAAAATCAAAGGGTAAAAAAACCTATATAAATCAATGTGCTGCGTTTTTTATAGCTATCGAAAATGGGGGTTGCTATTGTTTTTGATGTTAAACCCCGGTTAGGA
>NZ_JACUUE010000057.1 GCF_014859475.1 Rhodoferax sp.
GTTTATGGCCAGATGATGGGAGAGGATGAAGCCGGCGCTTTTCCAGCCAAAAAAGCCTGGTTGTTTGGCCTGGATGCGACCAGCCGTTTTTTTGAGAGTAACCAGCAATGGTTTATCGAATACAGCGACACCCTGGCTAATGGCATGTTTGGCGACGGCATTGCTAATGTCAGTTACGAGCACAGCAACTGGACTACCGGTAACCGTTATCTCGGCAGAAATCAGGCCTCCACCTTTGAAGGGGACAGCCGCAACCTGACCCTTGGGTTGTTTAATTTTTTCCCCAACGGGCACAACCTTGGACTCTCTGTTGCCTACGCCGAGCTTAATGTTAACAATGCCCCGGTCAGGGCAACCATCACGGATCCTGATATCACCTATTACATTCCGGCAGAGAAAACCGATATCCTCTTTTTCAACATCAGCTACGGTATGCAATTTGGCAGTGGCTGGCTTAATCTTGGGTTGCAACTGCAGGATGATAACTTCCTGCGCGCCAGTGGCGGTAAACAGGAGCAGATTGCCGTTGGTGCCAGTTATAAATATCGCTTTTAGCAGTTGTTCTGTTTCCTGAATCCGTGACTTCATAGCAAAAAAAGCTGATTTATTCATATAAATCAACGACTTAGGTGTAAAATGCTGTTCACCCTAAAGGTGCATCGGTAGGCAAGAGTAGGCCAATCCTGTTTTGCGTACATTCATGCTACTGTCGGTGGCGGACGAGTGCCCCACCTTCGTTCCGCATTAACCCCAACCTGTACGCATCCTTCCTCATTTGTCCTCATTGCTTCTCACGGTCGTTTCTAACCTGTTGATTCGTAACCGCAGGAAAGCCCGTGGTGACTGATGCGTTTGTTGACTTTTGACGCGTCAACAAGCGGTTAGCATTCACCAGAATTTCCCGATCGGGAAATATGGCTTGCCTCGTTCTTTGAACTGACCGATAATTTCCCGAACGGGAAACAAGGCCAGTGATGAGCTCCATACAGACCACAGAACAACTCGGTGAAGCGCTGCGTGCTGCACGCAAGCAGCTGGGCCTGACGCAGCCTCAGCTGGCTATGGCTGCAGGCGTTGGTGTGCGCTTCATCGTCGACTTGGAAGCAGGCAAGGCCACTCTGCGTCTGGAAAACGTGCTGCGCGTGATTGACGCGCTGGGGGGTACGCTCCAGCTCATCGGCTTGCCATCATCCGCCCCTGAAAATCACCCTGAGGGCAACCAGCATGGCGCGTGAGCTTGAAGTCTGGCTCTTCGCCGAGCGGGTTGGTACCCTGGCCCTCACCGATGGACGGCTGAATTTTCAATATGCCCCGAATTGGCTCTCACGCACCGCCACAGTGACCCTGTCCAGCTCGCTGCCTCTACAAGCAGAACCGTTCGACGATCACCACACACGCCCTTTCTTTGCAGGGCTGTTGCCGGAGGGACAACTCCGGCGTCTCATTGCCCAGCAATTTCAGGTAGGGCTCAGGCCAGAAAGCGGATTCTGGCCTTGGCAAAGTCGATGCCGACTACCGCGCGTGAACTGCAGTCAGACCCCTCGCGTGGCTTCACTAGCCATGGCGTGGTTGAACAAATTGTGACCTTGATCGAGCAACGCTCTGCCCTGACGCTACGAAGGCTCATGACACCTTGCGCTGATTGCATGCGGAACTCGGCAGGCGATGGATGACTTTGCCAGGCAGCAGGATGCGGCCCGGTCAAACCTTTCGCAGCGGTACGCAAAATTAGGCGAATCCTGTTTTGCGTACGTTCATGCTACTGTCGGTGGCAGGTCATTGCTGGCGCGATTGCGCCTTTTCATCGGCGTAGCCTGCAATCAACTGGGCATACACCGGGCCGGGCTGGCCGCTGCCGACTGCCTTGCCGTCGAGCAGGGTCACCGGCAGCACTTCCTTGGTGGCCGAGGACAACAGGATTTCGTCGGCGTGTTGCACTTCTTCGCGGCTGACGCGGCGCAGTTCGAACGGGATGCCCCGGGCGCGGCAGATTTCTTCGATCAGGCCGTAGCGAATGCCTTCTAAAACCAGGTTGTCTTTGGGCGTGCCCAGCACCCGGCCGTCCTTGACCACCCAGACGTTGCTGGCGGCGGCTTCGCTCAAAAAGCCATCGCGGAACATCACCGTTTCCAGGGCACCGGCATCAAAGCTGATCTGGCGCGCAAACACCGCACCGAGCAGGCTGGTGCTCTTGATGTGGGCTTTTTCCCAGCGGAAGTCGTCGGCCGTGACGCAGGCCACGCCCTGCTTGCGCTGCGCCTCGGTAGGCATTTTCATGGTGTTGGTCATGACAAACACGGTAGGCGTGATGTCGGTCGGCATGACGTGGTCGCGCATGGCCACGCCGCGTGTGATCTGGATGTAGATGAGCTGGTCGAGCGCATCGGTGCCGACACCGTTGGCGGCGGCATAAGTGGTCATCAATTGCCTGGCGACGTCGGCCCACTGGGCGTGTGTCAACGGGTTGGCAATGCGCACTTCGGCCAGGCTGCGATCGAGCCGCGCCATGTGCTGGGCAAAGCGGAACAAGCGCCCGCCATAGGCGGGCACCACTTCATAAATGCCGTCGCCAAAGATGAAGCCGCGGTCCATGACGCTGATTTTGGCGTTGGGCAGCAAGGTGAAGGAACCGTTGAGGTAACAAGGCAGGGGAGGTAGGGTTGTCATGGCTGAATGATGTTTAAGTGCTGAGGGATCGATTGTGCTGGACGTTCAGCCGGTATTTTTATACTATTTGCCATCACTGATGGCTTGCAAACTCAGCCGATTTTTTCCACGTCCATTTCACCCATCCCAACCAATTGCACCGTCAGCACACACCGCCATGAACACAACCCACACCACAGCCCCCGCCACCGCGATCCATCCTGACACCACCCACGTCTTTCACCGCCAGTTGCAGCACCAGTTGCCGCTGGCCGTGGCGGGCCACGGCATCACCCTGACCGACGCCAGCGGCAAAACCTACCTGGACGCCTGCGGCGGTGCCGCCGTGTCGTGCCTGGGCCATGGCCACCCCGAGGTGCTGGCCGCCATGCACACCCAAATCGACAAGCTGGCTTATGCCCACACCAGTTTTTTCACCACCGAAGTGGCCGAGGAACTGGCCGACGTGTTGATTGCGTCAGCCCCGCCCGGCATGAGCCATGCCTACTTTGTCAGTGGCGGCTCGGAGGCCATGGAGGCGGCGCTCAAGATGGCGCGGCAGTATTTTGTCGAGATCGGCCAGCCGCAACGCCGCCACTTTGTGGCACGTCGGCAAAGCTACCACGGCAACACGCTGGGCGCGCTGGCGGTGGGTGGCAACGCCTGGCGCCGTGCCCAGTTCGAGCCGCTGCTCATCGACGTGGCCCACGTGGCGCCGTGTTACGAATACCGTGACCGCGCCGCTGACGAAACCCCGCAGGCCTATGGTCAGCGCTTGGTGGCCGAGCTCGAAGAAACTTTTGAGCGCCTGGGCCCGGAAAACGTCATGGCTTTTGTTGCTGAAACCGTGGGCGGCGCCACGGCCGGTGTGTTGCCACCGGTGCCGGGCTACTTCCAGGGCATTCGCGCGCTGTGCGACCGCCACGGCATTTTGCTGATTCTGGACGAAGTGATGTGCGGCATGGGGCGCACCGGCACGCTGCACGCTTGCGAGCAGGATGGCGTGGTGCCTGATTTGCTGGCCATTGCCAAGGGCCTGGGCGGCGGTTACCAGCCCATTGGCGCGGTGCTGGCGCAGAAAAAATTGGTCGATGTGTTCCGCGCTGGCAGTGGCCTGTTTCAGCATGGCCACACCTATCTGGGCCATGCCGTGGCTTGTGCTGCGGCGCTGGCGGTGCAGCGCGTCATCGCGCGCGACGGCCTGGTGGCGCAGGTGCAGGCACGCGGCCAAACGCTGCATGGCTTGCTGCAGCAGGCGTTTGCCGAGCATCCGCATGTGGGCGATATCCGCGGGCGCGGCTTGTTTTGGGGCTTGGAGCTGGTGGCTGACCGCGCCTCACGCCAGTGGTTTGATCCGGCGCTCAAACTGCACGCCCGCGTCAAGCGCGAGGCGATGGCGCTGGGCCTGATGTGTTACCCCATGGGCGGCACGGTCGATGGCCGTTGCGGCGACCACATTTTGCTGGCCCCGCCGTTCATTGCCAGCGAGGACGATCTGGCCCGCATCGTCGATCTCCTGAGCCAGGCCATCAACGTGTCCATGCCTGCCTGATGTTTGTGTATGCATAAGTTGCATGAAAAGCTAGGGTTTACTTTGATATTTTCAAGCTGAAGGAGGCCCGTTTTTGATCTAAGATGTCTTGCTCCCTACCGGGTAACGGTTCAAGCCATTCACAATTTTTAATGTTGGAGATTTCATGAAAAAACTTTCCCTTTGTGTCAGCACCCTCGCCGCTGCAGTTGCCATGATGTTGCCCGTGGGCAGCGTTCAGGCGCAGCAAAAATTCATGACCATCGGCACCGGCGGTGTCACCGGCGTGTATTACGCCGCGGGCGGTGCCATTTGCCGCCTGGTCAACAAGGAGCGCGCCAAGCACGGCATTCGCTGCTCGGTGGAGTCCACCGGTGGCTCGGTGGTGAACATCAACACCATTCGTGCGGGCGAGCTCGACTTTGGTGTGGCCCAGTCTGACTGGATGTACCACGCGGTCAACGGCTCCAAGGTATTTGAGAAAGATGGCAAGTTTGCTGACTTGCGCGCCGTGTTTTCGCTGCACCCCGAGCCGTTCACGGTGTTGTCGCGCAAAGAGGCCAACATCACCAAGTTTGATGACTTCAAGGGCAAGCGCTTCAACATTGGCAACCCGGGTTCGGGCACGCGTGCCTCGATGGAGCAATACCTGCAAACCTCCGGCTTCAAGGTGTCTGACTTCGGCCTGGCCTCCGAGCTCAAGGCCGACGAGCATGGTGCTGCGCTGTGCGACAACAAGATCGACGGCTTTTTCTACGGCGTGGGCCACCCCTCGGCCAACATCCAGGACCCGATCACCACATGCGGCGCCAAACTGGTGCCCCTGACTGGCCCGGCGGTTGACAAACTGGTCAAGGACAATGCCTTCTATGCCGCGGTTGACATCCCTGGCGGTCTGTATGCGGGCCATGCCAACCCGACACGCACTTATGGCGTGCTGGCCACCATGGTGACCTCGGCCAAGGTGCCCGACGCCACGGTCTATGAGCTGACCAAAGCCGTGTTCGAGAACTTCGAAGAGTTCAAGAAGCTGCACCCGGCCTTTATTGCGCTGGACCCCCAACTCATGATCAAAAACGGCTTGTCGGCCCCGCTGCACCCCGGTGCGGTCAAGTACTACAAGGAAAAAGGCTGGATGTGAGTTGACGCACCGTTGCCCGTCAACGGATTGACACTGCAAAAAAGCTCTGACCTGTCAGGGCTTTTTTGTTGATCATCAAAATTTACCGAAAAGTAACTTATGAAACCAGCAACAACCACCGACCGGGTGCCCGAGATCGATGTCGAAAAGTTTGTCGCTGAAAAAGACACCGGTGCGCGTACCCCCGGTCCGGCCATGCACCGCTTTTTGCTTTATGTGGCGCTGGCCTGGTCGCTGTTCCAGTTGTGGATTGCGTCGCCGCTGCCGTTCAGCACCGGCGTGCTGGTCTTCAATGACACCGAGACGCGTGCCATCCACCTGGCCTTTGCGGTGTTTTTGTCCTTCATGTCGTACCCGGCCTTCAAGCGTTCGCCCAGCGACCACGTGCCGCTGACCGACTGGATTTTTGCCATTGTTGGCAGCTTTTGTGCCGCCTACCTGTTTCTGTTTTACCGCGAGCTCTCCACCCGCCCGGGCCAGCCCACGGCGATGGATGTGTACACCGGTCTGGTCGGCATGGTGCTGCTGCTGGAGGCAACGCGCCGGGTGCTGGGCTTGCCGATGGTGATTGTGGCGCTGGTCTTTCTGGGCTACACCTTTGGTGGCCCCTACATGCCCGACATGATTGCCCACCGTGGTTTTTCGCTGAACCGCGCCATGAGCCACCAATGGCTCACCACCGAGGGTGTGTTTGGCGTGGCGCTGGGTGTTTCCAGCAGCTTCATCTTTTTGTTTGTGCTTTTTGGCTCGCTGCTGGACAAGGCCGGCGCGGGCAACTATTTCATCAAATCGGCCTTTGCCATGCTCGGCCACATGCGCGGTGGCCCGGCCAAGGCGGCGGTGTTGTCGTCAGCGGCCACGGGCATCATTTCGGGCTCGTCGATTGCCAACGTGGTGACCACGGGCACCTTTACCATTCCGCTCATGAAGCGCGTCGGTTACCGCCCTGACCAGGCGGCGGCGGTCGAGGTGTCGAGCTCGGTTAACGGCCAGCTGATGCCACCGGTGATGGGCGCAGCGGCGTTCCTGATGGTGGAATACGTTGGCATTCCTTACCTTGAGGTGATGAAGCACGCCTTTTTGCCGGCCATCATCTCCTACATCGCGCTGCTCTACATCGTTCACATCGAGGCGCTCAAGGCCAACATGGTTGGCCTTGAGCGGCGCAGTAGCGGCACAGCGGGCTCGCGGCTGCTCTCGTTCGGCCTGACCGTGGCCGGTTTCATCGTGCTCTCGGGCGCGGTGTATTGGGGTATCGGCTGGATCAAGACGGTCATGGGCGATGCGGCGGTGTGGGTGGTGGGTGTGGGGCTGCTGGCGGCTTATGTGGGCTTGCTCTGGTATGGTGCCAGCCAGCCCGAACTTGAGCTTGACGACCCCAATGCGCCTGTCTTTGAGCTGCCAGAGACCGGGCCCACCGTCAAATCCGGCCTGCATTACCTGCTGGCGGTGGTGGTGCTGATCTGGTGCCTTATGGTCGAGCAGATGTCGCCAGGCCTGTCGGCCTTTTGGGCCACCCTGTTCATGATCTTTGTGATGGTGACGCAAAAGCCCATCACGGCCTGGTTTCGTGGCCGGGGCAATTACGGGCAGGCGCTCAGGCATGGCTTGGTCGATCTGGTTGACGGCCTGGTTGCCGGCGCGCGCAACATGATCGGCATTGGTGTGGCCACGGCGGCGGCGGGCATCATTGTTGGCACGGTGTCGCTTACCGGCATCGGGCTGGTGATGACCGAGCTGGTCGAGTTGTTGTCCGGTGGCAACCTGATGCTGATGCTGGGTCTGGTGGCGGTCATCAGTCTGATTCTGGGCATGGGCCTGCCGACCACGGCCAACTACATTGTGGTCTCGACGCTGATGGCACCGGTGGTGGTGGAGCTCGGCGCCCAAAGCGGCCTGATCGTGCCGCTGATTGCCGTGCACCTGTTTGTTTTCTACTTTGGCCTGATGGCCGACGTGACGCCGCCGGTCGGGCTGGCGTCGTTTGCCGCCGCTGCCATTGCGCGCTGCGACCCGATCAAGGCCGGGGTGACGGCGTTTTTCTACAGCCTGCGCACGGCCATTTTGCCGTTCTTGTTCATCTTCAATACCCAGTTGCTGATGATCGGTTTGAGCGGGCCGCTGCACCTGATTTTGACAGTGCTCAGTGCCACCGTGGCCATGCTGGTGTTTGCTGCGGCCACGCAGGGGTTCTTTCTGGTCAAGTCGCGCTGGTACGAGAGCATTGCCCTGCTGCTGGTCACGTTTACGCTGTTTCGCCCCGGCTTCTGGTGGGACATGGCCTATCCGCCTTTTTATGAAGTGCCGGCATCGCAAATCACCCAGTTGATCGAGGCGCAACCCGCCAATGCCGGCAAGCGCATCTGGATCGAGGGCACCAACATCGACGGCAAGGACATTCGCAAAGGTGTGCTGTTGCCGCTGGGCCCCAAAGGCACGGCACGCGAACGCTTTGCCAGTGCCGGCGTTAACGTGATGGCGCAGGGCGACGCGCTGTTGATCACCCAGGTGCGTTTTGGCAGCCGCGCCGAAAAGCTGGGCATGGAGCAGGGGTTCCGCATTGTTTCGGCCGAAATGCCAGCCGATCGGCCCAGCAAGGAATGGATGTTCCTGCCGGCCATTGTTTTACTGCTGCTGGTAGCGGCACTGCAGCGCGTGCGCGGCCGAAAGGTCAAGCCATGAGCCGCGTTGCCCTGATTCATGCGCTGGCGTACTCGGTGGCACCGATCAATGCCGAGCTGGTGCGTGCCTGGCCCGAGTGTGAACGCATGAATTTGCTCGACGATAGCCTCTCAGCTGACCTGGCGCGCAGCGGGCGCGGGCTTGATGCGGCCATGCACCAACGCTTTGAGGCACTGGCCGCCTATGCCGAGGGCACCGGCGCGCAGGCCCTGCTGTTCACCTGCTCGGCCTTTGGGCCGTGTATTGAGGCGGTGGCAGCGCGGCGCCCGCACATGCCGGTGCTCAAGCCCAACGAGGCCATGGTGGCAGAGGCCGTGGCCACGGGCAAACGCGTCGGCTTGATCGCCTCATTTGCGCCAACGCTGGTGTCGATGCCAGCCGAATTTCCGAGCGGCACCGCGCTGCTGACGCGCCTTGCCGAGGGTGCCATGGCGGCGCTTGACCGGGGCGATGCCGCTGAGCACGATGCCCGTGTGGTGGACGCTGCGTGCTGGCTGCAGCAGCGCGGTTGCGAGGTGATTGCGCTGGCCCAGTTCAGCATGGCGCGTTCTGAGGCGGCAGTGCGCCAGGCCACCGCGCTACCGGTGCTGACCACGCCCGGTAGCGCGGTGCGCGCGCTGCGCCAGCGCCTGGGGGCGTGAGCCTGGGGCTTATGGCTGCATCGCCTCGTCCAGCAATTCAATCCAGTGCCGCACGGGCGTGTCGGTGCCGCTTTGCAGGTGGGTGATGCAGCCCATGTTGGCTGACACGATCTGCTCGGGCGCCTCAGCGCCGAAAGTGGTGGCCAGGTTGCCTAGCTTGCGGTCACGCAGCTCGTAGGCAATGCCGGGGTTGAGCACGCTGTAGGTGCCCGCCGAACCGCAGCACAGGTTGGCCTCACAGCCGGTGGTTTTGACGTTGAAGCCCAGCTCGCCCATGTATTTTTCCACGCCGCCGCGCAGCTGCATGCCGTGCTGCAGCGTGCAGGGCGGGTGAAAGGCAATGCGGCTGGCGCTGGCTTGCACCCGGCTTTTGAGCTTTTCTGTCAGCTCGGGCAGCCATTCGCTCACATCTTTGGTGAGCTCGCTCACGCGACGGGCCTTGGCGGCGTAATGCGGGTCGTCATGCAGCACATGGCCGTAGTCTTTCACCATCACGCCGCAGCCCGAGGCGTTGATGACGATGCCCTCTACACCCGCTTCAATGTGCGGCCACCAGGCGTCGATGTTGGCGCGCATGTGCGCCATGCCGCCGTCCTGGTCGTTGAGGTGGAACTTGACGGCACCGCAGCAACCGGCCTTGGCCGCTACCACGCACTGGATGCCGGCGGCATCAAACACCCGGGCCGTGGCGCTGTTGATGTTCGGGCTCATGGCGGGTTGCACGCAGCCTTCAAGCACCAGCACCTTGCGCTTGAGCGTGCGGGTGGGCGTGTGGCCGACATTTTTTTTCTCCGGCACCTTATTCTGCAAGGCCTTGGGCAAGAGCGGGCGCACCAGTTGGCCCAGCGCCATGGCCGGGGCAAACGCGGGCGAAGGCAAGCCCTCTTTCAAGGTCCAGCGCAGCGCGCGCTCGCCCGCCGGGCGCGGCACCTGGGCATCGACCAGCTTGCGCCCGATGTCGAGCAAGTGGCCGTATTGCACGCCGCTGGGGCAGGTGGTTTCGCAGTTGCGGCAGGTCAGGCAGCGGTCCAGGTGCTGCTGCGTCTTGCGCGTGGGCACGGCACCTTCGAGCACCTGCTTCATCAGGTAAATGCGCCCGCGCGGGCCGTCGAGCTCGTCGCCCAGCAGCTGGTAAGTGGGGCAAGTGGCGGTGCAAAAACCGCAGTGCACGCATTTGCGCAGAATGGCTTCGGCCGCCTGGCCATCAGGCGTGCCTTGGTATTGGGGAGCGAGTTGGGTTTGCATGGGCTTGGCGTTGGTTAGATGTCGGCGTACATGCGACCCGGATTCAGGATGCCTGCTGGGTCGAACTCGGCTTTCAGGCGGCGGTGGATTTGTTCGACAGCGGGTGTCAACGGGCTGAAGCAATTCTTGGGCTCGGTGGTGGTGCCAGCGGCGGCCACAAAAACACTGGCGCTGCCGCCAGCTGCAGCGGCTGCCTGGCGCAGCTGATCAAGTGCCGATGCGGGTGCGCGCAACCAGCGCTGGCCGCCATGCCACTCCACCAGCTGTGGCCAGGGTAAATCCAGCACCGGCGCAGTTTGCGGCACGCTCAGGCGCCACAGCGCCAGCGCCTCGGCAGACTCAGCGGGGGTGGTGAAAAACGGCAGTTGCAGGTCGCGGCAAGCCGTCCAGTCAAGCCCGGCCTGGGCCTTGTCCATGCGCCGCCCAGGCACGTCAGCCAGCATCTTGGTGCAAGCCGATTCAACGGCGGCCACGGCGCCACGCAGGCGCACAAACAGCAGTTCGGGGGCGTTGGGGGCGGTGTCGTCGCGCAGCCAGCAACTGGCATTGAGCGGCAAGGGCTGCGCGCCCCAGCGGTGCAGTTGCGCCAGCGCGCTGGCCTGGTCGAGCTCGAACACCAGCGTGGCCTCGGCTGGTGCCACCGGCAGCACCTTGAGTGATATTTCGGTGAGCAAGCCGAGTGTGCCCATGGCGCCCACCATCAGGCGCGACACGTCGTAGCCCGCCACGTTTTTCATGACCTGGCCGCCAAAGGTGAGGTGCTCGCCGCGGCCATTGACGAGTTGCACGCCCAGCACGTAGTCACGCACACCGCCCACACTGGCGCGCGCCGGGCCGCTCAAACCGGTGGCCACCATGCCGCCACAGGTGCCGTTGGCAGTGCCAAAACGCGGTGGCTCAAAGGCCAGACACTGGCCTTTTTCTGTCAAGGCGGCTTCGAGTTCGGCCAGTGGGGTGCCGGCGCGTACCGTGACCACCAGTTCGGTCGGTTCGTAGCTGACGATACCGCAGTAAGTGGTAGCGTCGAGCAACTCGCCTTGTGGCGTTTCGCCATAAAAGTCTTTGCTGCCGCCGCCGCGAATGCGCAACGGCGTGCCTTGCGCGGCAGCGGTTTTGATGTGATCAATAAGGTGTTGCAGGGCGGTGTCCATGAGCGTCCACAGTTAAAACAGTGGGCCCGATGTTAGAGCACAAGCCGACCGCGCTGGATTGAATTTTTCGAACGCTTGTTGTTTGAAAAATTGCGTGGGCGCGTTGCCCCGGGATTTCAGCGCGGCGCCATGTAGGTCAGCAGCCTGCTGCGCCAGTGGCGCGCCAAACGGACAGATTTCCACAGCCACCAGAGTTTGCCCGCCCAAACCAGTGCTCTTTTGGGTTTGAGGACCAAGAGCAGCACCAGCACAGCAGCGGGCCACTGCGGGTTTTGATAAAGCCAGAGCAGCCCCAACTTGACCTGGTCAGCCACGGCCGCTGGGCCTTGCAGGCGTTGCAAGTCTGCGTTCAGTTGCAGGCGCAGTTCGGCGCTACGAATCAGCAGGCGCTGCTGGCGCAACTGCAGGTCACCGGGGCTCATGGGGTTCGGTGGCCGTGAAGCTGTCGCGGTCGCGCTCAAGCTCGGCCAAGCTGACGCTGAACAGGTTGGACTCGGCGCTCAACCGGCGCTGCGCAGCTTTGGTCAAAAGCCATCCAGCGGCCAAAAAGAGCAAGGCCAGCACGCCCACCGCAGCCAATCGGTAACCATCCCATAGCAGCAAAATGACAAAGCCGCACAACAGAACGGTGCCCACGGTCAAGCTCATGAGGGCGATTGCGCCCCAAAACAGCCCGACCGCCAGGCGCTGCTTTTCCTGCCCGAGTTCGGTGCCCAGCAAGGCCAGTCGAAGCCTCAGCAGCTCAACGACCGTACCCAGGGATTGCTGCAACTGGCCAAACAGACCGGAGTTGGCGTCTGCCATCAGGTTTAGCGGCGGCTGATGAGCAGCCCGACCACCAAGCCCATGCCAGCGGCGATACCGATGGATTTCCAGGGGTTTTCATGGACAAACACATCTGTGGCCTGGCCTGCTGCTTTGGCCTTTTCTACCGTGGCCTGTTGCAGATGCTGCAATTCGACCCGGGCCTTGCTCATGCGGTCACGCACACGCTCACGCAGCTTGACTGTGCTTTCACTGGCCTCGTTGGCAGTGAGCTTGAGCATTTCCTCGGCATCGGCAATGCTTTGGTGCAGATCGTCCATGAGCTTGTCTTTGGTGTGCTGAAGGGTTTCTGTCATGGTAAATCTCCGGTTGGGTTAAGAACTGACGTTTCAGTTTAGTCGCAGCCACTGCCGAGCGCATCATTTTTTGATTGAATAGTGGTACGGGCCTTGCGGAATATCATTGTTTTAACCAACAAAAAAGTTGACCGGCAGGCCCGCCACCTCAACCCGTATCGACAGCACACTGCCAGACAATGGAAAAGTCGCCAGTTCGGCCGCACTGCGGTGGTGCCGGGCGCTGGTCAGGTACAGGGTTTTGAGGTCTTCGCCGCCAAAACACGGCATGGTGGGGCATTGCAGTGGCACGGAAAATTCGGCCAGCAAGCTGCCATCGGGCGCAAACTGGCACACCCGGCGGCCCTCGAACATGGCCACCCAGTAGTTGCCCTGCACATCCACTGCGGCGCCGTCGGGGCGACCGCGGTAGCCGCCGTTGTTACTGGCAGCCGGGTCAACCTGCCAGCCTGGGGGTTTGGGTGCAAAGCTGGTGAACGCGCGCTGCGCTGCCATGGCCGCAGTGGTCGCGTCAAAATCCCAAGCCCAAACGGTGTGGCCGGGCGTGTCGGCCCAGTACATGGTGCCGCCGTCCGGACTCCAGGCCAGCCCGTTGGCGGTGCTCATGCCCGCGGTGGGGCTGATCTTGCAGGTCACCCGCGGCGAACCGGTTTTGGCCATGTCGCGGGCGTCGATGCAATAAAGCGCCGCGTTCTTCTTACTGCGGGTTTCGTCGATGGTGCCCACCCAGAATCGCCCAGCTGCGTCGCATTTACCGTCGTTGGCGCGCATGTGCGCGGGGTCATAGTCCAGCTTGGCCAGCAGCTGCAGCGGCCCGCCCCACATTTGCGCCCGATAAACACCGTCGCGCAGCGCCATCACCAGCCCGCCGCTGGCCGCCGGGGCCATGCAACCGGGCTCGCCAGGCAGCTCCCACGCCTGCACGGTGCCCATGGTGATGTTGGCGCGCAGAATCTGTTTGCCCGAAATATCGACCCAGTAGAGCATTTGTTCATGCGGGTGCCAAAACGGCGATTCGCCCAGCGCGGCGATGTGCGGGGTGACAGTTTGCCAGGCGTCTGGCGAATAGGCGGGGTTGGGGATCATGGGAGTTTTTGTGATGGGCGATGGTGCGGAATGCCAAGCTGACGTTGTTGCATCTTATGCGAGGAACATGGGTAGCACGCAAGACTGGCCAATGGGCTGCGACCAGTGGAAGGGGGGGTGACTGGATAAGGGCTTGGGCGGCGGCCTCAACAAGCTGACGGTCGTGACCGGCGGGAATGGGTCTTTTGCGCTCACCCGCCATGCCACCGAAATCCTCACCTGTGTTGAGCCACCAGCGGTTCTTTCGCCTGTAGCATAGGCAAATAATCAACCCGAAAAAACCCACCACAGTCGAAGCCGGGTGGGTTCTTGGGAGAGTTCTGATCAGCGGCCGTAAGCCGACTCGC
>NZ_JACUUE010000297.1 GCF_014859475.1 Rhodoferax sp.
GCAGCAGCCGCTGCCATTCGAAGCCGGTGATGTAGGGGGGTTTTTAGAAAATCTATTGGCTACGCGCAAACTGCAGCCGGCGGGTAGGCTTTGTGTTTTGGACAATCTTGGTTAAAATATGCGCATCTTTTAATGCGCATCTGGAGTCCATATGCCTGCCATTCAATCCACCGCACCTCAACGCAGCGTTCGGGTGCGTCAGCCTTTAAGGAAGGCCACCAATTTGAGTCTGAGCGTCGATGTACTCGAGGCAGCCAAGGCACTTGAGCTCAATATTTCGCAGGTCTGCGACAGCTATTTACGTCAATTGGTACTGCAGGAACAGGCGCGCCGTTGGCGCAGTGAACACGCCGATTTCATTGCCGCCTATAACGCCACCCTCGAAACCGAAGGCTTGCCGTTGGATCAGTGGAGAACTTTCTGATGGCACGTTTTGATGTGTATGCCAACCCTGGAGCGCATGCCAGTACCACGCCGTATTTGCTGGATGTTCAAAGCAATTTGCTCGACGGTCTGGACAGTCGCATGGTCATTCCGCTGCGTCGCCTGGATGCCTTTGCAAAAGTCAAACTACCTGTTCGGTTAACACCCGTGCTCACTGTCCTTGGTCAGGATTGCTTGCTGGAAACGCCCAAAATGGGCGCCGTGCCGCAACGTGTCTTGAAAGACCGGGTAGCCTCATTCAGCGATGACCAAGCTCGAATTACCGCCGCCTTGCACTTCTTGTTCCAAGGCTATTGAACCATTCATCACCCGCGCACCCGGGGGTGTCGTTCCCGATGATGAGCGATATTCTGCGCACTCAGGTGTTTGCAGTTACTGGCAGTTAAGCGGGGGCAGGCTCCATGTCCGGGTCCGCAATGACAGATAGCATTGAGATTATTCGCCATTTGCAAATGGCGAATAAGAGGGTAAACTACGCGCATGTACCGTTCAAAATCCAACCCGCAAATCACACTTCGTCCGCAAGATGTGGTGGTGCTATTGCGCTTGTCGCTGCAACAGGGGCCTGCGCCCTCCTATGCCGCTTTGGCTGAAGAGTTAAAGCTGGCCGCATCCGAAATTCACGCTGGAGTGGAACGTGCCCTGTCTGCGCAATTGCTGCGCAAAGATGCCGCTGGAAAGCCTGTGGTTTTGCTGGAGCCGTTGCGTTTGTTTGTGCAGCACGGTGTGCGCTATTGCTTTCCGGCGACCCATGGCACCCTGACGCGCGGTGTGCCTACCAGCTACGCTGCGCCGCCCATGCTGGCGCTGATCGTGCAGCCCAAAGAAGCGCCGCCGGTCTGGCCGCACAAGGCGGGCACGGTGCGTGGCACAGCCTTTTATCCTTTGTACCCAACCGTGCCAGATGCCGCGCTGCGCAACCCTGCGCTGTATGAGCTTTTGGTGTTGGTAGATGCCCTGCGCGGCGGGAGCCTTCGTGAACGGGCTTTGGCGATGGCAGAGTTGGACAAGCGGTGGGCCGCATGATGCGTCAACTCAACCCAAATGACCCGAATGTGTTGATGCTGGAGCTGGTTGCGCAGCGCTTGGGGTCTGATTTGTGCAGCAAATTGGCCTTTGTGGGTGGTGCGGTTGTGGGCTTGTTGATAACTGACCCGGCCAATCCACCCATCCGGGCAACGCAGGACGTGGACATCGTTGCCGAGGTGCTTGCCTTGTCTGGCTATCACCGCATTGAGAAGGCGCTGCGCGAACGCGGCTTTGCCCAAGACATGCGTGCCGATGCGCCCATCTGCCGCTGGCAGGTGGATGGCATCACGGTGGATGTGATGCCCACGCTGGAAGAGGTACTGGGTTTCGCCAATCGCTGGTATTCGTTGTGTGTGACGACGGCTGCATCACTGGTGTTGCCCAATGGGGTTGTCATCCGTGTTGTTCAAGCGCCCGTTTTTATCGGCACCAAGCTGGAAGCGTTCCATGGGCGCGGGAGTGGCGACTATTTGTTTAGCCATGATCTCGGCGACATCATCAGCGTAGTGGACGGGCGCGACAGTTTGCTGGGCGAGTGCAAGCAGATGCCCCACGAGTTGCAAGACTATCTTGCCAAACAGTTTTCAGCGTTGCTGGCTGATCGCCGCTTTCTGGATGCCCTGCCTGGTCATTTGCCGGGTGATGCCATAAGTCAAAGCCGATTGCCAGACCTGGAAGCAAAAATTCAACAACTTGCGAATTTATCCACCCCATGATGAGGGGTGCGAATGCGCTCCCGTGCATACGCCCGAAAAA
>NZ_JACUUE010000058.1 GCF_014859475.1 Rhodoferax sp.
GTGTCTGGGCCACCGCGTGGAAGACGCGTTTGTGTCAGGGCTGGAACTGGCACTGGCGGTGGTTTAGTTCACGATTCGTCACCGCAAGCCAGCCCAATCAGGCCCGATACCGCAGACGGACCTTGAACAGAGACTTCGTCACTGCGAGCCATCCGAATCGGCTCGATACCGCACACAGACCATGAACCAACCCCGTCATCGCGAGGCCGTAGGCCGTGGCGATCCATGCAGTCGGCAGTCATGGATTGCGTCACTGCGTTCGCAATGACGGGGCTGTTCATGGAAAGCGTAGCGCGGCAGTCCATGCTGCTGGAAGTCATGGATTGCTTCACTGCGTTCGCAATGACGGGCTGGCGTTCGCCATGACGTTGAATAGCGCGTCACATTACACCGGCCGCTTTGCGCCCTCGCCCACCGGGGCGCTGCATGCGGGCTCGCTGGTGGCGGCGTTGGCCAGTTGGCTTGATGCGCGCGCCCATGGTGGCCAATGGCTGGTGCGCATCGAGGATGCGGACAGCACGCGCTGCCTGCCCGGCATGGACCAGACCATCCTGCGGCAACTGGCTGCCTGCGGCCTGCACAGTGACCAGCCGCCGCGGTACCAATCCGGTTGCTCGGCGCTTTACCAGCAGGCGCTGGACGCACTGATTGCCAGCGGCCATGCCTATCCCTGCGGCTGTTCGCGCCGCGACATTACGCTGGCGCTGCAGCACAGCGGCCAAACCAAAGTGCGCCACAGCGAGCTGATTTACCCCGGCACCTGTCGCGCTGGCTTGCGGGGCAAACCCGCGCGCGCCTGGCGTTTCCGGGCCCCTGACCAGGCCCTTCTCCATTGGCAAGACCGCCGTCTGGGGGCGCAGGTGCAAGACGTGAGCACCGCGGTGGGCGACTTCATCCTGAAGCGTGCCGACGGCTGCTTTGCCTACCAACTGGCCGTGGTGGTGGACGACGCCGACCAGGGCATCACCGACGTGGTGCGCGGTGAGGACCTGGCGGACAACACCGCGCGCCAGATGCTGCTGCAACGCGCGCTGGGCGTGGCCACGCCGCGCTACCTGCACACGCCGCTGGTGCTGGGCGCCAACGGCGAAAAACTCAGCAAGCAAAATGGCGCCCTGGCTCTGGACGTCGGCCAGCCACTGACCGCGCTGAACCAGGCCGCTGCGGTGCTGGGACTGACTGCGCAGCATGTTGCCGCTGACGCCTTGTCGCACTGGGTGGCGCAATGGAAGTGTCTCTACAATCGCGCACCGTGAACGACACCCAAAACACGCCCCCACAAGCGCCCGAACCGGCCCGCACGCCACGCATCCGCCCGCAGTCGCTCGCCGATGTGGCTTATCCCAAAATGATCAAGAGTTTCGTGCGCCGCGCCGGCCGCGTCACCAGCGGCCAGAGCAAGGCGTTTGACGAACTCGGCCCCCGCTTTTTGCGGCCCTACCAGCCCATTGCGCTCGATTTCGCAGCGGCCTTTGCAGACCCGGCAAACCCCGATGATCGCGATGACACCCACCCCAGGCCCACGGTGCTGGAGATCGGTTTTGGCATGGGCGAGGCCACGGCGCACATTGCCGCGGCACTGCCACAGACCAACTTCCTGTGCTGCGAGGTGCACGAGCCCGGCGTGGGCGCGCTGCTCAAGCGCATCGGCGAGCAAAACTTGCGCAACATCCGCATCTGCGCGCACGATGCCGTCGAAGTCATCGACCACATGCTGCCAGCGCAAAGCCTGGACGGCGTGCATATTTTTTTTCCCGACCCGTGGCACAAAAAGAAGCACAACAAGCGCCGTCTGATTCAACCGCCGCTGATCGCCAAACTGGTAGCGCGCCTGAAGGTGGGCGGCTACCTGCACTGCGCCACCGACTGGCAGCCTTACGCCGAACAGATGCTCGAAGTGCTGAGCGCCGAGCCTTTGCTCAAAAACGCGGCGCTGGCCCAACACCCCGAGCTGCTGGGTTATGCCCCCAAGCCGCATTACCGGCCGTTGACCAAGTTCGAGAACCGCGGCCTCAAACTGGGACACGGCGTGTGGGACCTGGTGTTTGAGCGCGTCTAAATTGCCATTTAAACCGCCCACACGCCGGGGCATCGGCCCGAGTTGTGTGGGTCTGCCCGCCGGTCCGTGGCCCACATTGCTCGACTTTTTGACTGCGCGCTTCCCCAACATCACGCCCCAGACCTGGCTCGATCGCATGGCCCACGGCGATGTCATCGACGAACAGGGCCAGCCTGTCTTGCCGCAACACGGCGCCCAAGCGCCCTACGCCGCGCATCAACGTCTGTCTCGACGTCTGTACTACTACCGCGAAGTGCCCGACGAACCGTCGATTCCCTTTGAAGCCGTGGTGCTCTTTGAAGACGCACACTTGCTGGTCGTCGATAAACCACATTTTTTGCCGGTGGTGCCTTCCGGCGGTTACCTGCGAGAAACGCTGCTGGTGCGGCTCAAAAACAAGCTGCAACTCGATGACCTGGTGCCAATTCACCGCATCGACCGCGACACCGCCGGGCTGGTGTTGTTCTCAAAACAGCCCGCCAGCCGTGGCGCCTACTGCGCGCTGTTCAGCCAGCACCAGGTGCGCAAAACCTACGAAGCAATTGCGCCGTGGCGGCCTGACCTGAGCTGGCCGCACACGCGCAGCAGCCGCATCCGCGAGGCGGGCCACTTCATGCTGCAGCACGAGGTGCCGGGCCAGCCCAACGCCATCACGCACATTGATGTGCTCGAGGTGCGTGGCGACCAGGCGCGCTACCAGCTCAAACCGGTCACCGGCCAGCGCCACCAGTTGCGTGTGCACATGCTGGGCTTGGGCCTGCCGATTCTGAACGACGGCCTCTACCCCGAGCTCACGCCCGAAGGCCAGCTGGACCATGCCAGGCCGCTGCAACTGCTCGCCAAACGGCTTGAATTCACCGATCCGATCAAAGGCGAGCCCAGGCAGTTTGACAGCGACCGGGTGTTGAACGGATGGATGGCTAACACCTGAAAACGGCTTGCCACTCACGCCTGCACACCCAAGTCCAGGGCTGTGGATGGGGCGGCTGTCAGGGGCGATTTTAAAAAGCGAAGCGTATGAGCCCCCGGCGTCCGCCCCGTCCACAGCCCGGGATGTGGTTAACTGTCCAAAAGGCTTTCCTGCTGGGCCATAATTCACCAGCAATATTCTTGAGCGGAGTTTCAATTTGTTTTCCATCCTACAAGCCGCAGGCTGGCCGATCTGGCCCTTGGTTGCCTGCTCGATACTGGCCCTGGCGCTGATCATCGAGCGTTTCATCAACCTGCAAACCATCAAAGTGGCGCCACCCCTTCTGCTCGACGAAGTGTTGACCGTCACGCGCCTGAACGTGCCCGACCCTGACGTGGTAGCCAAGCTCGAACAAAACTCGGCCCTGGGCGAGGTGCTGGCCGCCGGCCTGCGCGCCTTCAACACCAACCCAAAATGCACCGAAGACGAGTTGCGCGCCAGCATGGAGACCACCGGCCGCCAGGTGGCGCACCGGCTGGAGCGCTACCTGAGCGCGCTGGGCACCATCGCGTCGGTGGCGCCACTGATGGGCCTGTTCGGCACCGTGGTTGGCATGATTGAAATCTTTGGCTCGCAACCGACCGGCGTCAACATGGGCGGCAACCCGGCACAACTGGCGCACGGCATCTCGGTGGCGTTATACAACACCGCTTTCGGCTTGATCGTGGCGATTCCATCGCTGATTTTCTGGCGCTACTTTCGCGCCCGCGTCGATGAATATCTACTGACACTGGAACTGGCCTCCGAGCATCTGGCGCGCCATCTCTACACCTTGCGCAAGTAGGCCCAGCCATGATGAATTTCCGGGTGCGCCCCAAGGAAGAGCCTGAGATCAACCTGATCCCGTTCATCGACGTGCTGCTCGTCATCCTGATTTTTCTGATGCTCACCACCACCTACAGCAAGTTCACCGAGATGCAGCTCAAACTGCCGGTGGCCGATGCCGACGCGCAGCGCGATTACCCCCGCGAGGTGCTGGTCTCGGTCAGCGCCGAGGGCCAGTACAGCGTTAACAAGCAGGTGGTGAACGGCCGCAGCGTGGACGACCTGGCCAGCGCCTTGCAGGCGGGCGCCAAAGCGGGTGCCGACTCGGTGCTCATCATCCACGCCGACGCCAACGCCCGGCACCAGGCGGTCATCAGCGTGATGGAAGCCGCGCGCCGCGCCGGCCTGATGCAAATCACCTTTGCCTCGGTGTCATCCACCAACGGTCGCGCGCCCTGAGTCATGTCTGAGGCGGCGTCTGTGCCCGGCAGCAGCCTGACCCGTGCCTGGCAGCGGCGCGGTTGGCTGGCCTGGTTGCTGTGGCCGCTGTCCCTGCTGTATGGGCTTCTGGTGCGCTTGCGCCGGGCACTGTACCGCCTGGGTTGGCTGACCTCCGAGCGCCTGCCTGTGCCCGTGATCGTGGTCGGCAATGTGGTGGCGGGCGGTGCCGGCAAAACTCCGGTGGTGATGGCGTTGGTGCAGCATCTGCAGGCGCGTGGCGTGCCGGTGGGTGTGGTCTCGCGCGGCTACGGACGCCGCAGCCAGGAATGCCTGGAGGTTTTTCCTGACAGTGCCATCGACGACATCGGTGACGAGCCGGCGCTGATCCAGCGCCGCACCTCTGCCCCGGTCTTTGTGGCCGCCAATCGGGCGCAAGCCGGGCGCGCCCTGCTCGACAAGCACCCGCACATCCGGCTGATCGTGTGTGACGATGGCCTGCAACATCTGCCACTGCAGCGCGACTTGGAGATTGGTGTCTTTGACAACCGGGGCGTGGGCAACGGTTTCTTGTTGCCCGCCGGCCCGTTGCGGGAACCCTGGCCGCGTCCGTTTGACCTGCTGCTGCACACTGGCCAGCAACCGGCTTTTACTGGCGGTTTTCGCGCCAGTCGCCAGCTGGCAAACCATGCCCTGCGCGCTGACGGCAGCCGGGTGGCGCTGGCCGACCTGGTGGCTGGCAAACCACTGCTGGCGGTCGCCGCGATTGCCACCCCGGAGGCTTTTTTTGCCATGCTGCGCGAGCGCGGCTTGCCGCTGGCCAAAACAATCGCACTGCCTGACCACGCTGATTTCAGTCAATGGGCCGTCAATGCTGACGGCGCCTGCACCGTGCTCTGCACAGAAAAGGATGCCGTCAAATTGTGGGCCATGGAACCTGACGCACTCGCCGTGCCGCTCGAGTTTGAACCCGAACCCGCTTTCTGGCACGATTTTGATCAAGCGCTCGAACCACTCCTGGGAGCTTAAATGCGCACCGATGGCTAGCAGCGTGCGTCGGGTGTCTGACGCAGCGAAATAAAGGAGGAGGGTCGGACGCAGTCCGAGCCGGGGGACATTCGCGGAGTAAGATAACCGACGCGCGCTGCGGGTCACGGTTAGCCGCTCAATCAAGCTTTCTTACATCAAGAATCAAGACATAAACCAACGCATGCAGCCTGCCGCGCGCGCTATCATTGCTCCATGGACACACGACTACTTGAATTACTGGTTTGCCCCGTCACCAAGGGGCCGCTCACCTACAAACACGACACCCAGGAGCTGATATCGCTTAGCGCCCGCCTGGCCTACCCGATGCGCGACGGCATTCCGGTATTGCTCGAAAGTGAGGCCAGAGCCTTGACCGACGCCGAGATCGAGGAAGGGCGCAAGCCTTGACCTTCAACGTGCTGATTCCGGCGCGGCTGGCCTCCACCCGCCTGCCCGACAAGCCGCTCGCCAACATTGCCGGTGTGCCGATGGTGGTTCGCGTGGCGCAACAGGCGCTGCGCTCAGGCGCACACAGCGTGGTGGTGGCCGCCGACAGCCTTGAGATCGTGAACGCTTGTCAAGCCTATGGCATCACAGCGGTGCTCACCCGCACTGATCACCCCTCGGGCAGCGACCGGCTGGCCGAGGCTTGCGATCTGCTGGCCCTGCCCGATGACGCCATCGTGGTCAATGTGCAAGGGGATGAGCCGCTGATCGACCCGCAACTCATCACCGACGTCGCCCACTTGCTGGCCCGGCGCCCCCAAGCGGCCATGAGCACGGCGGCCCATGCGCTCGACGATGTGGCAGATTTTCACAACCCCAATGTGGTCAAGGTGGTGCTCGATGCCCAGCACATGGCGCTGTATTTCAGCCGCGCGCCGATTGCCTTCGCGCGCGACGCGCCCGACCAGTTGCCCAGCCCGGCGCCGTTGCGGCACATTGGCATTTACGCTTACCGGGTCAGCTTTTTGCGCCTGTTTCCCAAGCTGGCGCAAGCGCCGCTGGAACGGACCGAATCGCTCGAGCAATTGCGCGCCTTGTGGCACGGGCATCGCATTGCCGTGCACATCACCCAGCACGCGCCCGGCCCTGGCGTGGACACGCCCGAAGACCTGGCGCGGGTGCGACGTTTGCTGGGCGCATGAGCCCTTTTTTACGGAAAAACCTGTAAGCCTTGCCGTAGCCATCGCGTGCTATTCTCACACTGCTTCAATTTTCCATAAGTACCAGAGGACAAGTATGAAACTCATTTTGTTGGGCGCACCCGGCGCTGGTAAAGGCACACAAGCCACATTCATCTGCCAAAAATACGGCATTCCACAAATTTCCACTGGCGACATGTTGCGCGCCGCCGTCAAGGCAGGCACCCCGTTGGGCGTACAGGCCAAGCAGGTGATGGATGCAGGCGGCCTGGTCAGCGACGACCTGATCATCAACCTGGTGAAAGAACGAATTGCCCAGCCCGATTGCGCCAAGGGCTTCCTGTTTGACGGTTTTCCGCGCACCATTCCGCAAGCCGATGCCATGAAGGCCGCTGGCGTCAAGCTCGACTACGTGCTTGATATCGACGTACCCTTTGAGGCCATCATCGACCGCATGAGCGGACGCCGTTCGCACCCACCCTCAGGCCGCACCTACCACGTCAAATTCAACCCGCCCAAAGTGGCAGGGGCCGATGATGTCACCGGCGAGCCGCTGGTACAGCGCGAAGATGACAAGGAAGAAACGGTTAAAAAACGGCTCGAAGTCTATAGCACCCAGACTCGCCCGCTGGTTGACTATTACAACAACTGGGCCAAGGCCGACCCCGCTGCCGCACCCAAATACCGCGCCATCAGCGGCACCGGCAGCGTCGAAGACATCACCGCGCGCGCTTTTGCTGCGCTGGAGAGCTAAACGCCCGGGCTACCGCTTGTGGGAGCGGTGCCCTCGCCGCGATTACCGCAAAAACCATCGGCCCGAGGTGGGCCTCTTACATCAACGCCAGCATCAGGGCCACGCGGGCCTTGACCGGCGAAAGCCCCTTGCTGTCGGCAAAAAGGCTGCCTGCCACCGGCAACACACGCCCCTCACCGCAGCGGCTCGCGCGCAACACCCGCACCCCGGCCTGCTCGGCGCGTTGCAGTGCCTCGATCAGTTCAACATGCAATGTGCCATTGCCGGTGCCGGCCACAACCAGGCCTCGCAGCGGTGGTGCCGATGGCAGGGGTTGCAGCAGCGCATCCACCACGGCTGCGCTGCCACCTGCGTAGTTCATCACAATCTCGACCCGCGGCCATGGGTTGATGTGTTCCAATTTTTCCAGTGCGCCCGATGTCTGATGCGTCAGCGCGAGCGGCCAGTTTTTGACCTGGCGCAAACGGCCTTCTTCGACATAACCAAGCGGCCCGGCGTCGCCCGAGCTGAAGGCATCGGGGCGATAGACATGCACTTTCTGCACAGCCAGAGCACTGTGCACCACGCCGGCACACACCGCCATCACACCGCAAGCGCCGTCGGTGCGCGCCAGTGCCACCGCGTCCAGCAAATTCTGCGGGCCATCGGGGTTAAGGCTCGAGGCCGGCCGCATGGCGCAGGTCAGCACCACCGGCTTGTGCAACTGCAGTGCAGCGGGCAGCACGGCATGCAGGAAAAAGGCGGTTTCTTCGAGCGTGTCGGTGCCGTGCGTGATCACCACGCCAGCCACATCGTCTTGCGCCAGGTGCTGCTGAACGCTTAGCGCCAGCGCTGACCAGATGGCAAAGCTCATGTCCTTGCTATCAATCTGGGCCACCTGCTCGCAGACCAGGGCATGGCCTTCAAGCACCTCCGACATGCCTGGCACGCCAGCCAGCAACTCGGCTACACCCACTTGGGCGGCGCGATAGCCAATGTTGTCAGCGGCCGAGGCCGCCGTGCCGGCAATGGTGCCGCCGGTGCCCAGCACCACAATATTTTTCAAATTATTTTGATTCACCACTTGCAGTCTTTCTTGAACTGGTTAAAAATACAGTTACTGGACAAGAAACCAGTGTTTTGTTTCAACATCACCCCAGGAGTCGCCATGCTTATCAGACCCAAACTGACTGATCGCCAGCAACAGATCCTCGATCTTATCCAGCGCGCCATCGCCAGCACCGGGGCGCCGCCCACACGCGCTGAAATTGCCACCGAGCTCGGCTTCAAATCGGCCAACGCGGCCGAGGAGCATTTGCAGGCGCTGGCGCGCAAGGGCGCTATTGAGCTGGTCAGCGGAACCTCGCGTGGCATTCGCCTGAAAAGCGACACCTTGCAAGCCATCAACGCCGCACGCAGCAAGTCGCTGGTGCAGTCGGTGGCAGACTTTGCGGGCCAACTGGCACTGCCCCTGATCGGGCGGGTGGCGGCCGGCTCGCCGATTTTGGCGCAAGAACACATCGACAAAACCTACTACCTTGAAGACAGCCTGTTCCAGCGCAAGCCCGACTACCTGCTCAAGGTGCGCGGCATGTCGATGCGCGATGCCGGCATCATGGACGGTGACCTGCTGGCGGTGCAAAGCACCCGCGAAGCCAAAAACGGCCAGATTGTGGTTGCCAGGCTCGGCGATGAAGTCACCGTCAAGCGCTTCATGCGCCACGACAACCTGATCGAGCTCCATCCCGAAAACCCCGACTACCAGACCATTGTGGTGGAGCCGGGTGAAGCCTTTGAAATCGAGGGCCTGGCGGTCGGCCTGATCCGTAACACCATGCTGATGTAAGCCCCCTGCTGACCTTGCCAGTACCTACCGTTCCAACCGCCAGAGCCAACCAAAAATGAACATCGCATTTTCAGAACCCCTCCATTTCCCAAACGTGGTTCACTTAAATACGCCCAATCCCCGAGCCTGCACCCGAGGCAGTGCGGGCGCATTGCGGCCCTTGCGCGTGCTGCGTGTACTGGAGGCCGGTCAAACCGCCTCCCATGCAGGGCGCTTGGTGATTTCCGGACGCATGGCCGACGTCTGCGCTGAACTCGATCGCCTGGCCGCGTTCGAACATCCTCACTAAATTGCTCCCATCGTCGCTATTTTTTGGCCGACTTTTCACGCCAGTTCTGCACGTCAAGGCACAATCCATGTCATGAATATTGTGATACTGGACGATTACCAAGACGCGGTGCGCAAGCTGGCCTGCTCGGCCAGGCTGGAGTCTTACCATGCCAAGGTCTATACCAACACCGTCAAGGGCCTGGGACAACTGTCGGTGCGACTCAAAGACGCCGACGTGATTGTGCTCAACCGTGAACGCACCCATATGCCCCGCGCACTGATCGAGAAGCTGCCAAAACTCAAGCTGATTGCCCAAACCGGGCGTATTGGCAGCCACCTTGATGTCACTGCCTGCACCGAGCGCGGCATTGCGGTGGCCGAGGGCACCGGCTCGCCGATTGCGCCGGCAGAGTTGACTTGGGCGCTGATCATGGCGGCAACCCGACGACTGCCCCAGTACATCGGCAACCTCAAACACGGCGCCTGGCAACAGTCCGGCCTGAAATCAGGCGCTATGCCTGCCAACTTTGGCTTGGGCACCGTGCTAAAAGGACGCACGCTGGGTATTTGGGGCTTTGGCCGAATTGGCCAATTGGTGGCTGGTTACGGCAAGGCTTTTGGCATGCGCGTGCTGGTTTGGGGCCGTGCCCCCAGCCGGGAACTCGCCATACAGCAGGGCTACGAGGCCTCAGCGACACGCGATTCATTTTTTGAAACGTCCGATGTGCTGTCACTGCATCTGCGCCTGAATGAAGAAACACAAGGCATCGTGCGCCTGGACGACCTGTCACGCATGAAGCCCACTGCCCTGCTGGTCAACACCTCGCGGGCCGAGCTGATTGAGCACGATGCCCTGATCAGTGCGCTCAATCGCGGTCGCCCGGGCCTGGGTGCGGTTGACGTGTATGAAAGCGAACCGATTTTGCAGGGCCACGCCCTGCTGCGTCTGGAAAACTGCATTTGCACACCACACATTGGTTACGTGGAGCAAGACAGCTACGAGATGTATTTCAGCGCAGCCTTTGACAATGTCATCAACTTCATCAAGGGCCGCCCCACCAACATCGTCAACCCCGGTGCCTTGCAGGTACGGCGCTAGTCAAGTCGCCCATACGACAGCCAATGAACGAACCTATCCTTACCATCGAAGAACGCTCAGCCATCAACGCCGGGCGCTGGTTTTCTGGTCTTTCACCCTCTCTTCGACACGATATTTTGCGATGTGCCTATGTTCGACGCCATCTGGATGGCGACCTGATTGCCGCCCGCGGCGATCAGGCCCAGGAGTGGATCGCCTGCGTCAAAGGCGCGGTGCGCGTCAGTTCGACCACCATCTCCGGCAAGCAGATCACGCTGACCTATGTCGAGCCCGGCATCTGGTTTGGCGACGTGGCAATGTTCGACGGCGACCGCCGCACCCACGATGTCTATGCCCACGGCGACAGCACGCTGCTGTGCGTGGCGCGCGCCGATTTCAACAAAATCCTGGCGCAACACGCCGAACTGTACGAAGCCTTGCTGCGTTTGCATGCGCGGCGCATACGCCAGTTGTATGGTTTGGTGGAAGACCTCAACACCCTGCCCCTGCGGGCACGGCTGGCCAAGCAATTGCTGCACCTGGTGCGCAGTTACGGCGCACCCTCGCTGAGCAATGGCGCAGAAATGCGCATTGGCTTGCAGTTGGCACAGGAGGAATTGGCCCAACTGCTGGGCGCGTCGCGCCAGCGCGTGAACCAGGAACTCAAAGCCATGGAGCGCGAGGAAGCCATCCGTATCGAACCCGGTGGCTTGGTGGTGCGCGACCGAGAAGCCTTGATGCGCATCGCAACTTCAGATTCTTAGCCAATGCAGCACCTTAGCACCCCACCCTTCGACACCGCCGCGCTGGCCACCTGGTTGCAAAGCCATTTGCCCGGCTTTGCCGGCCCGTTGACGCTCGAGGCCTTTGAGGGCGGGCAGTCAAACCCCACCTTCAAACTCATCACGCCATCGCAAACCTACGTGATGCGCAGTAAGCCCGGGCCAGCCGCCAAGCTGCTGCCCTCGGCTCACGCCATCGAGCGCGAGTTTGCCGTGATGTCGGGCCTGGCTGGCACGGCAGTCCCGGTGCCGCGCATGTTGTGCCTATGTGAAGACGAGTCAATCATTGGCCGCGCTTTCTACATCATGGCGTTCATGGAAGGGCGCATTTTTTGGGACCAGTCTTTGCCCGGCATGACACCCACGGAACGCGCGGCCATCTACCTCGAGATGAACCGCGTGCTGGCGGCGCTGCACAGCGTGGACTACGCGCAGCGCGGTTTGGCAAGCTATGGCAAACCCGGCAATTATTTTGAGCGCCAGATCGGCCGCTGGAGCCGACAGTATGTGGCCTCCATCACGCAACCCATCGCGCAGATGGACTTGCTCATGGCGTGGCTGCCCGAGCACATTCCCGAGATGGCGCGCGACCCTGCCATGGTCAGCATCGTGCATGGCGATTACCGGCTCGACAACCTGATGTTCCACCCCACCGAGCCGCGCATCATCGCCGTGCTCGACTGGGAACTCTCCACGCTCGGCCATCCGCTGGCCGACTTCAGCTACCACTGCATGGCCTGGCACATCACGCCCGGCGCATTCCGCGGCATTGGCGGGCTCGACCTGGCGAGCCTGGGCATTCCCTCGGAACAAGATTACATCCGCCGCTATTGCGAGCAGACGCACCTGACCACGCCCGAGCGACTGGCGCAGGACTGGAACTTTTATTTGGCCTATAACCTGTTTCGCATGGCTGCCATTCTGCAAGGCATCGGCAAACGGGTGGAAGCCGGCACGGCAGCCAGCGCGCAGGCCGTCAGCGCTGCCGCCGGTGCCCGCCCGCTGGCCGAGCTGGCCTGGCAGTTCGCCCAACGTGCCTGACAGCTAAAGAACTTTTTGAAAGCAACCCATGGACTTTGACTACTCGCCCAAAACCAAAACGCTGCAAGCCAAACTGCTGCAGTTCATGGATGAGCACATTTACCCGGCCGAAGGCGCGCACCACGCCGAAGTCGAAGCCAATACGGCGGCCGGCAAGCGCTGGACGCCCCTGCAAACCATCGAAAGGCTCAAGCTCAAAGCCCGTGAACAGGGCCTTTGGAACCTGTTTTTGCCCGTGGACAGCGCCCAGGCCGCCGGCTTTGATGGCGCCGGCCTGACCAACCAGGAATACGCGCCACTGGCCGAAATCATGGGCCGCGTGCCTTGGGCGAGTGAAGTCTTCAACTGCTCGGCGCCAGACACCGGCAACATGGAAACCATCGCCCGCTATGGCGCAACAGAGCACAAAACGCGCTGGCTCAAACCCCTGCTCGACGGCACCATCCGCTCGGCCTTTGCCATGACCGAGCCCGACGTCGCCTCCAGCGATGCCACCAACATCGAGACCAGCATGACGCGCGACGGCGACGACTATGTGGTCAATGGCCGCAAGTGGTGGATCAGCGGCGCCGGAGACCCGCGCTGCGCGATCTACATCGTGATGGGCAAGACCGACCCCACGGCTGCCCGCCACGCCCAGCAAAGCATGATTTTGGTGCCGGCCAACACGCCCGGTGTGCAGGTGCTGCGCCCCCTCAACGTCATGGGCTACGACGACGCGCCCCATGGCCACATGGAGATTTCATTCAGAAATGTGCGCGTGCCGGCGAGCAACATTCTGCTGGGCGAAGGCCGCGGCTTCGAGATCGCCCAGGGGCGCCTCGGGCCCGGGCGCATTCACCACTGCATGCGGCTCATCGGCCTGGCAGAGCGGGCGCTGGAACTGATGTGCCAACGCGCCAGCCAACGCATTGCTTTTGGCAAGCCGTTAGCTGCGCAAACCGTCACGCAGGAGCGAATTGCCGACGCCCGCTGCAAGATCGACATGGCGCGCCTGCTCACGCTCAAGGCGGCCTGGATGATGGATGTGGGCGGCAACAAGCTGGCCAAAAACGAAATCGCCATGATCAAGGTGGTGGCGCCAAAAATGGCCTGCGAGGTGATTGACTGGGCCATGCAGGCCTTTGGCGGTGCCGGCATGTGCGACGACTTTCCGCTGGCCTACGCCTACACCTGCGCGCGCACGCTGCGCTTTGCCGATGGCCCCGATGAAGTCCACCGCAACGCCATCGCCAAACACGAACTGCGCAAATACAGCGCCGGCTGATTCAACAGCCATCGGCCCGAGGCGGGCCTCCCACAAATTTCAAACAGCCATCATGGCCCTGTGGGAGCGGCGCCCTCGCCGCGATTGACTTCCGACAGCCATCGGCCCGAG
>NZ_JACUUE010000298.1 GCF_014859475.1 Rhodoferax sp.
GCAAACAGCGGGTGTGCCTGGGCATAAGCGTCTTCTTCGCGCACGTCGAGCAGCGCAATCTCCTGCTTGTTGAGCAGGGCCTGGCGCACCGCCTGAAAATTTTGCAGCGGGAACGGCGTGATGGCATTTTGCGAGTTCATCATGGGCGGGCTTCAGGCAGGGCTGTCGTGCATTGGGTTCGGCGACTCAGGCGGGCGTCGGCATGGCCAGTTCCGCCAGCGACGCCAGCAAATCGCCAAAGCGCTCACCTTGCACCACCACATGGTCATGCAGGGCGGCGGCGGCGGCCGCCGCGTCGCCCGCCAAGATGGCTTGCACAATGGCATCGTGCTCGGTAAACGAAATATTGATGCGGTTGCGCACCCGCAGTTGCAGGCGCCGGTAGGGGCGCAAGCGCCGTTGTAATTGCTGCGCCTGTTCACCCAGAAAAACGTTGTGGCTGCCGGCATAAATAGCGGCATGGAAGCGTTCGTTGCAATAAAAATATTCATCAGAGTCCTGCGCGTTGCGCGCCGTTTCGCAGGCCTGGTGGGCGGCCTGCAGCGCGCTGCGCTCGGCATCACTCATGCGCCGTGCGGCCAAGCGCGCGCACATCGCTTCAAGTTCGGCCATGACTTCAAACATTTCCAGCAAACGCCCTGGGCCGATGCTGGTCACCACGGCACCGCGGCGCGGCCGAATCTCGATCAGCCCTTCGGCGGCCAGTTGAATCAGTGCCTCACGCACCGGCGTGCGCGATACGCCATGCTGCTCAGCCAGCGTGGCTTCGTCGAGCGCACAGCCGGGTGGCAATTCGCCGGTGGCGATTTGTTCTTCAATTTTTTCGCACACTTGGTCAGAAATCTTCATTGTTCAATTCTCGCACTTCTGTTTTTACTGGATTCAAAAAATTGCTTAGGGTATTCACTGATGCAATTAAAAAATACAAAAACTACATTAATGCACACATTCAACTTAAACCCAGGAGACAAATCCATGAACAGCCCCCGTTTTGCCAAAACTTTCACCAGCGTGCTGATTGCTGCCCTGCCCATGACGGCTGTGTTGGCCGATAGTGTCACGCTCAAAGCCTCGCACCAGTTTCCCGGTGGCAAAGGCGACGTCCGCGATGAAATGGTGCAGATGATTGCCAAAGAGGTTGCCGCTGCCAACGTTGATCTCACCATCAAGGTGTTCCCCGGTAGCAGTCTGGTCAAGGCAAAAGAGCAGTGGAAAGCCATGCAGACCGGTCAAATTGACATGACCTCGCTGCCTTTGGATTACGCATCAGGTCAGCACCCGCAGTTTGGTGCCACGCTGATGCCAGGCCTGGTCAAGAGCCATGACCACGCCTTGCGCATCAACAAGTCGCCCTTCATGCAAGACATCAAGGCCATCATTGAGCAGGGCGGCGTTCATGTGCTGGCCGATGCCTGGCTGGCGGGCGCTTTTGCTGGCAAGGACAAGTGCATTCTCAAGCCCGAAGATGCCGCCGGCATGAAGGTGCGCTCGGCCGGCGCCACGTTCTCGCAGATGTGGGCCGGCGCGGGTGCCTCGGTGGCCTCGATACCCTCCAACGAGGTGTACAACGCGATGCAGCAGGGCGTGATCCAGGGCACCGACACCTCCACCGGCAGCTTTGTGTCGTTCCGCCTGTATGAGCAGGTCAAGTGCATCACGGCGCCCGGCGACAACGCCATGTGGTTCATGTACGAGCCAGTGCTGATTTCCAAGAAGAGCTGGGATAAGCTCAACGACGCGCAAAAAGCGGCGTTGACTGCGGCTTCAAAGAAAGCCGAGGACTACTTCAACGTCGAGTCCAAAAAGCTCGACGACAAAATGGTCGAGACGTTCAAAAAGAACAATGTGCAGGTGGTCACCATGACCGAGGCCGATGCCGAAGCCTGGCGCGCCGTGGCCAACAAGACCTCTTACAAGGTGTTTGCCGAAAAAGTACCTGGCGGCAAGGAGCTGATCGAAAAGGCGCTCAGTGTTAAATAAAGAGCAGAAATTGGCTCTGCCCCTGTGGGTGCAGGCGGTTTATGCCGTTTCGCGCGCCCTGGGGGTGTTTTCTGCCGGCCTGATCGTGCTGGCCATTGTGGTGGTGTGCCAGATGGTGTTTGTGCGCGCGGTGCTGGGCCAGTCGTCCATCTGGCAGACCGAGTTTTCCACCTTTGCCATTCTGGCGGCCACTTTTCTTGGCGCGCCCTATATTTTGCTGACGCGCGGCCATGTAGG
>NZ_JACUUE010000059.1 GCF_014859475.1 Rhodoferax sp.
GCAACGACGGGACTGTTCATGGAAAGCGTAGCGCGGCAGTCCATGCAGTCCGGGGGAATGGACTGCGTCGCTTTGTTTGCAATGACGCGTCCAGTTCACTTATTACGCCGCGCTGCGGCGGTTCAGCAGCGCATACAACACGATGGCGCCAAAGGTGGCGGTACCGATGCCCCCCAGCGCGAAGTCACCAAACTTGAGGGTGAAGTCACCGGTGCCCAAAATGAGCGTGATGGCGGCCACAATCAAATTCTTGTTGTCGGAAAAGTCCACCTTGTTCTCGACCCAGATGCGCGCGCCGGCCACCGCAATCAGGCCAAACACCACAATGCTGACGCCGCCCATCACCGGCAGCGGAATGGTCTGGATCACGGCACCGAACTTCGGTGAGAAGCCCAGCACAATCGCCAGCAGCGCTGCCACCAGGAACATGGCGGTCGAATAGACTTTGGTTGCGGCCATGACACCGATGTTCTCGGCGTAGGTGGTGACCCCGGTGCCACCGGCGCTGCCGCTGACCATGGTGGCCACACCGTCGCCAATGAAGGCGCGGCCCATATAGACGTCCAGGTTCTTGCCGGTCATGGCGCTCACGGCCTTGATGTGGCCCAGGTTTTCTGCCACCAAAATAATGGCGACCGGCGCAATCATCAGCATGGCCTTGGAGTCAAACACCGGGGCGGTAAAACCCGGCATGCCGAACCAGGCGGCGTTGAACAAGGCGCTCAGGTCCATCGGCTTGCCCAGACCCAGGCCATTGGTCAGCACGGCGTAAAGCACGCTGGCCACCAGCAGACCGACCAGAATCAGCAGACGCTGCACCATGCCGCGGGTGAACACCGCCACCAGCGCCACGCAAATAAAGGTAGCGGTCTGCATCCAGCTGTCAAAGTTGCTGGCCGCCATGTTCTTGATCGGCACACCAGCCAGGTTCAGGCCGATCACGGCCACCACCGAACCGGTCACCACCGGCGGCATCAGCTTCTCGATCCAGCCGGTGCCCGACACCTGCACCAGCAGGCCGATGGCGGTGTAGAGCGCACCGCAGGCAATGATGCCGCCCAGCGCCACGCCCATGTTGGCGTTCAGGCCCTGGCCCGCGTAACCGGTGGCCGCAATCACCACGCCAATAAAGGCAAAGCTCGAGCCCAGGTAGCTCGGCACCTTGCCGCCGGTGATAAAAAAGAAGATCAGCGTACCAATGCCGCTCATCAAAATGGCCAGGTTGGGGTCGAACCCCATCAAAATGGGCGCCAGCACCGTGGCGCCAAACATGGCAATCACGTGCTGCATGCCCATCACGGTGGTTTGCGCCCAGGGCAGGCGCTCGTCGGGGGCGATCACGCCGCCCTGGCGCAGGATATCGGGGCTTTTTTCGGTCCAGTCAAATAGGCGCATGGGATTCCTTGGTTGTTGTGGTCAAGCCAGTTTGAATTGTGGCATGCTGCATGCCCATCCAGACCCCACGAGAGCGCATAACTTACCTGAACCCGACCCGGTCGAGCATTTGCTGCACCTTGATCTGGTTCATGCCGACCGCGCTGATCGGCACCAGCTCGCGCTTGAAACTGCCGCCCGACATGGCTTGCAGGGCCGTGTTGTCAAACTGCACGCCTTGGGCCACTGGCCATTCGTTGTTGCCGTCGGCAAAGTGCTTTTGCGCTGCTGGGCTGACCAGGTATTCCAGGAACTTGAGCGCGTTGTCCGGGTGCTTGGCGTGGCGTGCCACGGCACCACCGGCGATGTTGACGTGCGTGCCCCAGCTGGCCTGGTTCGGGAACATCACCTTGACCTTGCCAGCCACCGCCTGGTCTGCGGGCTTGGCTGAGCGCATCAAGCGCGCCAGATAGTACGAATTAGTGACCGCCACCGCGCATTCACCCGAGGCCACGCCCTTGATCTGGTCGGTGTCGCCACCCTTGGGGCTACGCGCCATGTTGGCTACCAGACCCTTGAGCCAGACCTCGGTTTTGGCCGGGTCCAGGTGCTCGGTCATGGCGCCGAACAAGCTCAGGTTGTAGGGGTGCGCGCCCGAGCGGATGCACAGCTTGCCCTTGAGTTTGGGGTCGGCCAGTTTTTCATAACTGTCAACATCCGCCGCGCTGACCTTGCGCTCGTCATAGACCACAATGCGCGCGCGGGTGGACAAGCCAAACCAGGGCGTGCCACCGTTGTCAGCCGGCTTGGCGCGCAAATTGGCGGGGATGGCATCCTCCAATACCTTGGACTTGACCGGCTGAAACAGGCCATCGACCTCGGCGCGCCACAAACGCGCGGCGTCCACCAACAAAATCACATCCGCCGGCGAGGCACTGCCTTCGGCCTTGAGGCGCGCCAGAATGCCGGCATCGTCGGCATCAACGCGGTTGATCTTGATGCCGGTGGCCTGGGTGAAGCCGCTGTACAAGGCCTCGTCGGTGGGGTAGTGGCGGGCTGAATAAAGGTTCAAAACCGGCTCTGCCGCCTGGGCCAGACCCATGCTCAAACCGAGCAGTGCCAAAGAAAATTGACGGCTAAATTGAGTGAAGTGCCAAACCATGGAAAAAACTCCGCAAGTGAATGAATGGGCTCATTCTATCTTAAATGAGAATCATTCTCATTATTATTTGAAGCGCCGCCGCTGAAGCGCTTTTGCGTGAATGCTATTTTTTATAAGGGCACGCGCTTTTGATGCAGCGCGCATACAGGCTCAGCGCATGGTCTTCAATTTCGTAGCCCTGGGCCTTGGCGATTTTTTTCTGGCGGGCTTCGATCTCAGCGTCAAAAAACTCCTCGACGCGGCCGCAGTCCATACACACGATATGATCGTGGTGCTTGCCCTCGTTGAGCTCAAACACCGCCTTGCCATTCTCGAAATTGCTGCGGCTCAAAATACCTGCCTGCTCGAACTGCGTCAGCACGCGATACACAGTAGCCAGGCCAATGGCGGTGTTGTCGCTCACCAGCAGTTTGTAAACGTCTTCCGCGCTCATGTGCCGCTGCGCCGCCGTCTGAAACAATTCCAGGATGGTCTGACGCGGCCCGGTCACCTTGAGGCCGGTGTCTTTGAGCTTGTGCGATTTGTCGTTCATGGTGCGGCTTGGGTCCGTGTAGGTGGTGCTGCGCAACTTATACCAAACTCTGGCAGCCCTTGTGCGCAGCCCGTCAATGGTATGGTGCGGCCATGAAAACCCAAATAGATCACCTGGTCGTCGTTGCCCAAACCCTGGCCCAAGGCGTGCAGTGGTGCGAAGCCACACTGGGCGTCACGCCCGCACCCGGCGGCGAGCACGCGCAGTACGGCACCCACAACCGCTTGTTCAAGATTGCCACGCCGAAGCATCCATTGGCCTATTTTGAAATCATCGCCATCAACCCGGCCGCCAAACGGCCTGCCAACGCAGACGCCAAACGCTGGTTCGACATGGACGACGCGGCGCTGCAGGCAGCGCTGGCCGTGGCACCGTGTCTGGTGCATTTTGTTGCCAACACCGATGACATCCAGGGGGCCCGCAGCGCCCTGAAAGCGCAAGGTATTGAGCGTGGCCCGGCCGTGCACGCCAGTCGCCATTCACGCCGCGGCCTGCTGCAATGGCAGATCACAGTGCGTGAGGACGGGCAGCGCCTGTTCAACGGCGCGCTGCCGAGCCTGATCCAGTGGGGCAAGGCCGGTGACGCCGAGCCGCTGCGCCTGCACCCGCGCAACAGCCTGCCGCGCTCGGGCGTGTCGCTGCAAAGCCTGGCCATCACCCACCCCAGCGCCGACAAACTGCAAGCCGCGTTTGACGCCATCGGGCTCAACGGGGTCGCCATTGAAACCGGCCCGGCGGCCGACCTGGTCGCCACCCTGCATACGCCCAAGGGCACGGTGGTGCTGCACAGCCACGGCGTTTAAAAGACGGCCACCGGCTTGCCGGCCCATTACTTACCAAACCCACCGCCACCCGGGGTGAATATCTCGAATACATCGCCCACCTGCATTTCGGCCTGGCCAATATGGCCGAGTCCTTCAGCTTGCCCATTGGCCCTGACAACGCGGTTAATGCCTACCTGACCCGGCTTGCCACCGGCCAGGCCAAAGGCGCCGTGCACGCGTCCGTTGGACAAAATGCTGGCGCTCATTGGCTCCAGAAAGCGCACCCGCCGGATGCCACCATCGCCGCCACGCCATTGGCCCGCGCCGCCCGAACCCTGGCGAATCTCGTAGCTGTCGAGCCGCACCGGGAACCTGAATTCAAAAATCTCGGGGTCCGTCAGGCGGGAGTTGGTCATGTGGGTTTGCACCACGCTGGTGCCATTGAAACCGCCAATGATCTCGCCCGCCGGATTGGTAAGCGCACCCGCACCGGAGCCACCCGAAATGGTTTCGTAGTACTGGTAGCGCCCGTTGCCAAAGGTGAAGTTGTTCATGGTGCACTGGCTGGCAGCCATCACACCGAGTGCACCATACAGGGCGTTGGTGATGCAGCTTGAGGTCTCCACATTGCCTGCCACCACCGAGGCGGGCGGGTTGGGGTTAAGCATGGAGCCTGGCGGAATGATGATCTGCAGCGGCTTGAGGCAGCCCGCGTTGAGGGGAATGTCGTCATCCACCAGCGTTCGAAAAACATACAACACAGCCGCCATGCACACCGCCGTGGGCGCGTTGAAATTGTTGTCCTGTTGTTGTGATGTGCCAGTGAAGTCAATCACCGCGCTGCGCTCTGCTGCGTTGACGCGAATCGCCACGCTGATGTGCGCGCCGTTGTCCAGCGGCAGCATGAACGCGCCGTCTTTCAGGCGCGTGATGACCCGGCGCACCGACTCTTCGGCGTTGGCCTGGACATGGTGCATATAGGCCTGCACCACATCGAGCCCATAGTGCGCGACCATCTTGCCCAGCTCTTGCACGCCTTTCTCGTTGGCAGCAATCTGAGCCTTGAGGTCGGCCATGTTTTGCTGGGTGTTGCGCGACGGGTAGGCACCGCTGCTGAGCAAGGCGACCATCTCGGCCTCGCGCAGCACGCCCCGATCAACCAGCTTGAAGTTGTTGATCTGCACACCTTCTTCTTCAATCCGGGTTGAAAACGGTGGCATGGAGCCCGGCGTGGTACCGCCCACATCGGCATGGTGACCGCGCGAGCCCACGTAAAACCTGGCCTCGCCGTTCAGGTACACCGGCGTGATGACCGTGATGTCGGGCAGATGGGTGCCGCCGTGGTAGGGGTCGTTGAGCACATACACGTCACCCGGCTGCATGGTGGCGGCGTTTTCACGCACCACGGTCTTGATGCTCTCGCCCATGGAGCCCAGATGCACCGGCATGTGCGGCGCATTGGCGATCAGGTTGCCGGCCGCATCAAACAGCGCGCAGCTGAAGTCCAGCCGCTCCTTGATGTTCACCGAATAGGCGGTGTTTTGCAGCTGCAGGCCCATTTGCTCGGCAATGTTCATGAACAGGTTGTTGAAGACCTCCAGCAGCACCGGGTCAACCCGGGTGCCCGCGGCAAATTTGACTGCGCGCTGCGCCGTGCGCACCAGATTGAGGTGGTCAAAACCGGTCAGGGTAGCCTGCCAGCCGGGCTCGACCACGGTGGTGGCGTTCTTTTCGGCGATGATGGCGGGGCCGGGAATGACGTCGCCCGGGCGCAGGTCTTCGCGCACCACCAAAGCCGCCTCAAGCCACTGGCCACCCGAGTACATGGGCACCCACTCGCGCACCATGGCGCTGGTTTTCAGGCTGCGGGCTTCGTGCACCGGGTGCAGGGGTTCCTCGGGGGCATCGCCGGCAATCGCGACCTCGACCGACACCGCCTCCACAATCAGCCCCTTGCCCTGCATCAGAAACGAAAACCGCTGGCGATAGGCAGCCTCGAAGCCCGTCACAATCTGGCGCACCAGCTGGCTGGCATCTGCGCCATCACCCGCTTCGGCCGCATCCGCCGGGAAAGCCACCAGCAAAGCAGCGTCACTGCCCTCGTAACGCACATGCACGCGGCGCTGCAGGGTGATGGCCCCCTGGTTCACCTGTTGCTGTTTCAGCTCGGCTTGGGCCTGCTGGCCAAGCGCCTGGAGCGCCGTCAATATGGCCGGTAGTGCGGCAAGCTCGAGCTTGCGCTCAACGGCCTGCTCACGGATCACGGTCTGATCCGCCAGCCCCATGCCGTAAGCGCTCAGCACCCCGGCCAGCGGATGCACCAACACGCGGGTCATGCCCAGTGCGTCTGCCACCAGACAGGCGTGTTGGCCACCGGCGCCGCCAAAACACTGCAGCGTGTAATGCGTTACGTCATAGCCACGCGCGACCGAAATTTTCTTGATGGCATTGGCCATTTGTTGCACCGCAATGCTGATAAAGCCCTCGGCCACGTCTTCGGCGCCGCGCTGTGAGGCCACCGCCAAGGCAGCAAACCGTGTTTTGACCGTCTCCAGACTGAGCGCCTCGTCTGCGTTCGGCCCAAATACCCTGGGGAAAAACCGGGGCTGGATTTTGCCCAGCATCACGTTGGCGTCGGTCACCGCCAAGGGGCCACCGCGGCGGTAACTGGCCGGCCCCGGGTTGGCGCCAGCACTCTCGGGCCCAACCCGAAAGCGCGCGCCGTCATACGCCAGCAGCGAACCACCGCCAGCGGCCACGGTGTGGATGCTCATCATGGGGGCGCGCATGCGCACGCCGGCCACCTGGGTTTCAAACTCGCGCTCGAACTCGCCGGCGTAATGCGACACATCGGTCGAGGTGCCGCCCATGTCGAAGCCGATGATTTTCCCGATACCGGCAATCGCCGCCGTGCGGGCCATGCCCACAATGCCGCCCGCCGGGCCACTCAAAATGGCGTCCTTGCCCTGGAACACAGCCGCATCGGTCAGCCCCCCCGATGACTGCATGAAGAACAGCTTGACGCCCGGCATCTCTGCGCCAACTTGCGCCACGTAGCGCCGCAAAATGGGCGACAGATAAGCATCCACCACGGTGGTGTCGCCCCGGCTGACAAATTTCATCATGGGGCTGGTCTCGTGCGAGGTGCTGATCTGGGTAAATCCTGTGGCCGCTGCGATGCGTTTGGCCGCCAGCTCGTGGGCGGTGTAACGGTAACCGTGCATGAACACAATGGCCACGCTGCGCAAGCCTTGTTGGTAGTGGGCGCGTAAATCGTCTGCCAGTTGCGCCTCGTCAAGCGCCTCTACCAGGTCGCCATGCGCCCCCATGCGCTCGTTGGCCTCGATGACCGCGCTGTACAAAAGCTCGGGCAACAAAATATGGCGGTCAAAGATGCGGGGGCGATTTTGGTAGGCAATGCGCAGGGCATCGCGAAAACCCCGCGTGGTCACCAGCAGGGTGGGCTCGCCCTTGCGCTCCAGCAAGGCGTTGGTGGCCACGGTGGTGCCCATCTTGACGCATTCCACTTGCTCGGCCAACACCGGTGCTCCGGGTTTGAGCCCGAGCAGATGGCGAATACCGGCGACGGCGGCATCACGGTAATGCTCGGGGTTTTCGCTCAGCAGTTTGTGCGTGACCAGGGTGCCGTCGGGGCGCTTGCCGACCACGTCGGTGAACGTGCCGCCACGGTCAATCCAGAATTGCCAACGCTTCGCGTCCGAGGGGTGTACAGAGTTTGTCATGAAGGTTTCCTTGTGCAGGCCAGGCTTGCCTGGGCCGGATGCGTACGGGTGCCGGGCTACATGTTTTGTGGCAGCCACAACACCAGTTCGGGGAAGAAGAAGATGAGCAGCACGGCGCCGAGCATCAGCAAGAACATGGGCAGCGCGGCGCGCGCCAGGTAAATCATCTGGTGGCCAGTGAGGCCCTGCAAGACAAACAGGTTCAGCCCCACCGGTGGCGTGATCTGGGCCACCTCGACCACCAGCACCACAAAGACACCAAACCAGATCAGGTCCAGCCCCGCCGCCTGCACCGTGGGCAAGAGCACCCCGATGGTGAGCACCACCATCGAAATGCCGTCCAGAAAACAGCCCAGCACCAGAAAGAAGAGCATCAGGCACAGCACCAGCACCAGCGGCGAGAGTTCCATCGCGCCGATGAACTCGGCCAGATGCCGGGGCAGCCCGACAAAGCCCATGGCCAGGGTCAGAAAGGCGGCACCCGCCAGAATCAGGCCGATCATGCAGTACACCCGGCAGGCCGCAGCCAGCCCCTGGCTGAACGACTTCCAGTTCAGGCTGCGCTCCATGCCAGAGAGCGTCAGGGCCCCCAGCACGCCCAGTGCGGCGGCCTCGGTGGCGGTGGCCACCCCCGAGTAGATCGAGCCCAGCACCAGTGCGATCAACGTCACCACCGGAATCAGGTGCCTGGCCGCATACAGCTTTTGGCCCAGTTTGAGGTCGGTATCGGCTGCGGGCAACTTGTCTTTGTTGAACAGCGACCAGACCACGATGTAGCCCATGAACAAGCCTGCCAACAACAGGCCGGGCCCGATGCCTGCCACAAAGAGCTTAGCAATCGAGACATCGGCGGCCACGCCATAGACGATCATGATGATCGACGGCGGGATCAACAACCCCAATGTGGCGGCACCGGCCAGCGTGCCTACTGCCAGCAGCTCGGGGTAGCCGCGCTGGCGCAGTTCAGGCAGCGAGATGCGGCCAATGGTGGCGCAGGTGGCCGCCGACGAGCCGGAAATGGCCGCAAAAATAGTGCAGCCAATCACATTCACATGCAACAAGCGGCCGGGCAGGTGGTTGAACCAGGGTGCCAGGCCCTTGAACATATTCTGGGTGAGCCGGGTGCGAAACAAGATTTCGCCCATCCACAGAAACAACGGCAAGGCCGTTAATGTCCAGCTCGAGGTGGCACCCCAGATGGTCAGCGCCATGGCGTCGCCCACCGGGCGCGAGCTGACAAACTCCATGGCAATCATGCCGACTGCCAGCAGCGACAGCCCGATCCACACGCCTGAGCCCAATATGGCAAACAACAAAATCACCAAGCCAAAGGCCAAAACAGCATCCATGGTTTTCTTTCTGCTGACGTGAATAAACAGCACCGGGCATCTTGCCAGGCCGACTGCGGCGCTTACTCCGAGCGCGTGCTGGTCTTTGCCGTTTCAAGAAAAAACGCCTGCCCGCGCAGCTGGCACACCAGCGCGTGCAAGAAAGCCACGGCAAAGCCCACGGTGCCCAGCGCCATGCTGAGCTGCGGAATCCACATGGGCGTGGCATCCCCGGTGGGCGCCACGTCGTGGTACAAGTGCGACATCCAGACCAATCGGCCTGAGAACCACGCCAGGTAGCTTGAAATCAGCAAGCCCACCACCAGCCCCCACGTCACCAGAGCGGCCCTGACGCGCGGCGGCACATGGTCGAGCACGCTGGTCACGCGGATGTGATTGCCGTGCTCGAAGGCCGACGGCAGCGCCAGAAAGAAAGCGGCCGCAATCGAATAACCCGCGTAGCCATCGAGCCCACTGATGCTCCAGCCATCCACCAGCCGCGTGGCAATGTTGAGGGTGATGGCGAGCAAGGCCGCCACCATCGACAGGCACGACAACACCAGCAGCAGGCGGTAAAACTGGCGGATGACATGATCCATGCGCAGCAAGTCCGGCTTACTTTTTGTTGTAGGCGTCGATGATGGCTTTGCCATCGGCACCGGCCGTGGTCAGCCAGTCGGCGGTCATGGTCTTGCCAATGGCTGCCAGCGCCTGTTTGACGCTGTCGGCGGGTTCGGCAATGGTGACGCCATTGGCCTTGAGGATGGCAATGGAATCAGCGTCCACCTTCTCGCTTGCGGCCCAGCCGCGTTGCTCAGCCGCTGCAGCGGCCTTGAGCACGGCATCTTGCGTGGGCTTGTCAAGCGCGTCAAAGGCCTTGACGCTGACCGCCGTCACATTGAGCGGAAGCCAGCCATTGACCGGGTAGAAATACTTGACCTGCTCATAGAGCTTGCCGTCGGCACCACTGGCGCTGGAGGTCAGGAAGTTGTTGGCGGCACCCGTGGCCAGCGCTTGGCTTAATTCGGGCAACTGAATGGTGACCGGGGAGGCACCCAGCATCTGGGCGATCTTGGTGGTGGCGGGGTTGTAGGCGCGCATTTTGGTGCCCTTGAAGTCAGCCGCGCTGGTGATGGGTTTGACCGAATACAAGGACTGACCGGGCCACGGCACCGCAAACAGCATCTTGACACCTTGCGCGGCCAGCACCTTGGCTTGCACCGGTTGAGATGCCTGATACAGCCGCTTTGAATCGGCATAGCTGGTGGCCAGGAACGGAATGGAATCGACCCCAAACAGAGGATTTTCGTTGGACATGCCCGAAATAATGAACTCGCCTGCCGGTGCCATGCCGCTCTGGATGGCGCGCTTGATTTCGGGCTGCTTGAACAGCGAGCCGCCCGGATGCAGCGTGATCTTGAGCTTGCCGCCGGTCGCCTGCTCGATGTCCTTGGCAAACTGGGCCACGTTTTGGGTCTGGAAAGTGTTGGCACCGTAGCCGGTGGGCAAGTCCCACGTGGTTTGTGCTTGCGCCAGCGGGGTGGCCAGCGTGGCGGCGCAGGCCAAGGTCATCGCAATTTTCTTCATTTCAGCTCCTGGGTTGATCGCATTCAAAACGACGCGAGTTGTTGGTTGAGAAGGTCAGTGATCAGCATCGCCCCCGGGGCGTGGGTGATGCAAAACTCGGGTTGGGCCTGGCGCAGCGCGGCCTGGGGGGTAACGCCGCACGCCCAGAACACCGGCAATTCACCGCTTTTGAGCTCGACGGCATCACCGTAATCGGGTGCGCCAAGGTCGGCAATGCCGATCAGGGCGGGGTCGCCCAAATGCACCGGGGCACCGTGCACATTGGGAAAACGGGAGGTAACCTGCACGGCGCGAATGGCGTCGGCGGCCAGCATCGGGCGCATCGAAACCACCATGGGGCCATGAAAAACACCGGCCGCCTGCGTCGGGATATTGCTGCGGTACATGGCCACATTTTTGCCTTGTTCGACATGACGCAGGCGCAACCCCGCTTGCATCAGGGCATGCTCAAAAGAGAACGAGCAGCCCAGCACAAAAGTCACCAGGTCAGCGCGCCACAGCGCCGTGATGTCGGTTGGCTCGTCAAGCACCTCACCCTTGCGCCAAACCCGGTAGCGCGGCAGGTCGGTGCAGATGTTGATGTCTGCGCCCAGCCCAGGCAAGCTGGTATCGCCGGGCTCTGACACCGCCAGCACCGGGCAGGGTTTGGGGTTGCGCTGGCAATACCGCAAAAAATCGTTGGCCAGGGCCTGCGGCAAGATCACCACGTTACCCTGCACATGGTCGCTGGCCAAGCCGCTGGTGTGGGCACGCCATTGGCCGGCGCGGATCATCCGGCGCACCTGATGGGCGTTGCCGGCACCTTCGGGTCCGAAAACGATATTCACTGAATCTGCATGGCTTGGCACTTGATTTCCCCGATGGCTAGGTCATTCATGACGAATGGCGCCATTGTGAAAGTGCGGCTGTCTTTGCGCAAACGCAAAATATGCTTGTTTAGCCATCGATTTTTTCGATGATTAGGGTTTACCCGACATTGATTTTTTTGGTGCATGACCGGCACCATCGGCAAACGTCAGTGCCGACTGAACCACACTGTCGATGATGATGGTGGTGGGGTCGGAACGGTAGCTGGCATGGATCGGCAGCGCCTTGAGCGGGGCGTCGCAGGCCAGCATTTTCAAAGTGGCAAACCCGGTCAGGCGCGCCACCGCTGCGCGCGGCAACACGGCCACGCCGAAGCCGCCCTGCACCAGCTGAACCATGGCAGAAATGGATGAAATGGCATGCACTTTTTTGGGTTGCAGCCGTTGCTGGCGAAACAGATCAAGCAAGGTGACATTCGGTTGCGAGCCCTTTTGAAAGGTCAACAGCTCCAGTTCAGCCAGTTCGTCGAGCTGGTAAACCGCTTGGGTGTGCCGCTCGGGGTGGCCCACAAAAACCATCTCCATCGGCATCAAAGCATGGTTGCGCACGCCGTCAGCCGACGATGGCAGCACGGCAAACACCAGGTCAAGCACGCCACGTTGAATTTGCTCCATCAGGATAGGCGTGGTTTCCACGGTCAAATCAAGCGCCAGCCCCGGTTGCTCCTGGCGCAACTGCTCCAGCCAGGGGATCAGCCATGAGTGCAACACCGACTCGATGGCACCAATGCGTATCGACACTGGCTTCTCAATGCCTGCGCCCATGTCTGCCTTGGCATCGCGCTGAAGCGCCAGCAAGCGGTTGGCGTGACCCAGAAATCGGGTGCCTGCGCCGGTCAGCTTGAACTGCTTGTCGCTGCGGTCAAGCAACAGCACACCCAACTCTTCTTCCAGCTTGGCAATGCGGCTGGACATGGCGGATTGGGTCAGATACAGCTTTTCGGCCGCCCGCGAGATGCTTTTGAGTGATGCAACCCAATAAAAGGCTTCGACAAAACGGAGGTTCATTTTGGTTCTTGAAGTGTCATGCCATCAAGGGATGGGGCTGGACAAGAATCACTATAGTAGCGCTTTGCCAATGCCGAAATCAACGATGCCTGCCAGCTTCAGGACTTGCCCGCCAAACCCGCCGCAGCCAGACAACACCTGGCACCAAAATACATTTGTGCAAATCTTTTTGCAACATGACCGGCACCGATCGGGTTTGCCAACTTCTTCTGCCAGCAGAAATCACAGGTCGGCCTCGCGCGCAGGCACAATCGTCCAATTTCTTATCCGTCAGCTCCCATGAAACTGAAAATGTCCGACAACTCGCTTTTTGCGATTTTGCTGCGCTCGCCGTGGTGGATCAGCCTGGCCATTGTGGCGGTGATCTCGCTACTGTCGGCCGCGCTGTTGCCCGAGCGCTATGTGGCTTTTGGCGTGATGGGCGCATTTCCGTTTCTGGTCATCGGTGTGATGGCCGCGCGCAAACAGTGGCACGCCCCAAGCGCGGCGCGGGTGGCCGACATGCTGGCGCGCTCGGGTGCCATGTCGTGGCGTGATTTTTCTGCATTGGTTGGGCAAATCTATGTGGAGCAGGGCTATGCCGTGACAAGGCTCAACAACCAGGCGGCCGACTTTCTGCTGATCAAGGGCGCACAGCGCACGCTGGTGAGCTGCAAGCGCTGGAAAGCCGCTGTTCACGGCGTGGAAGCGCTGCGCGAGCTGGTGGCAGCCAAAGAGGCGCACGAGGCGCAGCAATGTATCTACCTGAGCCTGAGCCCGGTCAGCGACACGGCACAGCGTTTTGCCAAGACACAAGGTGTGACGTTGCTGGCGGGCCAGGCGCTCGGTCGTTTTCTGGCGGAAAAGCCCCGGAACTGACCACCGTTTTTGCCTTATCGAGCCTGCTTTCAACCAGCCAGCCGTTGTGCCCGGATGCGCGCCACGGCCGCGTGCAGCGCCGGGTCGGTCAGCGCCTTGGCCGAGGCATCGCGCATCGTGCTGCGCACCAGCCGCTCCAGGGTTTGCGGCTGCGGCGTGAGCGGGCCGAAAAAGCGCGGCGCATCGGCCACGGCAATCAGCAGCGTGGGAAAGTCGTCCACATCCA
>NZ_JACUUE010000060.1 GCF_014859475.1 Rhodoferax sp.
CCAATCATCAAGCCATCAATGAATGCGCCATCAACTGCGCGTTTTCGGCTGCGGCGTTTTGTCCTTGAAATCGCAATACGGCGCCACCGCGCATAGCCAGCACTGCGGCGTGCGCGCCTGGCAGACGTAGCGGCCGAGCAAGATCAGCCAGTGGTGGGCGTGCACCCGGTAGGGCTCGGGAATGCGCTTGAGCAGTTTCATTTCGACTTCAAGCGGCGACTTGCCCGGTGCCAGGCCGGTGCGGTTGCTGACCCGAAAAATGTGCGTGTCCACTGCCATGGTCGGCTCGCCAAAGGCCACGTTGAGCACCACGCTGGCCGTTTTGCGGCCCACGCCGGGCAGCGCCTCCAGCGCATCGCGGATGCGCGGCACCTCGCCGTTGTGCCGCTCCACCAGAATCTGGCAGGTTTGCAGCAGGTGTTTGGCCTTGCTGTGGTAAAGACCGATGGTCTTGATGTAGGCCTCCAGACCCTCCAGGCCCAGCGCCAGCATTTTCTGCGGTGTGTTGGCCACCAAAAACAGATTTTTCGTGGCCTTGTTGACGCTGACGTCAGTGGCCTGCGCCGACAGCAGTACGGCGGTCAGCAGCTCAAACACGCTGCTGTATTTCAGCTCGGTCTCCGGATGCGGGTTGGCCGCGGCCAGCGTGGCAAAAAATTTCTCGATGGCAGATTTGTTCATGCGTTCCTGACGCTTCGCGCCCTCATGTCATTGCCGGTTTGGCAGACCCTGACTTTACCTGCGACGTATCGGTGACAATTTGCGTTTGAAACTTCCAGATTCATTTTTTTCGTCACTTCTTGCTTTTCTTCACCACCTTTTGTGAGCCGACCCCCATGCAATTCGCCACCCGACTCGATGCCATCGAAACCTCCGCCATCCGCGAGCTGTTCAAACTGCTGGGCAAGCCCGGCATCATCAGCTTTGCCGGTGGTTTTCCTGACCCCGCCCTGTTCGACGTCGAAGGCATTGCCCAGGCCAGCGCGGCGGTGCTGGCGAGCAACCCCGGCCCGGTGTTGCAATACGGCGCCACCGAGGGTTTTCAGCCGCTGCGTGAAGGCATCAGCAGTTTCATGGCCGGCAAGGGCAGCACGGTCAAACCCGAGGGCCTGATCGTCACCACCGGCAGCCAGCAGGCGCTGGATTTGATCGGCAAAACCATGATCTCACCCGGCGACAAGGTGATTGTCGAGGCGCCCACCTTTTTGGCCACCATCCAGTGTTTCCGGCTCTATGGCGCGCACCTCATTGGCGCGCCGATCGATGCCGATGGGGTGGATGTGGACCAGCTCGAAGCCCTCATCGCGCAGCACAAACCCAAACTGGTCTATCTGATTCCCACCTTTGGCAACCCGAGTGGTGCCACGCTGAACCTGGCGCGGCGCCAGCGGATTCTGGAAATCGCCGCGCGCACGAAGACGCTCATTGTTGAAGACGACCCCTACGGCGAGCTGTATTTTGACCAGGCGCCGCCGCCCAGCCTGCTGGCCTTGAGCGACGGCGTGCCCGGCAGCCGCGACTGGCTGGCGCACTGTGGCAGTTTCAGCAAAATCCTGAGCCCCGGCCTGCGCGTGGGCTGGATGATTGCGCCGCCCGAACTGCTGGCCCGGGCCACCATGTGCAAGCAGTTCAGCGACGCCCACACCAGCAATCTGACGCAGGCCATTTGCGCCCACTACCTGACGCTGAACCGCCTCAATGATGCGCTGGCCGTGGTGCGCCAAACCTATGCCGAGCGCGCGCGCGTCATGGCTGAGGCCTTGCGCCGTGAATTGGGCGATGCGATTGAATTCAACCAGCCCCAAGGCGGCATGTTTTTCTGGGCCAGGCTCACCGGTGCCAACGGCCAGTCCGCCAACGCCGCCGAATTTGCCAAGCGCGCCATCGAGCAACTGGTGGCCTTTGTACCCGGTGCACCTTTTTATGCGCACGACCCCGACCCGGCCACGCTGCGCCTGAGCTTTGCCACGGCTGATGTGAGCAAGATCGAGGAAGGTATTGCGCGCTTGGGGCGGGCCTTGACGTCCAACTGAACGGCCCTGCCTTTTAGTCAGTCATGAGGCTTTGCTGCCTGGCTGATCAGCAGCCGGGTGGCTTTTTCGACGTGTTCTGCCGCACGGCGCAGCGCCCGGGCGGCGCGCAGTTGGGCGTCCATCCGCGTCACTGGCACGCCACCCACGGCACCGGCCACCAGCAACTGATTCTTGAGCGCCTCGTAGTCAGCCAGAAACTTTGCAGCTGCGTCGTCCAGCGCAGTCAGGGCGGGTGGCGCCTCAAGACTGCACAGGTTCAACAGCGCCAGCGCACTTTGTTTAAAGGCGGCCTGTTCGCTTGACAGGGGTTCGGTCAGGGCACCTGCTTCCAGCCAGGCTTGCGCGCCTTCGCGGGCCAGTTCGGCGGCACTGTCGTGGTCGCGCGCCAAGCGCAAGGTGGCCGTCAGTCGTGCGGCACTGTTGGGCGACATGCCGGCGCGGTTGAGTTGCACGATGAAGTCGGCAATGGCCTGGTTCAGGCGCGTCACGCCGGACGATTGTGTGGCCAGCATCGCGCTGTCGGGCAAGGTGAAGGCCGTCTGCACCACCGCCACAGCCATTTGCCCCATGCGCTGCACTTCGCGCTGCAGGGCATCAATGGCCAGCGCGGGCACGGTGAGCACGTTCTTGTCGAGGTAAAGCGGACGCGCCACATCTGCATCGGCCGCCTTGAAGCGGGTTTCCAGATACGCTGTCATGCGGCTGGCCAACGGCCAGATCAGCGCCACGCCAAGCAAATTGAACACGGTATGAAACAGCGCCAGTTTGGCCGCGGGGGCCGCCTCCAGGCCCAGCCAGCCGCGCAAAACGGCTAAAAAGTCGATCAGCCAGGGCAGCAGTAGCAGCGCCACAGTGCCCGTCAGCAGGTTGAACAAGATGTGCGCCGCCGCCGCCCGCTTGGCGTTGGGTGTGGCGCCGATGGCTGCGATCAATGCGGTCACGGTGGTGCCAATATTGGCACCAATGACCACCGCAGCCGCGCCCTGCGCGCTGAGCAGACCGCCCTGGGCGGCGGTGAGCGCAACGGTCAGGGCGGCGCTGGAGCTTTGCATCACCACGGTCAGAAAAATCCCGATACCAACCTGCATCAGCGTGTCGAGCGCGCCTTGGCCCTCGGGCAGGTGAAAGTCGGTGGACAGCACTGAGAACGTCACCTTGAGCATGTCGATGCCCAGAAACAGCACACCAAAGCCTGCCAGCGCCATGCCGATGGCACCACGGCGCTGGCCTTCGCCGCTCAAGCGCATCACCATGCCGATGCCGATGAGCGGCAAGGCCAGCGCGTCGATCTGGAACTTGAGCCCGACCAGCGCCACCAGCCAACCGGTCATGGTGGTGCCCACGTTGGCACCAAACAGCACCCACACGGCCTGCGACAGGTTGAGCAGGCCGGCGTTGACAAAGCCGATGGTGGCCACCGTGATCGCGCTCGACGACTGCACCACCGCCGTCACGGCCATGCCCGATGCCAGCCCGCGCAGCCGGGTCTGGGTGGCGTTCATCAGGATGCGCTCCAGCGCCGGGCCGGCGGCCAGCTTGAGGCCGTCGGTCATCAAGCCCATGCCGAGCAGGAACAGGCCGACACCGCCGACCAGGCCGCCCACCAAGCCAAGGTTGTTCATGTCGGCGTTTCCTGGAACAGATGCATCCTGTTGCGGCCTTCGCGCTTGGCCTGGTACATGGCGGTATCAGCCCATTTCAAGAGAACATCCTGGGTTGCCTGCTCAGCGGAAAAAACCAAAACACCAATGCTGACCGTACAGGAGTGCGTGATGCTGGTAGCGGCGCCAGCAACAGGCTGGCTGGCGAGCACATAGGGCCTTGACAGCGCTTTGCGAATTTTCTCCGCAACGCCCAGCCCCTGCCGGGTCGCGTCAAGCTTTGCCTGGCCGAGTTCCGGGATCAGTACGACAAACTCATCACCGCCAAAGCGCGCTACGGTGTCCATGCGGCGCAGGCATTGCTTGAGCCGAGTGGCGACATCGACCAGCAGGGCGTCGCCGACGGCATGACCGTAGGTGTCGTTGAGTGGTTTGAAATTGTCAAGGTCCAGAAACATCAGGGCGCTGTAATCGCCGCGGCGCTGGCTGGTCGAAATGACTTGGTGCAAGCGGTCTTCCAGCATACGGCGGTTGGGTAGCAGCGTTAGATCATCGTAAAAAGCCAATTGCCGGATGTCGTTTTCGAGCTTTTTTCGCTCCGTGATGTCCTGGATGGCCACATGGATGGCTGGCTCGCCGTCGTAGTCTATGGCGGTGCCCTGAACCTGAACGGCGATCACCGTGCCGTCGATCTTGAGAAAGCGCGATTCGGTGGCCGGTTTAATGGCTTCCTTGCCAATCATGCTTACCATGCGCGCCGTCTGTGCGGCCAATTCGTCCGGGTGGATCAGATCGCTGGTTTTTTTGGCCAGCAGCGTGCCAGCATCAGGGGCACCAAACAGCTTGATGGCCGCCGGGTTGGCATAGATGATTTTCCCCAGGCGATGCACCAGAATGGCCCCGGGCGTCCACTCGATCAAGGTGCGGTAGCGGTCTTCGCTTTGCTGCAGCGCCAGCGCCTGTTTTTTCAGCGTGTTCCGGGTTCCATGAAGTTGCTTCAGGCGCAGATTGAAAATGCGCACCACATAGACAATCGAAACAGCCGACAGCACGACGATGATGATCTGGTCCAACGCGTACACAGCTGTGGAGGGCGCGCGCTGAATCGGCAGCCATTGCCTTTCCGCGGCCAACCACAACACCAGGGTGAATGTCACGGTAAGCCCGGTCATTAGCTTGGCGTGACGCACACTGACGAGCCACCCTGTCAACAAAATCATGACCGGATAAACCACCATGACGGGCGACTGTAGGGCCCCGGTAAACAAGGCGATGCCAGTGACTGCGATCCAGGTGCTGACCATCATCAACTTGATGGCGGCTTTGATTTTGTGAACTGAAATCAGATACCAGGCGAGCAGCCCCACCATAAAAAAGGCAGCCGGACCCAATATATTGACCGGAGCAGTCGTGAGTGCCGGGTTCAAGACCAGCAAGGCCAGCAAGGTGAAGATCGGACCCAGCAACAGGGCCGCTACCATGTAGCGCAGCAAGGCCAGCAAGTTTTGCTGTGCGCTCGATTCGACAGTCTCATCGGATGCGGCTGAAGACGGTTCGCTCACGATGCCATCGCTCATTTTCACTGTCCGTCCCTGGCGTAATTGTGGTGGGTCCATTCCGATGTATTGTTGATTACTGTTACGAGTTTAGCAACAGGACGCTCGGCAGTGGCGGTTGCCAACTTGCGCGTGGCGCAGGAGGTGATTGTTATGCTTTGCCCACCACCATAATCGAAGAACTCAGTTGCCTGTTTGCCGTCAATGGCGACGTTCCCCTTGGTGATTGCCTAAGTTGGGTTTGCCCTGGATAGGCCACCCTCTTCAAATCGCAAATCCAATAGAGTTCAATCAGGAACGAAAACGATCTGATCTGCAGTTTTGCCAAGGAAAATGTCATCGAGGCTTCCGGCCTGATGGCGCTGATGATGCCGCAGAAGCTGGGTGCCGGGGTTGCCATCAAGACCTCCCAGCAGTTCACCGGTCTGACCGATGCCGATCTGTTTTAGCTTGAAGTGGCGGCGCAGCTCCAGCAATCAGATGCGCAAATCATGGCAGGTGCCGCCACCTGCTGCGACCAGCTTGATTGTTGGGTTGACGGCAAGTCCCTTCAATGCCTGTGGTTCACGTTCCCGGTGCATGGCCCGGAAGGGCAGCTCCTGTTCATCGGGGCCGCCATGCTCGACACCGCGCGCGTGGGCAATATCAACAACAACAAAATGCAGAAGTCGCGGGAACTTTTGCAGAACACCAAGCAGGAGTTGCAGAAAACCCTGGTCGAAGTGTCCAAACTGGCCAGCACCGACAAGCTCACGGGGGCCCGGAACCGGCACCGTCTCGAAGAGACCCCGGTCAACGAGATGGACCGACTCAAGCGCTACGACCACCCGCTGGGCAGCGGGTCCACATGCACTTGCAGCCACCATTCCAGCAGCGCCAGGTGCCACAGCTTGCTGCCGTTGATGCGGGTGAAGTGCCCGGGCGCCTCCGGGTCGGCCAGCAGCTTGTTGACGTAAGCGCGCTGGTACAGGCCGCGCCTGATGCACGCCTCTGACATCAAGATGTCGCGCATCATGTCCAGAAACGGGCCGCGCACATACTTCAGGGCAGGCACCGGAAAATAGCCTTTCGGCCGGTCGATGACCGCGTCCGGAAGCAGCCCGCGTGCAATCGCCTTGAGCGGGAACTTGCCGCCTTCCTTCAATTTGAGCCCGGGCGGCATGCGTGCGGCCAGTTGCACCAGTTCGTGGTCAAGAAACGGTGTGCGCACTTCAAGCCCCCAGGCCATCGGCATGTTGTCCACGCGCTTGACCGGGTCATCGACGATCAGCGTGGTGACATCAAGGCGCCAGACCTGATCCAGAAATTCGTCGGCATTCGGCTTGCCCAGTTCGGCAGCGACCAATTCGGACGTGACATCGCCCACATGGAACGCCGGCGCGATCATCTGCAGGTACTCGGCATGGTCACGGTCAAAGTAATGCTGGCTGAAGCGCGCTAGCGGCGTGCCGTCGGCGGCGTCCATGTTGGGGTACCAGAAGTAGCCGCCAAAGACTTCGTCGGCACCCTGGCCGCTCATCACCACCTTGACCTCTTTGGCCACGCGTTCGGCCAGCAGGTAGAAGGCGATCACGTCGTGGCTGACCATGGGCTCGGTCATTTGTGCTACCGCCTCGGGCAGGCGCGCCATGACCTCATGGTTGGGAATGCTGAACTGCTGGTGCCGGGTGTGAAAGTGCTGCGCGATCTGGTCGGAGAACTCAAACTCGTCGGCTTTTTCAGCGCCCGCACCGAGGTCTTCAAAGCCAATGGAAAAGGTGCGCAAATCGGGTACTTGGTCGGCCAGCAAGCCCACCAGCAGACTTGAGTCGAGCCCGCCCGACAGGAGCACGCCCACCGGCACGTCAGCGGCGAGCAGACGGCGCTTGACGCTTTGACTCAGCTGTTCGCGCGTGGCGGCCAGCCACGCTGCTTCTGTCAAGGGCTTTTCTGGCCGGGTGGCGTCCAGTGTCCAGTACACCTGTTCGGTCACCGTGCCGTCCGGGTCGAAGCGTAGCGTGGTGGCAGGTGCCAACTTGCGCACGCCCTTGAGTACCGTGCGCGGTGCCGGCACCACGGTGTGCAGCGTGAAGTGGTGGTGCAGCGCCACCGTGTCGAGCGTGGTATCGACACCGCCGCCAGCCAGCAGCGCAGGCAGGCTCGAGGCAAAGCGCAGCCGGTGGCTGGTTTGGTTGAGGTACAGCGGCTTGATGCCAAAACGGTCGCGCGCCAGAAACAACTGGCTGCTGCGCTGGTCCCAGATGGCAAACGCGAACATCCCTTTAAAACGCGTCACGCACTGGTCGCCCCAGGCGTGGTAACTTTTCAGGATGACTTCACTGTCGCCTTCCGAGAAAAACTGGTAGCCCAAGGCCCTCAGCTCGGCGCGCAGCTCGCGGTAGTTGTAGATGGTGCCGTTGAAGACCAGTGTGAGCTGCAGCAGCGCATCGACCATCGGCTGGTTGGCGTGGGCTGACAGGTCGATGATCGACAGGCGCCGGTGGCAGAAAGCCAGTGCGCCGTCCTGAAAAGTGCCCGCATGGTCGGGTCCGCGGCGCGCCAGTTGCTCTGACATGCGTGCCAAAGCTGCCATGTCGGGCGCCGCGCCGTCAAAGCGCAATTCGCCGCAAATGCCGCACATCAGCGCGCTCCTGCGGCGATCTTGGTTGAGGGCACCACGATCACCGGTGCAAAACCGCCGCCCTGGGTGCGGAAATTGGTGGTCTGGCCGGCATACATGCGCGCCGCCAGTAGCTGCACCTGGCCGCCATAAGCGTAGGCGCGAATGTCGAACTTGAGGTCGGTCTGCACGCCATCGACCTCTATATTGCGGCCACTCGGCGGCACCAGCGCCTGCGCGACAAAGTCGCTCGCCAGAATTTCGCTCCAGACGCGGCGCGTGAGTTTGTCGCCGCGGTAGGCGGCCTTGGCGCCAAAACCGGCCACCGGCTTGAAGAAAAGCTGGCGCCGCTGCGCCCACAACGCATCGGCGCGCTCGGGCGTGACCAGGCGCGTGGCGGGAATGCTGGCCGCGAGCAGTTTGCGGTCAGCCGCCGCGGCACCCCAGGCCAGCAACAGCTCGTCGTGGCTCAGGGCAATCAGGTTGCGCTTGTCGGCCAGCAGCGCGTGGGCGCGCGGGTGGGGCGTGAGCAGCACCGCATTGGCTTCATGGGCCTGGCGCAAGGCCAGATGGCCGGGCTCGGTGAGGTAAAAGTCGGTCAGGCGGTTATAGACCATATCGACTGGCGTGCCCTGGTGCAGCAGGCGGCCGTTTTGCCACATCAGTTCTGACGGGTCGGCAATGGCCGCGTGAAGGCCGTTTTGTGCAAACAATTGGTGAAACAGCTCAAATTCGGGCGCCAGGTATTGGTCAAGCGGGGCCTCATCGACGATCACCACCGAGCGCCAGGGGGCGCTGCCGTATTGCAACTGCCATTCGGACGTGAACATGTTGAAAATGGTTTTTTTCAGGGTGTCGCGCCGCTCACTGGAGGTAAACGCCCAGTCCATCTCGTCGCAACAGGCTTCCTGGGCGCGTGCCAGCGCCACGTTGAGCAGCAGGCCGCCGGCGTTGGTGTTGATCTCGATAAGTTGCGGACCGTCGGCGCTCAAGTGAAAGTCGTAGCCCATGCACGCACCCAGCGGGCCGAAATCGTGCTGCGCCGAGGCGTCGGCTCTGGAGAGCGCCTGCACCTGGTAGCCGGGCAGGGCCGCGATACGCTCGATGGCTGCGATGGTGGCGCTGATCTGCTGCTGCACCGCTTGTGAGACAAAGACCACCGTCGATGAAAACAGATTGGGCCGGGTTTGGCTGATGTTGGCCATCATGCCCTTCAGGCTGGGCTCGCTCTCGAGTTGCTCGCGCAGGCGCTCCATGTTCAGGGTGCGGCAAAAGCAGTCGCGGTTCAGGGTCTCGGCCGACGGCGAGGCGTGTGCGATGGTGGGGTCAGAGCTCATGCGCTGATTCTGCCTCAGTCAGCCTGGCCTGGTCAGAAGGCACAGCCGCGCGCCTGCGATTTACGCACCTTGTGTATGAGAAATATCAACGTGGCAGGATGTGACCCGTTTAGACTGTCGGCACGCATTTACTTGGGAGCAATCCATGAAAACCACAACATCGCTGGCAACGCTTGTGTTGTTCAACCTGGCGTTGGCAGGCTGCACCACGACCGGTATTGGTGATGGGCAACTGGCGGGCGGCGGCGCGGCAGAGGAGCCTGTTACCTTCAGCTGGACCAGCACCGACGGCGGCCTGTCGGGCACCATGACGGCGATGCTGCCTGACATGAATTACCAGGGAATGTTTTTTCAAATCACCCAGCAGACACGGTCCGAGGTGCTGACGCCCTTGTGGAACAACTGGAACCGTGGTTGGTACGACTGGTCGTACTGGGGCGGCCCCATGATGCAGCCGTACCCCACGACCCAGTTCATCACCCACTACACCGGCAAGGTGGTGGCCACTTTGAGAGGGCAGGGTGACCAGCGCATGCGTTGCCGCTTCCATCTGGTGGTGCCGGCCAGCGGCATGTCGGGCGGCGGTGAGGGCCAGTGCCAGCTCGCCGATGGCCGGGTGGTGCGGGCAGCTTTTCCCGGAAAGTAGGCACTGCGAACGGCCGTCAGGCAGATGTCACGGCTATTCGTTTTGGCATCCAAGGCCGGGTCGCAGACCGCAAATCCGGGCATAGGCCGGGGTTTCCAGTTGCAGCGTGACATGGCTAATTCCAAAGTGCGCGTGCAACGCTTGCTCGGCTTCCTGCAACAGCGCACCGGTGTCGGTGGTGTCGGTGACCAGGTGGGCGGTGAGCGCAATCTGGCTGGTGCCCATGGCCCATACATGCAGGTCATGCACATCGGTCGCGCCGGGCAGACCCTGCAGCAGTCTGCGCACGGCCACCGGATCGACGCTGTCGGGCACGCCGTCGAACAGCATGTGCAAGCTTTGTTTAAACAAGTCCCAGGTGCTCCACAAAATCACGCCGGCAATGCCCAGGCTGACCACCGGGTCGAGCCAGACCCAGCCCATCCACAGTGTCAGGGCACCCGCCACCACCACACCGACTGAGACCAGCGCGTCGGCGGCCATGTGCAAAAACGCACCGCGGATGTTGAGGTCGTCACCGTCGTGTATGAACAGCAGCGCGGTGGCGGTGTTGATGACGATGCCGATGCCCGCCACCACCATGATGGTCACGCCCTGTTCCTGCAGCGATACATCGCCAGACATGAGCCGCCCGATGGCTTCCCAGACCAGGCCACCCATGACCAACAGCAGCAGCAAAGCATTGGCAAAGGCCGCCAGAATGGTGGCGCGCCTCCAGCCGTAGGTGTGGCGCGCGTTGGGGCGCAGCTTGACTGCCAAGGCGCCGCCCCAAGCCAGCACCAGGCCGGCCACGTCACTCAGGTTGTGTCCGGCATCGGCCAGCAAGGCCAGTGAATTCACGCGCCAGCCGTAAAACGCCTCGATCGCCACAAAGACGACGTTGAGCACGATGCCAATGGCAAAGGCTCGGTTGAAGTTGGCCGGGGTGTGGCTGTGGCCCCCGTGGTCGTGGTCGTGTGTCTGGCTCATGGTTGGCATCGTCTTGAATCGACCGTCAAGTATCGAGCATCAGAATCAAACTTTGTTGGCGCTCCCGGCACGGTTGACCAGCCAGACCAGCGACAGCATCACCGGCACTTCCACCAGCACGCCCACCACGGTGGCCAGCGCGGCACCCGAATTGAGTCCAAAGAGGGAAATCGCCACCGCCACCGCCAGCTCGAAAAAGTTGGAGGTGCCGATCAGGCAGGCCGGGCCGGCGATGTTGTGCGGCAGCTTGAGCAGTTTGGCGCCCCACCAACCGATGGCAAAGATGCCATAGGTTTGCACAATCAGCGGTATGGCGATCATGCCGATGATGAGCGGTTTAGCCACGATGGTTTCTGCCTGAAAGCCGAACAGCAGCACCACGGTGGCGATCAGCCCAATCACTGACAGCGGCTTGAGCAAGGCCACCCGCTGGCGCAGATGTTCGCTGCCCTGGGCAATCCAGGTGCGCCGCGTGAGAAGACCCGCCATCAGCGGTAACACCACATACAGGACAGTGGACAGCAGCAGCGTTTGCCAGGGCACGGTGATGTCGGTGACACCCAGCAAAAAGGCGGCAATGGGCGCAAAGGCAAAGACCATGATGATGTCATTCACCGAGACCTGCACCAGCGTGTAATTGGCATCGCCCTTGACCAGCTGGCTCCAGACAAACACCATCGCGGTGCAAGGTGCCACGCCGAGCAGAATCATGCCGGCGATGTATTCACTGGCAGATTGCGGGTCAACCCAGGGCGCAAACAGGTAGTGGAAAAAAAGCACACCCAGCGCTGCCATGGTGAAAGGTTTGATGAGCCAGTTGACCGTGAGCGTCAGGGCCAGGCCGCGCGGCTTTTTGCCGACGTCCTTGACGGCTGACCAGTCGATCTGGATCATCATCGGGTAGATCATGACCCAGATCAGCAGCGCCACCACCAGGTTGACGTGGGCCACCTCAATTGCGGCAATCGCCTGGAAGGTACCAGGCACCAGTAACCCGAGGCCCACCCCCGCGGCGATGCCCAGCGCTACCCAAAGCGTCAAAAAACGTTCAAACAAGCCCATATCATTGCCCCCGGGCCATGTCGCGCGCGGTGCTTTGCAGCATGGTTTTTTCCAGTTTGCTGGCAGGCAGGCTCACCAGCAGTTCCAGACGACGCTTGATGGCCAGCATGGTTTTGCGGAAGGCTTCGAGTTTGTGGGCATCGTCAGCATCACCCGCAGACGGGTCGGCGTAGCCCCAGTGCGCGGTGGCGGGCTGGCCAGGCCAGTAGGGGCAGACCTCGCCGGCGGCGTTGTCGCACACGGTGATCACCAGGTCCATCTTCGGCGCATCCATGGTGCCGAATTCGTCCCACGACTTGCTGTACAAGCCATCAACCGAAATACCGGCGTGCTGCAGTACCTGCAGGCCCAGCGGGTTGGGTTGCTGGTTGGCGCGCGGGCTGCTGCCGGCCGAGAAGGCCTTGAAGCGGCCACGCCCGATGTGGTTCAGTACAGCCTCGGCCAGAATGCTGCGAGCCGAGTTGTGGCTGCATAAAAACAGCACGTTGAGGGGTTTTTCATTCATGTCGGTCTTTTTTCGTGGCTTGGGTCTGGTTTAAGGAAGGGGATGGGCGGGCGCAGTCTGGCCGGCAACGAGTTGCAACAGGCGCGCCACGCCGATTGGCTCGTCGGTCAGCAGCGGCACCAGCGCGGTGCGCGGGGCGTGCTGTTGGGCCACACGGTCAATTTCGCGCCACTCATTGGTGGCGCGCTGACGCAGCAAGGGGGAACTGAGCGGTGCGTTCAGGCCGGCCGCTGCCACGCTGTTGTTAATGACCCAGGCCCAGGGCTCGATACCGGCGCGGCGCAGGTCGGCCTGCAAATTGGCCGCCTCCAGCACCGGGGTGGTTTCAGCCAGCGTGACGATCAGTACCTTGGTTTGTTTGGGGTCTTGCAACTGCATCATCGGCGTGGTGAAGTGGGCGCCTGCGCCCATCTGTCGCGCGATGTCGCGGTGGTAGGCACCGGTAGCGTCCAGCAGCAGCAGGGTGTGGCCGGTGGGCGCGGTGTCCATCACCACAAATTTTTTGCCGGCTTCGCGGATCACGCGCGAGAACGCCTGGAACACCGCAATTTCTTCGGTGCAGGGTGAGCGCAGGTCTTCTTCCAGCACGGCGCGCCCGGCGGCATCGAGCTTGGCACCCTTGGTTGCGAGCACTTGCGCACGGTAGGCCTCGGTGACCTCATGCGGGTCGATGCGGCTTACCGTCAAATGCGCCAACGTGCCGTGCAGCGTTTCCATCAGGTGCGCGGCGGGGTCTGATGTGGTCAGGTGCACCTCATGGCCGCGCGCGGCGAGCGCCACTGCCACGGCAGCGGCCAGCGTGGTTTTGCCCACGCCACCTTTGCCCATCAGCATCACCAGACCGTGGCCTTCGGCGGCGATGTCATCGACCAGGCTGGCCAGGCTGGAGGCGTTGGCTTTGAGCGGATCGGCGGTCATGGCGAGCGAAGTGCGGCCATTCATGACTTCTGGACTGCATGGATCGCCACGGCCTGCGGCCTTTCCATGAACAGCCCCGTCATTGCGAACCCCAGCCCCGTCATTGCGAACGCAGTGAAGCAATCCATGACCCCGGACTGCCTGGACTGCCGCGCTTCGCTTTCCATGAACAGCCCCGTCATTGCGAACGAAGTGAAGCAATCCATGACCCCGGA
>NZ_JACUUE010000299.1 GCF_014859475.1 Rhodoferax sp.
GTGCTTGGTAAGCTTCCTGAGCCGCAACTCGCCCACAGATTTTACTGACGAAGCACAATGTTTATTAAAGTCTGATTGTCACTTCATCAAGGAGCCATCATGCGCACTGCACCCCATTCCTGGCGTTTTTTCAGAGCGGGCGGTTTTGACCAGGTCAGGCTCGACACGGCAGCCGACCTGCTGGCGCTGAATCAGCTTGATCAGAAACTGTGGGTGGCGCTGTCCTGCCCGGTCCAGGGCATCGAATTCGATGCCCGCACGTTGGCGCTGATCGACACTGACAACGACGGCCATGTGCGCGCGCCCGAGTTGTTGCAGGCCATCGCCTGGGCGGACAAGCGCTTGCAGGACAACGCGGTCCTGACGCAAAACCTCGCGGGTATCCCTGTTGGCCAGATTCGCCGTGATGATCCCTGCGGGCAACTCATCCATGAGGCCGCGCTGGCACTGGCGCGCGATCTGGGCAAGCCGGATGCTGAACTGCTGACGGTGGAAGAAATCAGCGCTGCGCGCCATGCTGAGGCCGCCCGCGCACAAAGTGCCTGGGAAAGCGCAGGGCAAACATTGCAACCCCTGGGTGAGACCAGCGCGGCTGGCTTCGCCTTGTTCAAGGCGCTTGAGCCCAAGATCGATGATTATTTTGTCCGCTGCCAGTTGGCTGCCTTTGACGACCGTGCCAGTGCCGCCCTCAACGTCTCTGAAGATGCGTTGAAGGCCATGGCGCCCGCTGCGCTTCATGCCGCATCCCAGGCCATCAGCGATTTGCCGCTGGCGCACGTCACACCGGCTGCAAGCTTGCCGCTGGTGAGTGGTGTGAATCCGGCCTGGGCCGGCCAGATCACCGCCTTTCACGACCAGGTGGTGCAACCGCTGCTGGGCCAGCAGGACGCCTTGAGCGCCACCGACTGGCAAGCCATCAAAAGCCAATTGGCAGCGTATGCCGCCTGGCAGGCCGCCAAACCCGATCCTGAAGCCGTGTCCGATGGCCTGCGCGACCTGGAAAAACTGTCACGCTACGTGCGCGACCTGCAGGCGCTGGCCAATAATTTTGTCGCCTTCAAAGACTTTTATACCGCCCAGGGCAAGGCCACATTCCAGGTGGGCACGCTGTATCTGGACGGCCGCTCCTGCGACCTGTGCGTGGCGGTGAACGATGCCGCCAAACATGCGGCAATGGCCTCGCTGGGGCACATTTGCCTGGTCTATTGCGATTGCGTGCGCGGCGCAGAAAAAATGAGCGTGGCCGCAGCCTTTACCGCGGGTGACTCCGATCAATTGATGGTGGGGCGCAACGGCGTGTTCTACGACCGCCAGGGCCGCGACTGGGACGCCACCATCACCAAGATCATCGCGCAGCCCATCAGCTTGCGCCAGGCCTTCTGGTCGCCGTACAAGCAGTTCGCGCGGATGGTGAACGCGCAACTGGAAAAAATGGCGGCCAGCAAAGCCAAGGCTTCTGACGAAAAAATGGCAGCCATGGCCACCAAGGCAGGCACGCCGGCGGCGGCGCCCAAAGGAGCGGCGTCGGCGGCTTTTGATGTGGCCAAATTTGCCGGTATTTTTGCCGCCATCGGGCTGGCGATCGGTGCCATCGGCACGGCTTTGGCGGCCCTGTTGGGCGGTTTGTTCAGCTTGATCTGGTGGCAAATGATTTTGGTTCTTTTGGGCGTGCTGCTGCTGATTTCGGGTGCTTCCGTGATTGTGGCCTGGTTCAAATTGCGCAGCCGCAACCTGGGGCCGATTCTGGACGCCAATGGCTGGGCCATCAATGCGCGCGCCCGCATCAACATTCCTTTTGGCACCTCGTTGACCAAACTGGCGCAACTGCCGGCCAATGCGGAGCGCTCGATGGTGGACCCTTATGCCGACGAGCCGTCCAAAGCAACTTATCTGCTGATCTTGCTGGCCGTGCTGGCGCTGCTGCTCTGGGTGTTGCGCTGATAGACTGGTTTAGGGCTCGCAAAGCAATAACTTGTACTTTTGCCTAGCCATCTTTGGGAGCATTGCTTCGTTGCAAATCGCTTGTTTAGCAGAGCTAAACGGCGCGTTTTGCGCCTGGCACTGCATCCCAAATCTGACCGTCAAAATGCACAAAATTTCAAGCAGCGCAGATGATCCAATCACCACATCAGTTTGAATCACACCCCCCCAGGCTTCAGGATGAATTCTTTCCCCAATAAATGTTGTTTGAAATCAACAGTGGACTATT
>NZ_JACUUE010000300.1 GCF_014859475.1 Rhodoferax sp.
TGCGTTCGCAATGACGGGGCTGTTCATGGAAAGCGTAGCGCGGCAGTCCATGACTGCCGGGTGCATGGATTGCTTCACTTCGTTCGCAATGACGGGGCTGGGGTTCGCAATGACGGAGCTGTTCATGGAAAGCGAAGCGTGGCGATCCATGCATTCGGAATTCATGGTGTGGAAAACCCTGGCTCGCCCGGGCCGGGCGCTGGCGCTGGCGCGCCCAGCAACACAGCCTGCGGCGTGTCGTTCAAGGTTTGCGCCAACTCACCGATCTGGCGTGAGCTGCGCGCCAGATTCTGCGCGGCGTTGTTCAGGCGCGGCAAGGTGATGCCTTGCAAGGTTTGATTGGTGGTCACCCACACCTCGACGGCCTGCCCCAATTGGTCGAGCGTGCCGCCCGGCATAAACATGCGCTCGGTCACCCGTTGAAACGCTTGCGCCGATGTGCGGGCCGCGTCCGCGCTTTCGCCCACCTGTAGCGATGTCGCTTTCAGCGTCGCCAGGCTGTCGCGCGCGCCTTTGGCCATGTCTGGCAGCAGGGTGCGGGTTTGCGCGCTGACGCGTTCAATCTCCAGGGCAGCTTTGCCAAGATGGTCCACCGTGGTCATCACGGCTTGCTGGTTCTGGCTCGACAGCAATTCGGTAAGGCGCTGGCTGGCTTGATCAAGTTGCCCCAGAATGCGCTCGCCTTGCACGCCCAACTGACTCATCAAGCCCGGCTTGAGCGGGATGCGGCTGTGCTCGTCCAGCGGCACCAAGGTGGCTTGGGTGTCCGCAACCGGATCATCGTCAAGCGCGATAAAGGCCAGGCCGGTGACCCCCAGGTAACCCAGCGTGGCATAGGTGCTGGCACTGATCGGGGCCGCATCATCGACGGCGATACGCACCAGCACATGGCCGCGCGTCGTTGGGTCAAGGCCGATGTCGGTCACCTTGCCCACCGGCACGCCCTGATAACGCACGCTGGCCTGGGGCTGCAAGCCGCTCAGATTGACCGCCCCGGAAAGCTCGTAACTGCGCAGCTGGTGCGTGTCGCGTGTCAGCCAGACCGCCAGCGTGACCAGCAAGGCGGTGACAAACAAGACAAACAGGCCGGCAGCCAGCGCGTGAGATTTGTTTTCCATAAACTGAATTAAACCCCAGAATTCTTTTTAGAATGCAGGGGCTTGGGGGCGTAGCTCAGTTGGGAGAGCGATTGGTTCGCAATCAATAGGTCGGCGGTTCGATCCCGCCCGTCTCCACCAGTCAAGCCAGCAAGGCAAACGGCATCAGTGCGAGCGGATCATGGTGCCAAACGCCTGGTCCGTCAAAATCTCCAGCAACAGCACATGCGGCACCCGGCCGTCGATGATGTGCACCGAATTGACGCCGCTTTTGGCCGCATCCAGCGCGCCGGCAATTTTGGGCAGCATGCCGCCGCTCAGGGTGCCATCGGCAAAGAGCGCGTCAATCTGGCGCGCCGTCAGGTCGGTGAGCAACTCACCGGCCTTGTTGAGCACGCCGCTGATGTTGGTCAGCATCATCAGTTTTTCGGCCTTGAGCACGGTGGCCAGCTTGGCCGCCACCACGTCGGCGTTGATGTTGTAGCTCTCGTTGTTTTCACCAAAACCGATCGGACTGATGACCGGGATGAAGGCATCGTCCTGCAGCGCCTTGACCACGCTGGGGTCGATGCTGACGATGTCGCCCACCTGGCCCACGTCATGCTCCTTGCTGGCGTCCACGTTGTCGCGCATCTTGAGTTGCTGCGCCCGAATCAGGCCGCCGTCGCGCCCGGTCAGGCCCACTGCCTTGCCACCGGCGTGGTTGATCAGGCCCACAATGTCTTGCTGCACCTCGCCAGCCAACACCCACTCCACAATCTCCATGGTCTCGGCGTCGGTGACACGCATGCCCTGAATGAATTCGCCCTTTTTGCCGAGACGCTTCAGGGCGGCTTCAATCTGCGGGCCGCCGCCATGCACCACCACCGGGTTGATGCCCACCAGCTTGAGCAGCACCACGTCTTCGGCAAAATCGGCTTGCAAGGCGGGGTCGGTCATGGCGTTGCCACCATATTTGATGACGATGGTCTTGCCATGGAACTTGCGGATGTAGGGCAGCGCCTGCGCCAGAATTTCGGCCTTGTCGCGTGGAGGAATGTGGGAAACGTCGGTCATGGTGGGCTCGGGGTTCAATGAAACTTGATTTGCAAATTGTGCCGCAAGTTAG
>NZ_JACUUE010000301.1 GCF_014859475.1 Rhodoferax sp.
GTCTCTGTTCAAGGTCCGTGTGCGGTATCGGGCCAGGTACGGCTGGCTCGCGATGGTGGGAACGGTTCATGAAAAATAATCTATCGCCAACCCTACCCGCGCTGGTCACGCCCACGCCCTGGGACACGCTTAAAAACTTCACCGATGCGCGCATCGCTTTGGGCCGCGCCGGTGTCAGCCTGCCGACCAGCGCGCACCTGGCGTTTCAGCTGGCGCACGCCCAGGCGCGTGACGCGGTGCACCTGCCGTTTGACGCGCACGGCATTCAGACCAGCCTGCAGGCTCTGGGCCTGCCCACGCTGCGGCTGCACAGCCAGGCCCTTGAGCGCACCATGTACCTGCAGCGCCTGCAAGCTGACACTGCACACACCTGGACGGTCGCACCCTTGACCGTGGTGACGCAGGGCCGTGTCGCCATCGGCGACCAAGTGGGTGCCGCCTTGCGGGCCAACACGGTGGTGGCGCTGATTGGCGAGCGCCCGGGCTTGAGCTCGCCCGACAGCATGGGGCTTTACCTTACCTGGGAGCCCAAAGTGGGCACCACGGATGCCGCGCGCAACTGCATCTCGAACGTGCGCCCGGCGGGGCTGTCACTTGATGCGGCTGCGCAGCCGCTGCACGCGTTGCTGAGCCAGGCGCGCCTGAAACAACTCACCGGAGTTGGCTTGAAAGACGAGATGGATCACCATGTTCAGGGCTTGACAGACAACTCAACACCCGCCGAACGCTTGGCAACTTATGGTATTCACCCGCTGCCCAAGCGCGGTGGGGTCGTGAGCCACGCGCTCATTGACCGCTTGCGTGATGCAGAAGGTATCTGATGTTTACGTTTTGAGCGCCGTTCATGGCGCCGCTTCAGCACACCCCCATTCGCGGTAAAGTGCGGTCATGCCCACATTCACCCTCACCGACAGCCAGCAGCAGGCGCTGCTAGCCGCCGCGCGCCAAGCCCGGCGCAACGCTTACGCGCCTTATTCCAACTACCCTGTCGGTGCCGCCGTGCTCGACGAAATGGGCCACATCCATGCGGGCTGCAATGTGGAAAACGCCGCCTACCCTGAGGGCCTGTGCGCCGAAGCTGCGGCTTTGAGCGCGATGGTGCTGGCCGGCGGCCGACAGGCCCGCGCCGTGCTGGTGGTGGGCAGCGGTGACGGGGGCCGCTGGATCACGCCCTGCGGTGGCTGCCGTCAGAAGTTGCGTGAGTTTGGCGCGCCCGATCTGATCGTCCAGAGCGCCAACGAGCTGGCGCTGGGGCCGCGCCACACGCTGGCGCAATTGCTGCCCGAGAGCTTTGGGCCGGGCCACATCAAGGTCAGATAAATCGCCCGCCATCGCACCCCATGAACGCCATCGACACCCTCCGCCAGCGCGCGCCCCATTTGCGACCCCGCATTGCGGTGGTGCTGGGCTCGGGCTGGGAGGCCTTGGCCGACCACCTCACCGACGCTGTTCAGATCCCGTATGCCGAGCTGGCCGGTTTTCCGCAGCCCGGCGTGGCCGGTCACGGCGGCAGCCTGTGGCTCGGGCACCTGGGCGCACAGCCCGTGGCCGTGCTGGGCGGGCGCCAGCATGGCTATGAATCGGGCGCGGTGGACGGCATGGCCGAGCCCTTGCGCGTGCTCAAAAATCTGGGTTGCCACACGCTGGTGCAGACCAACGCGGCGGGCAGTTTGCGCCCGGACATGCCGCCGCAAAGCCTGATGCTGCTGAGCGACCACCTCAACCTCGCTCAGCGCTCGCCACTGGTCGGTGTTGGCGGCTTGGAGCGCTTTGTCAACATGGTCGATGCCTATGACCCGGCGCTGCGTGCCCACGCCCACCGCGTGGCGCAATCGCAGGGCGCCACGCTGTTTGAAGGCGTGTACGCCTGGGCGTTTGGCCCGCAGTTTGAAACCCCAGCCGAGATTCGCATGCTGCGCCTGCTGGGTGCCGATGCCGTGGGCATGAGTACCGTGCCTGAAACCATTTTGGCAAGGCACTTGGGTCTGCGCGTGCTGGCACTGTCCTTCATCACCAACCTGGGCGCGGGCATGTCCGCCGAGCACCTGAGCCACGCCCACACCCTGCAGCAAGCGCAGTTGGGCAGCCTTGCTGCCAGCCGCTTGCTGGCCGATATTGTTTCGTCATTACGAACGCAGTGACGCAATCCATGCCCCCGGAAGTCATGGATCGCCACGCTTCGCT
>NZ_JACUUE010000302.1 GCF_014859475.1 Rhodoferax sp.
CGCGTGCTGTGGTCGCTGGCGCAGGCAGCCATCACCTGTGTGTTGGCCTTTGTGCTGGGCTTGCCACTGGCGTGGGTGCTGGCGCGCTTCGAGTTTGCCGGGCGCACCCTGGTGCTGCGCCTGCTGATGCTGCCTTTTGTGGTGCCGACGTTGGTGGCCGCCCTGGGCGTGCTGGCCCTGTGGGGGCCGCGCGGCCTGCTTAGCGGCTGGTTCGGCATCAACCTGCAGGACACACCCTGGCTGCTGCTGTACGGCAATTTGTTTTTCAACCTGTGCCTGGTGGTGCGTGCCGGGGTTGATGCGCTGGGCCAGGTCAATGCGCGCCAGGTGGCGGCGGCACGCTCTTTGGGGGCCACGCCGTGGCGTGCCTTTTGGCGCATCGAGTGGCCGGCCATTGCGCCGTGGCTGATGTCGAGCCTGTGCCTGGTGTTTTTGTATTGCTTTGCCGGTTTCGGCCTGGCGCTGGTCTTGGGTGGCCAGCGTTTTGCCACGGTTGAGGTCGAGATTTACACGCTGGTGGCGCATGAGCTGCAACTCGGCCAGGCCAGCGTGCTGGCGCTGTGGATGCTGGGGCTCACCGGCAGCGTGGCGCTGCTCTATGCGCTGCTGGAAAAGCGCCTGGCTGCGCCCAGTCGGGTGCAACCGCTGGCACGCCGAGCGCCACAGGGTACGGCGCAGTGGCTGGCCTTGCTGGGGGCGCTGGGCGTGTTGTTTTTCATTTGCGCGCTGCCGGTGCTGGCCATCGTCTGGCAGGCCTTGCTGGCGGGCTGGGCCACCTGGGCCGGCGTGTTCGATGCCGAGGTGCGCGCCGCGCTGTGGAACACATTGCGCTTTTCTGCCATGGCGCTGGCGCTCGCCACTTTATTGGGCGTGCTGCATGCGCTGGCCGCGCAGCGCTCGGTGCTGTGGCGCGCTGCGGCCTTTTTGCCGTTTGTGGTGTCGCCGGTCACGGTGGCGTTTGGCCTGCTGCTGTTGTACCCGGGCTGGACCGCCAGCTTGCCCTTGCTGCTGGCGGCCTATGCTGTGCTGGCCTATCCGTTTGTGGCCAAGTCGATGGCGTCCGGGCTCGACAGCCTGCCGCCGCATCTGCTGCACGCGGCGCGCACGCTGGGCGCCAGCCCGCAGCGCACGTTTTGGCGCGTCACGCTGCCGCTGTTACGCCCCGCGTTGCGCCGCGGCATGGCGTTTGCGGCGGCAACCGCACTGGGCGAATTTGCCGTGACACTTTTTTTGTCGCGCCCCGAATGGGCCACGCTCACCACCCTGATCTACCGGCGCCTGGGCCATCCGGGCGCTGCCAGCCTGGACCAGGCCTTTGTGCTGGCGAGCTTGTTGATGCTGCTGGCGCTGCTGGCGTTTTTGCTGATCGAGTGGCCGGTGATAGATGGCAGTGAGCGCCGTCGGGCTGCGGTCGGTGCCTTGCCCGTGGAGACTTTGCACCATGCTTGAACTGCGCCACATCAGCCAGAACTACGGCGAGCGCGCCTTGCTGCAAGACATCAACCTGTCGGTGGCGGCGGGTGAAATTGTGGCCTTGCTGGGGCCGTCCGGCAGTGGCAAAAGCACGCTGCTGGCCATTGTGGCGGGCCTGCAGCAGCCCTTGGGCGGCAGCGTCTGGTTTGACGGCCGGGACATCACCCGGGTGCCACCCGAGCAGCGCCGCTTTGCCCTGATGTTTCAGGACTTTGCCTTGTTTCCGCACCTGAATGTGCGCGACAACGTGGCCTTCGGTCTGGTCGAGCAGCGCTTGGACAAATCCAGGGCAAGGGCCAAAGCACTGGAGATGTTGGCGCTGTTTGGCCTGGCCGACCATGCCCGGCACAAGGTTTGGCATTTGTCGGGCGGCGAGCAGCAGCGCGTGGCGCTGGCGCGCGCGCTCATCACCGAGCCGCGTGCACTGCTGCTCGACGAGCCGTTTTCTGCGCTGGATGCCGACCTGCGTGCCAGCTTGCGCGACGAGTTCAAAGCCCGCATTCAGGCCGCTGGCATGCCGACCTTACTGGTGACCCACGACGAGCAGGAGGCCCGCGCCATGGCCGCGCGGGCGGTGCGCCTGAACGATGGCCAAATTGAGGCCTTGTGGTGAGCCTGCTCAACTTCAACGCGGGTGTGTCAATTTGGCGAATAAATGCATTGTCATTGCGAACGAAGTGACGCAATCCATG
>NZ_JACUUE010000061.1 GCF_014859475.1 Rhodoferax sp.
TGAAGTTGTTGAAATTGCCGGCAAAGTTCAGGTCACGATAGACAAACTGGTTCAGCACGCGCAAGCTTTGCAATGACCCCGCATCGGCCGGAATGCGCCGCTTCAGGCGCGCCAGCAGCTGGTCCACATCACCCAACACTTGCTGCACACTGAGATCGGGATATTCATCTTGCGCCAGGCTGATGGCGGCCTCCAGCAGCGGAAACTCGGCATCGCTGCGCACCAGAGAGGCAAAATACTCCAGCGGGGTAGGAACGTTCAAGGACAGATTCATGGGGGCTATTGTCTATCGTCTCACCAGCTGGCGCAGCTTCATGCCGGCTGCCCACAAGGCGACAAAGTAAATGACGCCCGACGCTAGCAAAATCACAGCCAGCAGCCCGATGCGCTTGAAGCTCTCGACGCGCAGCGCGGTCCAGGCAAAGTGGCTGTTGGCCCAGACCAGAAACAGGCCCAGCAACACGCAAGCGGCCAGCACCTGCAGCACAAACAGGCCCCAACCCGGCTCGGGCTTGTAGCTGCCGCGCTTCATCAAGCCCAGCAGCAGCCACAGCGCGTTAACCATGGCGCCAATACCGATCGACAGCGTCAGCGCGGCATGGGCAAAAACAGGCACCAGCACCACATTGAGCAACTGGGTCAGCACCAGCACCACCACCGCCACCTTGACCGGTGTTTTGGTGTCCTGGCTGGCGTAGTAGCCGGGGGCCAGCACCTTGATGGCGACAATGCCAACCAGCCCCACGCCCCAACCCATCAGCGCGTGGGTGACCTGCTGTACGTCAAAGTCGGTCATGGCGCCGTAGTGGTAAAGCACCGACACCAACGGCAGCGGAAACACCAGCAATGCCAACGCGCAAGGTACAGCCAGCAGCACCACCAGCCGCAAGCCCCAATCGAGCATGGCCGAATAGCGGGCCGTGTCACCGCCGGCGCGAGCGCTGGCCAGCTGCGGCATCAGCACCACGCCCATGGCCACGCCCAGCATGGCGGTGGGGAATTCCATGAGCCGGTCGGCATAGGTGATCCAGCTGACGCTGCCCGGTGCCAGATGCGAGGCAATCTGCGTGTTGATCAGCATCGACAAGTGCGCCACGCTGACGCCCAGCAGGGCCGGGCCCATCAAGCGCAGAATATTTTGCGTGCCGCCATCAGACCAGGCCTGCCTGATGGCCGACCAGCGCCAGCTCAGGCGGGGGTTGAGCCCCATACGCTTCAAGGCCAGCCATTGCACCGCCAACTGCAGCACGCCGCCCGCAAGCACACCACCCGCCAGCGCGTAAATGGGTTCCAGCCCGAGTGTTTTGAACCAGGGCGCGCCCAGCCAGGCGGCAAATATCATGCAGATATTGAGCAGCACCGGGGTGGCAGCGGGCACCGCAAAACGCTTGTAGGTGTTGAGCACCCCGGCACCCAGCGCCACCAGCGACATGAAGGCGATGTAAGGAAACATCCAGCGCGTCAACAGCACCGCAACGTCATAGCCGCGCGGGTCCTGTTGCATGCCGCTGGCCATGGCCCAAACCAAGCCCGCCGCACCCAGCACGCCCAGCACGCTCAAGGCCAGCAAGGCCCAGGCCAGCACCGTGGCCACCCGGTCGATCAGCAGCCGGGTGGCGGTGTCGCCGCGCTGCTCTTTGGTGGCGGCCAGCACTGGCACAAAGGCCTGGCTGAACGCCCCTTCGCCGAAGAAGCGACGAAACAGGTTGGGAATACGAAACGCCACGTTGAAGGCATCAGTCATGCTGGAGGCACCAAAGGTGGCGGCAATCAGCAGCTCGCGCACCAGCCCGGTGACGCGCGACAGCAGCGTCAGGCCCGAGACCACCGAGGCCGACTTGAACAGGCTCATGGCAGCGCCCGTAACGGATGGCTGTGGGCTGGCCACGGACTGGTAAAAAATAGTTGCACCAGCGCAGGCGTGACATCTTCAATGCGCGCGGGTTGCCAATTCGGGGCGTTGTCCTTGTCGATGACCAGCGCGCGAATGCCTTCTGCGGCCTCGGTCTGTTGCCCGCTGCGCCCGAGGTGGCGCGGAAAAAAGCAATGGCGCATCAGGTCGCGCTCCATGCGCAAGTCCTGCGCGACCGTGAGCTGGCGTGCACGGCGGATTTGTTCCAGCGCCACGTGCAGCATCAGCGGTGAGCGCTGGCGTAACTGGGCGGCCGTGCGCTGCGCCCAATCGGAGGCATCGGCTTCAAGGGCGTGCACGATGGCGCTCACCGAGTCGAGCGAGAAAAAGGCGTTTATTTTGTCTAGATCCAAAGGCGGGTGCGCCGCCTCAGCGGCTGAAAACGCAGTCAGCCACGCCGGCAACTGCGTCGCATCCAGCGGATCGATACCGGCCAGCGCGTCCCAGGCTTGCGGCAGGCGATCGGCATCCAGACAATGGTCCGCCAACCTGAGGCTAATGGCTTCGGCTGCAGCCAAACTGGTGCCGGTCAGGGCCAGCCACTCGCCGGAAAAACCGGGGCAGCGGCTTAAAAAATAACCACCACCGACATCCGGAAAAAGCCCGATGGCGGTCTCGGGCATGGCCAGTTTGCTACGCGCTGTCACCAGGCGCAGCGATGCCCCCTGGCTCAGCCCCATACCACCGCCCATGACCACGCCGTCCATGAAGGCGATGAAGGGTTTGGGGTAGCTGTGAATCAGGTGGTTGAGGCTGTATTCCTCGGTAAAAAAGTCTTCGGGTGACGGGTCGCCCGAGAGCAGCGCCTGGTGAAAAAAGCGAATGTCGCCACCGGCACAAAAGGCGCCAAACGGCCCTGCCTTGTTGCTGCCACGTATCGCGACTGCGGCAATACGGTCATCCTCACGCCAGGCCAGCAGGCAGGCGGTCAAGTCCCGGATCATGGCCAGGGTCAGCGCGTTGAGCGCTTGTGGCCGGTTCAGGGTCAAGAAGCCCACCGCCCCGCGAATCTCGCACAGCACCTCGGTCATGACAGCAACACCGCCCTGCTGCGCCAGCCCAGCAGTTCATTGACCACCAGGGCGCCGATCACCAGCGAGCCGCCAAGCAGCACATCGTGCGTTGGCACCTCACCCGCCCCAAACCAGACCAGTAGAATGCCGAAAATGACCTCAAGCAGGCCCAGCAGCGCCACTTCGGTCGCATTGAGCACGCGCGCACAGACCACCACCAGAACGCAGGGAATCGCCAACTGCCCCACACCCAGGCCAATCAGCAGCACCATGTCATGCGCCGAAGCTTGAAACGGCCACGCCAGCGGTAGCATGAGCAGGGCCGACAGCGCCGCGCCAATCAGCACGGCAGGAATCAAATCGACATTCCTGCCATGCGCCTGCGCATATTGGTTGATGGTCCAGTTGGCCGCACCAGCAACCGTCAGGCAAAGTGCCACCAGCGTACCGGCCAGGCTGATGCCCTGGTTCAATTGACTGGCATACATATAAGCAATGCCGCCGCCCGCCGCCACAATTGCCAACCAGGTGCGTAACGCAATGCGGTGGCCAAGCAACACGCTTGATGCCAAGGCCGTGAGCAAGGGGATCAACGCCATGGTTACCAGCACATTGGCCACCGTGGTGAGCATGATGGCGACCATGAAAAAGGTCATCATGCCGCACCAGCACAGGCCGGAAAACCAGAGCACGGCACCCTCCCGGCGCATCCGGCCAAACACACCACGCCCCTTGAATGCAGGCAACAACACCAGCAGGCAGAGCATGGTGACGAAACTGCGCCAGAAGGTCACCTCGAACTTTTGCGCATACGCCAGATGGCGCGTGACCACGCCGGCGGTGGACCACAGCAGAGTCACTGCCACCATCAGCCACACCGCCTGGTTGTGCGAGAGTTTCACATCAACTGCTTAGCCGCTTAGCTGTTGCGGCCGGCCTTCTTGCGCTCGTGCTCGGACAGGTGGCGCTTGCGCAGGCGGATTGACTTGGGCGTGATTTCGACCAGCTCGTCGTCCTCGATGAATTCGACACCGTATTCCAGCGTCAACTGGATCGGCGGCGTGATCTTGATCGCGTCTTCCTTGCCGCTGACGCGGAAGTTGGTGAGCTGCTTGGTACGCGTGGCGTTGACCACCAGGTCGTTGTCACGGTTATGGATGCCCACGATCATGCCTTCATAGACCGGGTCGTTGGCCGTGACGAACATGCGGCCGCGGTCATCAAGCTTACCCAGCGCGTAGTTGAAGATTTCGCCCGCATCCATCGAGATCAGCACGCCGTTCTTGCGCCCGCCGATCTCGCCCTTATACGGCTCGTAGCTGTCAAAGATGTTGGAAATCAGGCCCGAGCCACGCGTCAGGTTCAAAAATTCATTGGTGAAGCCGATCAGGCCACGCGCCGGAATGCGGTATTCCAGGCGCACGCGGCCACGGCCATCGGGTTCCATATTGACAAGGTCACCACGGCGTTCGCCCAGTGCCTGCATCACGCCGCCCTGGTGCTGCTCTTCGATGTCGGCCGTGACCAGCTCGATCGGCTCGTAACGCACGCCATCGACATCCTTGAACACCACGCGTGGCTTGGAAACCGCCAGCTCATAGCCTTCGCGGCGCATGTTTTCCAGCAGAATGGTCAGGTGCAACTCGCCGCGGCCCATGACTTCAAAAATGCCTTCTTCGTCGGTTTCCTTGATGCGCAGCGCCACGTTGTGCTGCAGCTCTTTTTGCAGGCGGTCCCAGATCTGACGGCTGGTGACGTACTTGCCTTCGCGACCGGCCAGCGGGCTGGTGTTGACGCAAAAGTTCATGGTCAGGGTCGGCTCATCGACCTTGAGCATGGGCAGCGGCATCGGGGTGAGCGGGTCGGTGATGGTGACGCCAATGCCGATGTCGGCCAGGCCGTTGATCAACACGATTTCACCAGGACCGGCTTCGGTGGCTTGCACGCGCTCCAGACCCTCAAAGGTCAGCACCTGGTTGATGCGGCCCTTGACCGCCTTGCCGTCCGGGCCTTCCATCACAACCACGTCCATCATCGGCTTGATGGTGCCCTGGCTGATGCGGCCCACGCCAATACGACCGACAAAGGTGGAGAAGTCGAGCGCCGAAATCTGCAATTGCAGCGGTGCAGCGGGGTCGCCCTGCTGGTGCGGCACGTGGTCGAGAATGGTGTCGAACAGGGCCGACATGTCGGGCCCCCATTGCTCGCCCTGCCCACCCTCTTCGAGCGACGACCAGCCGTTGATACCCGAAGCATAGACCACCGGAAAATCCAGCTGCTCGTCGGTCGCGCCGAGTTTGTCGAACAAATCGAAGGCGGCGTCCACCACAAATTGCGGCCGGGCACCGGGCTTGTCCACCTTGTTCACCACCAAAATAGGCTTGAGGCCCAGCGCCAGCGCCTTCTTGGTCACAAAACGGGTCTGCGGCATGGGGCCTTCCTGCGCGTCGATCAGCAACACCACACCATCGACCATGCTCAGGGCGCGTTCCACCTCACCGCCGAAGTCGGCGTGGCCGGGGGTATCGACGATGTTGATGTGCGTGCCTTTCCAGGTCACGGCGCAGTTTTTGGCCAGAATCGTGATGCCACGCTCTTTTTCAATGGCATCGTTGTCCATCACGGTATCAACCACTTTTTCGTGTTGGGCAAAGGTGCCTGACTGGCGCAGCAACTGGTCCACCATGGTGGTTTTACCGTGGTCAACGTGGGCGATGATGGCAATGTTGCGAATTTGTTTATTGATCATGGTTCACTTTCTCTTAAATTAGTTCAGGACAGCGCACCCTGCGCTCGCTTTTGTCCCGGCATCTTTCACACTCGTTTTAAAACTCTTCATCTGTTCAATTTCTGGCGGACTCAAAAGCCGGCCAGGAATCAATTCACCGGCCTTGACGTGCGCCGAGCCCAGCAAACCGCCATCGACACCGGCATACACCGCCACTTGGCCGGCATCAGGCCAATCGCCACGCCGACGCAATCCAGAAAGAAAACGCCCTGCATTTTCCGCGTCCAGCGTGACCACAGTGTGATCACCCAGCAAGGAATCAACGGGCCAAAGACAGGCCAGGCGCTGTTCTTCACTCATGCCTTGCAGCGCCTCCAGCGAGACGCATTGCGCCACCGTGTAGCCGCCGGTGCCGGTGCGGCGCAACGCACTCAGGTGCGCACCGCAACCCAGGGCCTCGCCGATGTCCTCGCCCAGCGTGCGGATGTAGGTGCCCTTGCTGCACTTCGCCACAAGCTTTATGACTGGCTGCGCTGTTTGCGCTGACTCCAGCGTCAGCTGCAACGCATGAATCCTGACCGCCCGTGAGGCCCGTTCCACTTCTATCCCGGCGCGCGCATACGCGTAAAGCGCCTTGCCGTCTTTCTTCAAGGCGCTGTGCATCGGCGGCACCTGGCTGATCAATCCGGTGAACTGTTCCTGCACCCGCGCCACATCGGCAGCGCTCACCGCCACCGGTCGCGTTTCGATCACATCGCCTTCGGCATCAGCCGTGCTGGTCTTGACACCCAAGCACAGCACCGCCTGATAGGTTTTGTCAGCATCGAGCTGCAACTGGCTGAACTTGGTGGCCGCCCCAAAACACAGCGGCAACACGCCTGTGGCCAACGGGTCAAGCGTGCCGGTGTGGCCCGCTTTTTCGGCACGCAACAGCCATTTGACTTTTTGCAGCGCGTCATTGCTCGACCAACCCAAGGGCTTGTCCAGCAACAGCACCCCGTGCACGGGGCGCCTCGTGACCCGTACACGTGGCCCATTCATCTTGTCAGTCTTCCTTGGCCCGCGAGGCCACCGCGCGCGCAATCAGCGCGTTCATGTCGGCGGCGCGCTCAGGTGTCTGGTCAAAAATGAAATGCAGCGTGGGCACGGTGTGGATGTGCAGGCGCTTGAACAGGCCGGCGCGCAAAAAGCCGGCGGCCTGGTTCAGGCCTTCGGTACAGGCTTTCACGTCGCCCGCCAGCAGGCTGAAATACACCTTGGCATGGGCATAGTCGGGCGTCACTTCGACGCCCTGGATGGTGACCATGCCAACGCGCGGGTCTTTGAGCTCGCGCGCAATCAGCTCGGTCAGATCACGCTGGATCTGATCGGCCACCTTGAAGGCGCGGTTGGGCGTGGCAGATTTTTTATGCACAGGTCAATCCCGACGCTTCACAGCGTACGCGCCACTTCGCGGATCTCGAAGAACTCCAGCACGTCACCCTCTTGAATGTCGTTGTAGTTCTTGATGTTCAAGCCGCAATCGAAGCCTTCGCGCACTTCCTTCACGTCGTCCTTGAAGCGTTTGAGCGATTCGAGTTCGCCCGTCATGATCACCATGTTCTGGCGCAACAAGCGCAAGCGCGCGCTGCGACGCACCACACCGGCGGTGACCATACAACCGGCAATGGAGCCGATCTTGGACACCTTGAAAATCTGGCGAATCTCGGCGGTACCAATGATTTCTTCCTTTTTGTCGGGGGTGAGCATGCCCGACATGGCCAGCTTGAGTTCATCGACCGCATCGTAAATGATGTCGTAGTAGCGGATGTCAACGCCGTTGTTCTCGGCCAGCTTGCGCGCACCAGTGTCAGCCCGGGTGTTGAAGCCGATGATGACAGCTTTGGCGGCAATCGCCAGGTTGACATCGGACTCGCTGATGCCACCCACTGCGGCATACACCAGTTGCACCTTGATCTCGTCGGTCGAGAGTTTGAGCAGTGACTGCGCCAAGGCCTCTTGCGAGCCCTGTACGTCGGCCTTGACAATGATCGGCACCATCTTGACCTCGCCAGCAGTCATGTCGGTGAACATGTTTTCGAGCTTGGCGGCCTGCTGTTTGGCCAGCTTGGTGTGGCGGAACTTGCCAGCCCGGTAAGTGGCAATTTCGCGGGCACGACGCTCGTCGGCGAGCACCATGAATTCATCACCGGCCTGCGGCACTTCGGTGAGGCCCTGGATTTCAACCGGGATCGACGGACCTGCTGTTTTGACCGGCTTGCCGTTTTCATCGAGCATGGCGCGCACCCGGCCGAAAGTCTGGCCGGCCAGCACCACGTCACCCGTTTTCAGGGTACCCGACTGCACCAGCACGGTGGCGACCGGACCACGCCCCTTGTCGAGTCGGGCCTCGATGACCAGGCCCTTGGCCATGGCATCCACTGGTGCCTTGAGCTCCAGCACTTCTGCCTGCAACAGCACTTGTTCGAGCAATTCGTCAATGCCCTGGCCGGATTTGGCCGACACCGAAATAAAGGGCGAACTGCCGCCAAATTCTTCGGGAATCACTTCTTCGACCACCAGCTCGTTCTTGACGCGCTCGGGGTTGGCATCGGGCTTGTCCACCTTGGTGATAGCCACCACGATCGGCACACCGGCCGCCTTGGCGTGTTTGATGGCTTCCCTGGTTTGCGGCATGACACCGTCGTCGGCCGCCACCACCAGAATCACGATGTCTGTGGCTTGCGCACCGCGAGCCCGCATGGCGGTAAATGCTTCGTGGCCCGGGGTATCCAGGAAGGACACCACGCCGCGCGAGGTTTCCACGTGGTAAGCGCCGATGTGTTGGGTGATGCCACCGGCTTCGCCAGAAGCCACCTTGGTGGTGCGAATGTAGTCAAGCAGGGAGGTTTTGCCATGGTCAACGTGGCCCATCACAGTCACCACGGGGGCGCGCGGCAAGAACTCAGCCTGCTGCTGCGACACCTCGTCATCGGTAAATGCTTCAGGGTCATCAAGCGCCGCCACAATGGCTTTGTGACCCATTTCCTCGACCAATATCATGGCCGTGTCCTGGTCCAGCGCCTGGTTGATGGTGCACATCTGGCCAAGCTTCATCAGGTGTTTGATCACTTCAGAGGCTTTGATCGCCATCTTGTGGGCCAACTCGGCCACGGTGATGGTTTCCGGCACGTGCACTTCGAGCACACGCACTTCCACCGGCGCTGCCTGGTGGTGATCGTCGTGACCGCGGTCGTTGCTGCCACGGCGCCCGCGCGGCCCGCCGCGCCAATTACCACCACGACCGGCACCGGTGTCGCCACGGGTGGGAATGCCTTTTTTCTTGGCCGGATCACCGGCCCAGCTGCTCGACAGCTTGGCCGACTTGACTTCCTTGCCAGCACCTGCAGCCGCACCGGCGGCGGTCGAAGGAGTTGTCGAGCTGCCGACAGGCTTATGCAACGTGCCCTTGAGGCCGGCCTTGGCAGCAGCGGCGCTTTTCGCTGTCGGTTTGGGCTCTTCCTTCTTGGGCGGCAGTTTTTTACCAGGCTGCGACATCATCAAACGGATGGCTGCCGCCTCGGACTCGGCTTTTTGACGACGCGCGTTCAAATCGGCCGCGCGGGCCTGCTCTTCGGCCAGCAGGTTTTTGGCGTCAAGCGCGGCTTTTTCCCGGGTTTGCGTCTTCAATTCATCTTGCGCCTGTTTATTGGCCTCAGCCTGGGCAGCAGCGGCCTCCTTGGCGGCTTTCTGTGCGCTGCCATCGGCCGCAGCTTCGGCAGTCGCTGTGGGGGGTGGCGCTTGCTCGGTTTGCCGTTGCGCCAACGCGCGCGCTGCCGCAGCATCAGCAGAAGCACGGTCAGCAGCTTCGCGCGCGGCAACTTCCTGAGCTTCACGTTGACGGCGGCGCTCGGCCAGTTCTTCCTCCTGGCGACGGATCAATTCGGCCTGACGACGGACTTCTTCTTCGCGGCGTGCCAATTCGGCATGGTCTATCTGCGGCTTAGCGGAGTGCTGCGCCTCTTGTTCAGCGCTTTCTTCCGGCACAGCAACCGTGCTGGTTTCAGTGCCCTCATCACGACGCACAAAGGTGCGCTTCTTGCGCACTTCAACTTGAATGGTGCGCGCTTTGCCGGAGGCATCGGCCTGCTTGATTTCAGTGGTCGATTTTTTGACCAGCGTGATCTTCTTGCGCTCGCCAGTACTGGTGCCGTGGCTGAGCTGCAAAAAACTCAACAGGCGCTGCTTATCAGATTCTGTGAGCTTGTCAGATGCAGCCGCTTTGGCAACACCTGCCGACTTCAGTTGTTCAAGCAACGTGTCGGGTGATTTCTTGAGTTCATTGGCAAACTCGGCTACGGTCATACTGGACATTTTTTGGCTAACCTTTGATTCAGACGTCGATGCCGTTGGGCCCGGACATCTTGATATTTACTGTAAATTCATGATCATTCACTCTTTGGAGGATGCGTCATCGGCGAACCAATGTTCGCGGGCCTTCATGATCAAGCTCTTGGCCTCTTCATCGGACAGGCCGGTGATCTCGGTGAGTTCATCCACCGCCAGGTCGGCCAAGTCATCGAGCACATGAACGCCGTTGTCGGCCAGCTTGCCGATCAACTCGGTGTTCAGACCTTGCAGATCGCGCAGTTCCAAAGCCACACCACCCGCATTTTCCTCAATGGCGATTTCCATCGTCAACAGGGCGTCTTTGGCACGGGCGCGCAATTCGCTCACGGTGTCCTCGTCAAAGCTTTCGATCTCGAGCATTTCTTCCAGCGGCACATAAGCCACCTGCTCCAAGCTGGTAAAGCCTTCGGCAATCAGCAGGTCGGCAATTTCCTCGTCCACGTCGAGCTTTTCCATGAACAGGCGACGGCTCTCATCGACTTCGCTGGCCTGCTTTTCAGCGGATTCCGCCGCATCGAGGATGTTGATCTTCCAGCCGGTAAGTTCTGCCGCCAGGCGCACATTCTGGCCGCCGCGGCCAATGGCGATGGCCAGGTTTTCCTCATCGACCACCACATCCATGGCGTGGCGCTCTTCGTCCACCACGATGCTGCTCACATTGGCGGGCGCCAGCGCGCCGATCACGAACTGCGCAGGGTCTTCGCTCCACAGCACAATGTCCACACGCTCGCCAGCCAGTTCGGTGGTGACCGCATTGACACGTGTGCCGCGCACGCCGACACAGGTGCCGATCGGGTCGATGCGCTTGTCGTGCGACAGCACCGCGATCTTGGCGCGCGAACCGGGGTCGCGGGCGCAGGATTTGATCTCCAGCAGACCCTGCTCGATCTCGGGCACTTCATTGCGGAACAGCTCCTTCATGAACTCGGGCGCCGAGCGAGACAGCACAATGGGCGCACCGCGCAGCGTCAGGTCCACTTCCATGATCATGGCGCGCACGCGGTCACCGGTGCGGAAGTTTTCCTTAGGAATCATTTCGTTGCGGCGCAGGCGGCCTTCGACGCGGCCAGACTCGACAATCAGGTCGCCCTTGTCCAGGCGCTTGACGGTGCCGACGAAAATCTTGTCGCCGCGCGACATGAAGTCGTTGAGCAGCATTTCGCGCTCGGCATCGCGAATTTTTTGCAGAATGACCTGCTTGGCCGCCATGGCGCCTATGCGGCCAATGGGCACGGACTCGATGGTTTCCTCGATGTACTCATCGACCTCGATGTCGGAAATTTGTTCTTTGGCTTCAAACAACAGGATTTCCTGATCCGGCAACTGCAGCCCCGCTTCATCGGGCACCACATGCCAGCGACGGAAGGTTTCGTAATTGCCACTGTCACGATCCAGCGCGACGCGGATATCCACTTCACCCGGGTAAAGTTTTTTGGTGGCTTGCGCCAAAGCCGCTTCCACGGCTCCAAAAACGACATCAAGCTCCACGTTTTTCTCGCGTGAGATGGCGTCAACCAGCATTAACATTTCGCGATTCATGCCATGTCTCTCCTGTTTCAATTCAAATCTGATGGTTGCGGTTCCAGGTCAGGCGCTTGCGCCCTGCCCTTGAAATTCACAATGGGTGCCAGGCGCGCCTCTTTCAGCTCGCCGAGCACAAAACCAAGCGCCTGCGTCGGTGCAGGCGGCCTTTTTTTACTGACTTTTTGACCCGGCTTGGTGACCGGCTCATCGCGCCAGACAATCTGCCAGACCGGCTCGGCTTGCGTTGGCGCATCGGCCGCCGGCGCAAGCCGTTCCAGCACACCCCGAAATTTCTTGCGGGTCGGGCTCACCTGCCCTGCCGCGGCGCTGCCCAGCGGCATCTTCAGCGTGACATCGACCACATGGCCGACGAAACGCGCCAGGTCCTGGTTGTGCCGCAGCGGCCGGTCAATGCCCGGTGACGACACTTCAAGGCGCTTGTAGTCCACCTCATCCACCTCCAGCGCATACTGCAACTGGCGGGTGACTTTTTCACAATCTTCAACAGTCACAAACGGCTGGTCTGGCGCACCCTGCGCAACGTCACCGGCGGGCGGCAACCAAGGCAAATCAATCGTGATGCGCAGCAGGCCACCGGCGGAGCGTTCAATCTCCACCAGGTCATAGCCCAAGCCCGTCACGATTTGTTCAACAATGTCTTTTAGCGCCACCGAAACCCCAATTTGCCCAATTTTGTCAAAAACAAACGACCAAAAAAAACGGGCGGAAGTGACTCGCCCGTTTGGTCGTGAAGGTGGGATTATATCCGAAAATATGGGGGAAAGCCCTTGATTTTCATGGTTTTATCCAGCGGCGCTGACCAGAATCCGGGTGTACTCGTGCTGCGGTTGTGTCAGCACTTGGTCCACTGGCCCGGACTCAACCACGGCGCCGTCTTTCATCACCAGCACGCCGTGCGCCATGGCGCGGATCACATCCACGTCGTGGGTGATCAGCAAATAGCTCAAACCATGCTCGCGCTGCAAACCTTGTAGCAACTGCAACACTTGTTTTTGCACCGTCACGTCGAGCGCACTGGTGGGCTCGTCGAGCACCAGCAGGCTGGGCTTGATAATGAGGGCCCGGGCAATGGCCAGCCGCTGGCGCTGGCCACCAGAAAATTCATGCGGGTAGCGCCGCAGGGTCTGCAGCATGGCGGCATCGTCCGAGCTGGCCAGGCCGACATCGCGCAAGGCGACCATGACACGCTGCTGGCGCTCATGATGGGTGAGTTGGGGTTCATGCACGCCGAGGCCCTCGCCCACGATTTCTTCCACGCTCATGCGCGGCGACAAAGATGAAAACGGGTCCTGAAAGACCACTTGCACCTGCCGCCGCAGTGCTTTGTTGTGCGCTGCGTTGGTACCCCAGGTCTGGCCACCAATGTGCAACGCCCCCTGCAGCGGCAGCAGCCCCAGGGCGGCCAGTGCCAGCGTTGATTTGCCAGAACCCGACTCACCCATGATGCCCAGGGTTTGGCCCTGCTCAATTTCAAAATCGGCACCCTGAACCGCGACAAATTCTCCACGCTTGAACCAGCCACGAACACCGGGCAGCGGTGTCGGGTAAACCACCCGCAG
>NZ_JACUUE010000303.1 GCF_014859475.1 Rhodoferax sp.
AAACCATCGTGGTGGCGGGCGACACGCTCAACGACCTGTCAATGTATGCCACCGGTTTCAAAGGCATTGTGGTCGGGGGGGCTGAGCCCGCGCTGATCGAGCGTGTGCGCAAAATGTCACGTGTCTTCATTGCCAAGGACGAAGGCTGCGGCGGCATCCTGAAAGGCTTGGCGCACCATGGCGTGGAGGTTGAAAGCACCCCAAAAGCGCAGCGCCGCATGGACGAACGGGGCGAGGCTGATCTGGTCATGGTCTATCACCGCCCGCCGTTCGACGAAGTGCTCGAAGACGGCGTGCTCAAACAAAAGCGGCCCAAAAGCCCGAACGGCATCATCCCGACGCTGCTCGGCTTTTTTGCCAACGCGCGCAAGGGCTCCTGGGTGGCCTGGTCGATGCAGGACAGCCGCGCCCCGCAAGGCTTTGTACGCCATGTGCCGGTGGACAAAAAACATTACCCGAACCTCAAGGTGGCGCGCATCGCCTTGACCGCCGACGACGTGGATATTTTTTACAAGAAGTTTTCCAAGGAAGCCTTCTGGCCGATCATTTTTTCGTTCCCCGACAAGGCCGAGTTCAACCAGGCGCATTGGGAACGTTTTCTGGATGTCAACCGCATCTTTGCCGAGCAAACCGCACGCGAGGCGGCCGAGGGCGCGCTGGTCTGGATTCACGACTACAACCTGTGGATGGTGCCGGCCTTTTTGCGCCCGCTGCGGCCCGATTTGCGCATTGCCTTTTTCCATCACACCGCCTTTCCGTCGAGCGACATTTTCAACATCCTGCCGTGGTACCGCGAGATCATCGGCAGCCTGCTGCAGTGTGATTACGTCGGCTTTCACATCCCGCGCTACGTCGAGAATTTTGTTGACGCGGTGCGCTCGTACACGCCGGTGGAGGTACTTGAATCCGTGCCTTGCGCGCCGCGCTTCATCACCTACGGCTGCGCCCTGGGAGTCGATACCATGACTTCGGCCATCGAGGTCGGCGGGCGCCGCGTCAAGCTCGGCGCGCATCCGGTGGGCATTGACACGGGCCTGATCGAAAACATCGTCACCAAGCCTGCGGTGCAAAAAAAGATCGCCCGCATCAACGCCCTGCTCAACGGCGTGAAAGGCATCGTCTCGATCGAGCGGCTCGACTACGTCAAGGGGTCGCTGGAAAAACTGCAGGCCTTCGAGCGCCTGCTGGAACAGCACCCCGAGATGATCGGTGAAGTCACGCTGCTCAACATCATCACCCCGGCCGCGCCGGGCATGGAAATCTACGAGTCGCTGCGCACCGAGGTGGACCGCATTGTGGGCCGCATCAACGGCCGTTTTTCAACGCTCGAATGGACCCCCGTGCACTATTTCTACCGCTCGCTGCCGTTCGAGGACGTGGTGGCACACTACGCCGCCTGCGACGTGGCCTGGATCACGCCGCTGCGCGACGGGCTGAACCTGGTAGCCAAGGAATTTGTCGCCACAAAAAAGGCCATCGGCACCTCGGGCGTGCTGATTTTGTCGGAGTTCGCCGGTGCGGCGGTGGAGTTGCACGGCGCGCTGCTGACCAACCCCTACGACGCCAACTCGATGTCAAAGGTGTTGCACCAGGCGCTCACCATGGGCGCCGACGAGCGCACCTACCGCTGCCAGCGCATGGCCGCCATCGTGGCCGACAACGATGTGGCGCATTGGGGCGATGAATTCATGCGCGCGGCACAGGCGGCCTGAGCCTGTGCCGTGTTGTCATTCTTTTTTTTAGACAAAGGACTCTGATGTTGAATTTGAAGAAATGGTCGCGCGCCCTGCTGGCGCTCACGCTGGTAGCCTCGACAGCAGCGCTGCAGGCGCGCGAGATGGTGAGCGTGGCCAAAGCAGAAATCAACATGCGCGCAGGCGCCGGCACACAGCATGAAGCACTGTGGACACTCACCCTCGGCTACCCGCTGGAGGTCACCGGCCGCCAGGGCGAATGGCTCAAGGTGCGCGACTTCGAAAACGACACCGGCTGGGTCTATCGCCCGCTGGTGGCCAAAACACCCCATATGGTGGTCAAGTCGCGTGTGGCCAATGTGCGCCATGCACCCAACACGCGCAGCCGCATTCTCGGAAAGGCCGATCACGGCGAAGTGCTGCGCACGCTGGAACACCGCAACGACTGGGTCAGGG
>NZ_JACUUE010000304.1 GCF_014859475.1 Rhodoferax sp.
CCCTGACCCAGTCGTTGCGGTGTTCCAGCGTGCGCAGCACTTCGCCGTGATCGGCTTGGCCGATCACGCGGCTGCGCGTGTTGGGTGCACTGCGCACATTGGCCACACGCGACTTGACCACCATGTGGGGTGTTTTGGCCACCAGCGGGCGATAAACCCAGCCGCTGTCGTTTTCAAAGTCGCGCACCTTGAGCCATTCGCCCTGGCGGCCGGTGACCTCCAGCGGGTAACCAAGGGTGAGTTTCCACAGCGCTTCATGCTGTGTGCCAGCGCCTGCGCGCATGTTGATTTCTGCCTTGGCCACGCTCACCATCTCGCGCGCTTGCAGCGCTGCTGTCGAGGCTACCAGCGTGAGCGCCAGCAGGGCGCGTACACATTTCTTCAAATTCAACATCAGAGTCCTTTGGCTAAAAAAAAGAATGACAACACGGCACAGGCTCAGGCAGCCTGCACCGCACGCATGAATTCATCGCCCCATTGCACCACGTTGTTGTCGGCCACGATGGCGGCCATGCGCTGGCAGCGGTAGGCTTTCTCGTCAGCGCCCATGGTGAGCGCCTGGTGCAACACCTTTGACATCGAATTGGCATCGTAGGGGTTGGTCAGCAGCGCGCCGTGCAGCTCGACAGCGGCGCCGGCAAACTCCGACAAAATCAGCACCCCCGCGCTGCCGGTGGTCTTTTTGGCGGCGACAAATTCCTTGGCCACCAGGTTCAGGCCGTCGCGTAGCGGCGTGATCCAGGCCACGTCGCAGGCGGCATAGTGCGCCACCACGTCTTCGAACGGTAGCGAGCGGTAAAAATAGCGCACGGGGGTCCATTCGAGCGTCGAGAAACGGCCATTGATGCGACCCACAATGCGGTCCACCTCGGTGCGCAGCGTCTCGTAGATTTCCATGCCCGGCGCGGCCGGGGTGATGATGTTGAGCAGCGTCACACCGCCGATGAGCTCCGGGTACTGTTCCAGCAGGCGCTCGAAGGCCTGCAGTTTTTCCAGCGACCCCTTGACGTAATCAAGGCGTTCGATCGAGACAATGCCTTGGGCGCCGTCGAGCAGGGCGTTGATGCGGGCGATCTTTTTTTGCACCGCAGGCTTGGTGACGATGTTTTCGATCAGGCCCGTGTCAATGCCCACCGGATGCGCGCCGAGCTTGACGCGGCGCCCGCCGACCTCGATGGCCGAAGTCATGGTATCGACTCCCAGGGCGCAGCCGTAGGTGATGAAGCGCGGCGCGCAAGGCACGGATTCAAGTACCTCCACCGGCGTGTACGAGCGCACCGCGTCAACAAAATTCTCGACGTAGCGCGGGATGTGAAAGCCGACGTAATCACACTGCAGCAGGCTGCCGATGATCTCGCGGTACCACGGCAGGATGTTGAAAATGTCGCTCGACGGAAAGGCGGTGTGATGGAAAAAGGCAATGCGCAAATCGGGCCGCAGCGGGCGCAAAAAGGCCGGCACCATCCACAGGTTGTAGTCGTGAATCCAGACCAGCGCGCCCTCGGCCGCCTCGCGTGCGGTTTGCTCGGCAAAGATGCGGTTGACATCCAGAAAACGTTCCCAATGCGCCTGGTTGAACTCGGCCTTGTCGGGGAACGAAAAAATGATCGGCCAGAAAGCCTCTTTGGAAAACTTCTTGTAAAAGATATCCACGTCTTCGGCGGTCAGCGCAATGCGCGCCACCTTGAGGTTGGGGTAATGTTTTTTGTCCACCGGCACATGGCGCACAAAGCCTTGCGGGGTGCGGCTGTCTTGCAGCGACCAGGCCACCCATGAGCCTTTGCGCGCGCCGGCAAAAAAGCCGAGCAGCGTCGGGATGATGCCGTTCGGGCTTTTTGGGCGCTTGTGCTTGAGCACGCCGTTTTCGAGCACCTCGTCGAACGGCGGGCGGTGGTAGGCCATGACCAGATCAGCCTCGCCACGTTCGTCCATGCGGCGCTGCGCTTTTGGGGTGCTTTCAACCTCCACGCCGTGGTGCGCCAGGCCTTTCAAAATACCGCCGCAGCCCTCGTCCTTGGCAATGAAGACGCGTGACATTTTGCGCACACGCTCGATCAGCGCGGGCTCGGCACCGCCGACCACAATGCCCTTGAAGCCGGTGGCATACATTGACAGGTCGTTGAGCGTGTCGCCCGCCACCACGATGGTTT